>CAZOJZ010000113.1:0-3462 GCA_964580205.1 uncultured Roseivirgaceae bacterium
CCTGTTGGTGATACCAGACCCGGTTTAAGCAACCAGCAACATATTAATAAACCCTGGATTTTACCAGTTATCGTGGTGTCTCAATTTTTCTGCGTCTCTATTTGGTTTGCTGGTAACGGGGTAATGGACGACCTTATCTCCACGTTCAACCTAAATGAAGCAGCATTGGCCCACCTTACTTCCGCGGTACAACTTGGGTTTATTGTTGGAACTTTGGTCTTTGCTTTTCTTACCATAGCCGATCGATTTTCTCCCTCAAAGGTATTTTTCTGGAGCGCCGTAATCGGATCGGGTTTCAATCTAGGTGTCATTTTGCAGAGTAATGGCCTGACTAGTCTAATTACTTTTCGTTTTCTTACCGGGTTTTTTTTAGCGGGCATTTATCCTGTGGGGATGAAAATAGCTGCTGACTATTTTAAAAAAGGCCTTGGAAAGTCATTAGGATTCTTGGTAGGCGCCTTGGTAGTGGGAACGGCTTTTCCTCATCTACTGAAAGATTTTGCGGTAGATTTAAACTGGCAAATGGTTATTATATTTACCTCCACGATTGCGATTGTGGGTGGGCTATTAGTGATTATACTGGTACCAGATGGTCCCCACCGAAGGCCAGGCCAATCTTTAGATTTAACTGCGTTCCTTCTGGTATTCCGCAATAAAAACTTTCGTGCTGCTGCTTTTGGTTACTTCGGCCACATGTGGGAGTTGTATGCATTTTGGGCCTTTGTCCCGGTAATACTTGCAACATATGTGCAATATCATCCCGGAACACCAATAAACATACCACTATGGTCCTTTCTGATCATTGGTCTGGGAGGGCTGGCTTGCGTAATTGGCGGTTATTTATCATTGAAGTTTGGTGCCAAGAAAATTGCCTGCTATGCTTTGGTTTTGTCAGGTTTGTGCTGTCTTGTTTCTCCCTTGGTCTTTTACCAGGGCGAGACTTTAATCTTTATGGTTTTTCTTATTTTCTGGGGCTTGGTGGTAATTGCTGACTCACCTTTGTTTTCCACTTTGGTAGCAAACAACGCTCCGGCAGAATTCAAAGGTACTGCATTGACCATAGTCAACTGTATTGGTTTTTCAATAACCATTCTTAGTATCCAGTTAATCAATCTGTTCAGGGATTTCATTAATCCAAATTTGATCTATATATTTCTGGCTGTAGGACCCATACTGGGATTATGGAGTCTCCTAAATAAAGGAATAGATACCTCTATGACCACACCATGATAAAACTAATTTTTCAATTCTTGTTGATGGTTTCCCTGGTCAATATATGTTGGGGCCAGAATTACCAGTTCATTTCATTCAATATCCGATATGACAACAAGAGTGATGGATTGAACAGTTGGAGTCATCGGCAACATGACATTGTTCAATATATTGAACGCATCAAACCAACCATCATGGGCATTCAAGAGGGTTTACCACATCAAGTGGATTTTCTAAAGATCAATCTGGGAGACTACACATATGTAGGAGTGGGCAGAGACGATGGTTTAGCTAAAGGGGAGTACTGTGCTATTTTTTACCGGAATCAGAGCGTTAATTTATTAGAAACAGGTACCTTTTGGCTTTCTGACACTCCAACGTTAGTGTCAATTGGATGGGATGCTGCACTAGAAAGGATTTGTACTTACGGCCTGTTCGAGGACACATCAACAAAGCAGCGGTTCTGGGTTTTTAATACGCATTTTGATCACAAAGGGGCCTTGGCACGCGAGCAATCAGCAGCGTTAATAATTGACAATATTCAAAATATCAATAGCGAACAACTGCCCATGGTGCTAATGGGAGATTTCAATGCTACTCCGGATAAAGCTCCTATTGCCATATTTAATGAGCATATGGATGATGGCTTGGCAATATCGAAGAACCCCCCAACAGGTCCTATAGGTACTTTTAATGGTTTCAGGAATGAAACAGAAAATCGGAGAATCGACTATATATTTACCTCGAAATTTTCAGTGGACTCCTATAGTCATGAAGATGTCCGAACCAGGCAAAACAGGTATCTTTCTGATCACTTGCCAATACTTATTAGTATCAAGCCGGATTAGCTATGAAAATAGAACATGTAGCATATTGGTCTTTCATCGACCTTCAACATGATTCATCCGGATTCTAAATTGAGGGATGAAGGCATTAAATCTTTAGAAGTTTTGGCTTCGTGTTGCAGTTCATTAGGATGGAAGGCGTTATTTGGCAATGCATGGACTTGAAGAACAGCATGTGCCTGGTGCCTATGGTTATTTAAATGCGATAGTGAACGCGTAGTAACATATGGTATAAATCTTTAATTAATCAATTACCATTATGAAAGCATTAATGTTCGTGATCCTCAGTTTGGCATTATTGTCAGGATGTGAATCTACAAAAAAGACCGAGGTCGTTTTCAAACATGATTTGGTTCAGGAGGTGCCCTGGACCCACCAGAATTTTGTCAAAGAGTCAAGTGATTTTACTTTCGCGATCATTTCGGATCTCAATGGTGGTGAACGTGAAGGAATCTTTGAAGTAGCCATTCAACAACTAAATATACTAGGGCCTGAATTTATTGTATCTGTTGGAGACCTGATCAATGGCGGAACTGAAAATCGGACACAGTTGGCACGGGAGTGGGATTCATTTGACAAAAGGGCTTCAAAAGCCAAGGCGCCTTTTTTTTATGTCGGCGGTAATCATGATCTGACTAATGTGGTGATGCGAGAAGTATGGAAAGAACGTTACGGGCCAAGGTACTATCATTTCGTTTACAAGGATGTACTTTTTCTAATGTTGGACAGTGAGGATTATACGGAGGAACGGATGCAGGAAATATATAATGAAAGAGTTGACTTCCTTAAAGTATATTATGGCCCGGAGCCTGAAAAAGCACGAGAAATGCCATATATGCAGATACCGGAACGTTCAACTGGTGAAATCAGCTCTGAGCAATCAGCCTACTTTGAAGAAGTTTTGAGCCGGTATCCCGATGTGCACTGGACCTTTCTGCTAATGCACAAGCCTGTTTGGCAGCGAGAGGATGAAAGTGGTTTGGGACCAATTGAACATGCACTAGCAGATCGACCTTACACGGTGATCAATGGGCACGTTCACTCTTATTTACATACTTCACGGAGGGGCATGGATTATATTATGCTTGGTACCACTGGTGGCTCTCAGAATGCCGGGAATCTGAATGCGTATGATCATGTTACCTTAGTTAAAATGACCAAACAAGGTCCCTTGTGGGCAAACCTCAAGCTTGGTGGTATCCTAAATAAAGAAGGAGAGGTCCCGGGTAAAACTGAAGACTTGTGTTTTTAGGCCTCAACTTGTCAGGAAATACAATAAAATAAACTTATAATGGATGATCAATTTAATTATGTAACCAAACTTGATGTAAAGTTTGATCACCAGCAGCTTATCGATGTATCTAAAATGGTCGATGAGTGCACTGATAAATGGTTTAATCAAACC
>CAZOJZ010000114.1:0-11111 GCA_964580205.1 uncultured Roseivirgaceae bacterium
GAAAACACTCAGTAGACTATGCCTTAAAAATGCAGATGTAGTTGCTTCAATACTCTACTTGTACTGTATTGAATTATAGTATTTTAACTTCTTCTTGCCCCAGGCGGTTTTGCACGAGGGCCTGGAAGCACAAGAGGCTAAAACGTAGGTAAATATTAGAGCTAGTGCTACCGTTCTGTATATGTTAAGTCCTGTTTTCATAAGTTTAAAAAATTGAATAAATTATATTATATATTGCTATAATTATATTTGATCCACATAGTTACATACCAATTTTAGTAGAGTAGTAACCACCTGAATCATGGAAAATATTATAAATATCTAATAATCAGTAATATAAACTTTAAAATTGTTAATAATGAATTAGAAATTAAGGCAAATAACGGTTAGAGGATTTCTATACCTTCCTTATCTATTGTTAATCCATTCAGAAAGGGGATTCATCCATTCCGGATAGGGCTTGTACAAAAATCCGTGACTGTTTCCCATATTCAGGGCCAGTTCTTTAAATCTTTTCTTACAGATATCATTGTTCAATAGTTGTTCACATGAGCCCGGGTCATCACTGGTCTCATATATTGAAAAGAAGTTTCCACAAAGTTCACTTTTATAACCTGAAAAGTATTTAAAAGCATAATCGCTGCATAGCCCAAGCACGATAAAGTTCAGGTCTCGGTTTTGTAGTTTATAAGCTACTTCCAAAGTGATATATCCGCCCATAGAGGCACCCACCACGGTAATTCTGGTAGCTGGTACACCAGAAAAAAGCAATTCCGATATTTCATCGGAAACTTTATTTGCATACGGCACTATTTCGGCATCTTTGGGACGTACTTCACTGATGACCTGGTAGCCCTTGTCGGCTAAGGCCTGGACTATATTTGCATATTCATAGGCACCAAAACGATCGCTTACAGCATTGGCCCCCTGTCGTTGCACAATTGCTCCATGCAAGTAGAATACATAAGTACCTTTTGAATTTATATTTTCAGGAGTGGTAGCATGGATGTGCTGTGCATGCATAAGTAATCCAGAAGTGAGGAAGGTCAAAATCATCAGCAGTGAAATGCCTTTGCTACTCCACCATGTGAAAAGAGGTATCAAACTTTCCTGATTCATTTCTTTACTATTTTCTTTGTCTAATATAGGAAGTAATCCCAAACCTACCTTGTATACTCTGAGGCATATTAAATCCTAGGTGAACAAGGGCAGATAGCAAGTGTTCATCAGGGGCAATAAAGTATCGAATGTCCGCATGAGCGTATGATAGAATGTCATTTTCATGACTAAACCAATTTCCTGACTTTGAGTTCAGAGGTAATTTGGGTACTTTCAGACTTTGTATTTTCTTTAGGGGGCGGTAATGCAAACCCTGGCCTACTAAAGTGGCTACCATTTTGGAATGAAGTTTTTCTCCATAGCAATCATTTTTTTATCGATCACTATTAGCTTATGGGGTCAGTCTCTAGACCAAACCAGGGTCAGTGGTCAATTCGAAAATCGCCCATTAAGAGAAATAGTCCAACAGTTAGCAACGGATCGTCAGCTTCGACTCTTTTTCGCTAACGATAGCTTATTGAGTCAATCAAAATCAATTAAATTCGACGAGGTCCCGTTTGATCAAGCATTGACTCAATTATTTGAAGGCACCTTACTGGATTATCTTATATACCGAAGCTATGCGTTAATCATTGGACCCAGATCCAAGTTGAATCAATCGTATAGCGCTGAATATTATACACGTTTTGAAGAAATTGTTTCAGAAGTCGCAAATGCCGAAGAAACCATCATAGGGAATAAGGAGTTACTCCAACCCTTTGGAGTAGTTAACCTGATAGGTAAGGTAGTTGACGATCTTACCGGAGAGGAGATCGTGGGAGCGTCGGTAATATTGAGAGATTCCAGCGGTATGACCATTACCAACTCCTCTGGTGAATTCCAACTTCAGGTGCTCACTGGTAAGCAAAGTCTATTAGTACAATACATTGGATATGATCAATTCCACATCAATCTCCGGGTGTATAGTGATGACAATATTGAGGTTGGTCTGAGTAAAAATGTGTTGAACCTGGAAGAAGTAACAATTGAGGCGGTGGCTGAAGATGATAACATACAAAGCGTACTGATAGGTGTAACCCGGTTGGACATGAAAGGGATCGCTAAGATTCCCGTATTTATGGGAGAAGTGGATATTGAACAAATTTTACTGTTGCAACCAGGTGTAAGCAAGGTGGCTGAGGGATCATCGGGTTTTAACGTTAGGGGAGGGGAAGTGGACCAGAACCTGGTGATGCAGGACGAAGGGTTTCTTTTAAACTCTTCTCATGCTTTGGGTTTTTTGAGCACATTTAACCCTGATATGGTCCAAAGTGTCGTACTGTACAAGGGGACTATGCCGGCCTACTATGGCGGTCGCCTGGCGTCGGTACTGGATGTTAGGATGCGCAATGGTGATTACCAAAGAGTAAGACTCAAAGCTGGAATTAGCCCCATAACCGGCAAGGTTAATTTGGAGGCCCCCATTATCAAACACAAAAGCTCTATCAATGTTGGTGTAAGGTATAACTATGCGGATATTTTGTTAAAACTGGGCAATTCGCCGGATGTTCGTGAAAGTTCTTCTTTCTTCTATGATGCCCAGATCAGGTATGCCCATAAATTGAATGAAAATAACAGCCTTGAATTGTCAATCTATTCATCTGACGACAAGTTTAGGTTTAGTAATGACTTTGGATTTGACTACCAAACGCTATTAGGCCAGGTAACATTTAAAAGCCAAATTAATGAGCGGTTATTCTCAAATCTATCACTAGTTGCCAGCCAGTACAAAAGTTCCAGATCAGAGCTTGAAGAGAGCGTAGCTTCCCGCCTGGATAATGCTGTTAGTTATTTTAAAATAAAAGAACATCTAACCTACACACTGTCCGATAGATTAAAACTGGATGGCGGACTTTCCAGTATCTATTATGAAGTGGATCCAGGATCGATAGTTCCTACCTCGGACTTTTCGGTAGTAAAGCCCAAGGCACTTGAAAACGAACAAGGCCTGGAATCAGCATTATTCCTGGAAGCGGGGTGGATGCAATCGCCCGATTTATCGTTTACTGCTGGACTCCGAGCAGTTTTTTATCAGTATCTAGGACCTAAAACAGTGTATCAATATCAAGAAGGAGCACCCATTAGTGTAGAAAATATTCAGGACACTTTGTATTTTAATAATGGAACGGTAATCGAGAATTATAGCAGCCTGGAACCCAGATTTTCATTCAGGTATCGTTTGGGTACATCTGAGTCTATAAAGGGTGGATATAGTCGTACAGTTCAATATATTAATCAAATATCCAATTTTACCGCGCCAACACCCTCAAGCGTCTGGCAGCTAAGTAATACCTATATACAGCCTACAAAAGCCCATAACTTTTCCCTGGGTTTCTTCAAAAACTACAAGAGTAACCTTTGGGAGACCTCTGTTGAAGGATATTACCGTTCTATGGACCATCTCTTTGATTACAAGGACTTTGCGGAACTAAATGTGAATGATCATATTGAAACGGAGCTGGCTTCGGGGAAAGGCAGGTCGTATGGATTGGAGTTAAGTATTAAGAAAAAAAGGGGCCCATTTAACGGCTGGATAAGCTATACGCTCTCCCGCACAGAAAGGCAGGTGAAAGAGATTAACCATGGAGACTGGTACCTAAGTAATTTGGACAAAACACATAACATATCGCTGGTTGGAATTTTTGAATTTAATGAAAGGCATTCACTTGCAATTAATTTCAATTATGCAACGGGAAGACCTACTACCGCACCGATAGGCAGTTATTTAAATGAAAATGGATTGATTATTCCCATATATTCTGACAGAAATCAAATACGTATACCAGATTTTCACAGGCTTGATATTTCTTATACAGTGGGTCAGGGGTATAACAAGTCTAAAAAGATAAAAACAAGTTGGAGTTTTTCAATTTACAACCTGTATGGAAGAAAGAACCCCTATTCGGTGTTTTTTGTTCAGAAGCCCTTTAATTTCCCTACTGCCAACAGGTTTTCTGTTCTGGGAAGTGTATTTCCTTCAATCTCATTCAACATAGAATTGAAATGAAATCCATTTATCACACCCATAAGCAACCGTCTAAACCAACATTTAGCATTGGACCTTGGCTCCTAGTGGGTTTGGCCTTGGTTATTGGCTGTATTGATGAGATTGACTTAAATGGTACAGGCGGGGGTGCCAATAAAATGGTAGTTCAGGGACAATTAATCAAGAGTAGTCCTTCAAGCGTTAGAATTCGTGTTTCCCGTACCGCAGATTTTGCTATACGAAGCTTACCAACTGCTGTTTCCGGAGCCGCGGTATTTCTGCGGGACCATAAAGGTAATGCACTACAGGTGCCTGAAGTTGAGCAGGGCATATACCAAATGGAAATCAATGATGACAGCTCTGAAATTTCTGTGGAAACAGGAGGAATTTATATGATAGAGGTGTTTACTGCAGAAGGCTCACAATACCAATCTATCATGGAAAGGCTCAACCCAGTTTCTCAAGCTGACTCCGTATCTATTATGATAGTAGAGAGGGAAGAATTGGATCTCAATAATCAAAGGCAACTGAAGCAGTACGTGCAATTTTCTCTTCATACATCACTTGAAGCCAATGAGTCCGCGGAACGGGCTTCCCTTCGGTGGACATTTGAATCGATTTATCGAGTAGATGAAACGTTTGTTCCTGGCCCTGGCCCTGGCCCACAGACTTGTTTTGTGAGTCGTGGCCTTAACTTTGAACAGGTGGTTGTGTTTAATGGGAATGAAACGAACTCAGATCGGTTAGATAATTTTTTCCTTGTGGAGGACGAGCTGGGATTTAAATTTGCCTTAGGATATCTGCTTGAAATTAATCAACATTCCCTAAGCAAAGGCGCTTATAAATATTGGGACCAGGTAAGTCAATCGGTCGCCCTCTCCGGAGGATTATTTGAGGCTACTCCTGGGAAAATTGTGGGTAATATTTCCAGTATAAATGACCCCAATGAAGAGGTCTTTGGGTATTTCTACGCTTCAGAGGAGCAGAAAGTAACCAGGTTTGTTACTCCTGATGAGGCTGGTAGGCCTGAAGATTTTTGTTCCAGCCCTGTGTTTTCAGGGGAACAGGTTTGTTTGGATTGTGAAATAATTCCATTCAGCACCAGGGAAATTCCGGAGTATTGGGAGCAATGAAAAGATCAATATGATAATACGCTTGACATTTATTATATGTTCCAATTTCTGGGCGGCGTTTTTGCCAGCAATATGTATTCAGGCAATAGCGCAGGCGGGGGACGGAACATTGATCCATTTAGACAAGCCTTACTACGTTGCAGGTGAAACGGTTTACTATAAGTTGTATTTCCCAAAAGCTTTTAAAAGCAGTTCGCCAATGTTGGAATTGCTGGTATATAATGGAGAAGGAACATTGGTAAATAAATCATACCTGAAAAAGGAGGAACGCAATTTTGTTAATGGTCACTACAAAATTCCTTTTGAGGCAGAACCTGGTATCTATCATCTGGTAGTAGGTTGCTTGATTGAAGTGGACCAACAAACGATTACCATTGCCCAAGTACCCTTGGCAATCTACGGTGAAGAAGTACCCCAAACTGAAGATGATTCAGGGAATGCCAAAAGTTATCCCAATTCAATTGAACTTGACTCAGAATTGGCAATATCCATTCAACTCCAAAAACGACAGTACAATCCAAGAGAAGAAGTTACTATATTTTTAGCCATACACGATCGACAAGGAAGCCCTGTAAGTGCTAATATGTCTCTTTCTGTAACTGATATTGGAATTATTGGTCCTCAAGAATCATACCCACATAGCTCTCTATATCAGGCTTCATGGTCATTGGAACCTACCGCTTATCTAAGTGAATATATTCCTGTAACCGGTAAGCTAGAGAACCAAAAGGAAGGCCTGCTTACGTTTTTTATGCCTTCCTCCAACAAAATATTTTATACTACATCTGAAGCAGATGGTAATTTTCAATTGCTGGTCCCTGGTTTTTACGGTGAGAAAACCCTGCAATATATCGGTGAATTTTCGGACGGGACACCAGTGGGTTTAAAGGAGCAGGCACCCATTTCAACTTCAAGCCAGCTGGTATACCCAGCTACAGTGCTTAATTATTTATACGAAAGTAAGAAACGAAAATTAATCTATCAGTTATTCAATAAAGTGGAGGGAACCTACCGGTATGAGATTCCGGAACCTGACCGTGTTTCTGCTCCGGATCGGGAATTTCAGGCATCAGATTACCCATTTGAAAACCTACCTTCATTTTGCAAAGAACTAAGCACGCCGTTGAAGTATGAAAAGGACCATAAGGGTGGTTTTAATTTCAGGATGTTCAATCCAGAAAGCAGGAATTTCTTTTTTGGAACGCCATTGTTTATCGTGGATGGTCAAATGACCAAGGATGTAACCTATCTGTCAAGTTTGGATTTTCAAAAAATTGAACGAATCAGTTTATATTACGATAATCAAGGTTTGTCCAACAATTTCGGTTTTGCCGGGTTTAGTGGAGTGGTTATGATATACTCTAAGGAGCAGAATTTAAAAGTTCCCCAGTCTCCCACAACCCAAGTATTTCAAATAAATGGCCTACAGCCATCTATTATATTGGACAGTGAACCCCTTGATTCTCAAGATAAGGAGCCCTTATTTAAGCCACAGTTGCTTTGGAACCCTTCATTGGACACTAATGCAGAAGGCCAGTTGGAAATCTCTTTTCAACAGTCAGATGATATAAGTGAGTTTCAAATAGAGGTGGTTGTACAAAGTGAAGATGGTAGAAGGGGGCATGGGAGGTTAGAATATAGAACAATTAATAACGATTTTTAATTTAAAGGTGTCGCTATTCGGCAGGTCAGATCAATAATCCATAATCCCTTTCTCAAGTCGGTGTTTCCAATTGATCCAAGTAAGTCACCAGGTTTACCAACTCCTTTTGGTCCATTATAAAGTGTAAATTTGGAGTCATGAGTGAAGTAGCCAGTTGTTCAATAGATTGTACCTGATCCATTGCGAAGACTGTGATTACGCCTCCCATTTGTTTCACAGTTATTTCGGAAGGGGTACGACTTTGTATCAATCCGGTAAGTTTGCTACCGTCTGTCAAGGTTATTAAATATCCTTCATACCCAAAGCTAATTCCCGCCTCTGGTTTTAAAATTGAAGCATATAGCGCCTCTTTTGACAGTTTTGATCCGATCTCTGAGAGCCCCGGTCCAAAGTCAGTTCCGGTCCCGTTTACCACATGGCATGACTGACATAATTTTTCAAATACCGGCACCCCAGCGGAAGCATCGCCACTAAGGGCTACTAACTCTGAAATGCTAAGCAATTCCTGGCCATTTTGACCTGGAACATCAAGATATTTAGCTGCTTCCTTCCTAATTCCCGGCCTCCAGGAGGCGGACATGGATCCGGCAGCTGATGGAATCAATTCCTCTGGAAGGTTTCCAGTGGCCAACAAAACCAACATCCGGTTCTGTCCACTCCAGCCGGAGGCGAAGTTTCCAGCAGCCTGTTGTCTCAATGCTATAGGGTTGCCAGCATTGAGCATATAAGCCTGAAGCAGATCTAAGGACTGATTACTGCCAACAGCCCCCAAAGCTGATAATACGGTACTGACTTTCTGTTCATCCGTTCCATCAACTACCTGGACTAAGAGGTCCGGGTTATTATTCAATAGAAGTCTTGCAGCATTTAAACCAAAACTTTCGTCCACCTGGAGAACTAGTGCGAGTAGTTCATGATCGTATTGCTGTAGCTGGTATTTTTGTATGGTTGGTAGAAAGTCTTCAGTGCCTCGGGAGCTTTCAACAACTTTTACCAGCTGTGATTTTAATACAGGTGAGTTTAAAACATACTCCCGGTCCATATGTCCAAATGCCAACTTCAGATATTCGTCCTTATTTTCAGTGATTTGAGCTAACATCGATTCAATAATCTGATTTTTTGATTTGGACTTATGAAAGTCGAATGCCCTGAAGTACCGGTGTGAATCTTCAATCTTTTCAACCTCCAGGATCAACTTTGAAAGTAGAGTTAGTGCCGTTTCGGCGCGTACTCGCCAAACCAGGTCTTTGTTGCTTCCCTGGTTCCAATCACCACCTACGTTTTTAAGCCATACTTTAAAACAGGCTTCTGCATTCAGATCTGAGCCAATTCCCAAAGCTTCTAGGAACCATCTGTCTCCCTGATATTGTGAAGCCAGTTCAGCCCATAATTTAGCGGCATCTACTCCTGTCTGGAACCTAAGCGCTACCGCCAATTCCCTGCTCACCTGGGGTGCGGCTTCGACAACGAGCTCTTGTAGATATTTCAAGAGGTTATCCTTGAATTTTTGTCTCGCGATCTTAACCGCAACCACTTGAATATCTTCATTAGTACTTACTTTACCCAGCTTAAAGGCTTCTTGGGGGTCTAGTTCCGCTAGGAGCCACAAAGCTCTTGCACTAAATACTGGGTTATCCCCCAGAAATAACCTCATTAGTAATTCTTTTGCCAGGTTACCTTGATTTTGAAGACCGGTCCAAGCCATAAACCGGACAGCCTGATTTGGGCTTTTTAGTGCTTCGATCAATCCAGGGATGGTCATAAAATCATGTTTTGGTATCCTGTAGTTAGTGTTGGTGGGCGCTATTCTGAATATCCGCCCTTTTTGCTGATCACCGACCAAGTGGCCGCCTACACCGGGATCATACCAATCTGAAACAAACAAAGACCCGTCAGGCGCAATACATACATCCGATGGTCGAAACCAGGGATCGTCCGTTGCTTTCATGATTAGTTCAATTTTGGATTTATAGCCGTAACCGGATTTCTCTACTGGATAGGAACGGATTACATTGGTACCTGCTTCGGAATGAATCATCCCGTTCATATACTTTTCTGGTAAAAGATCCCCTTCATAAAACAATATGCCTGTGGGTGAACCCGCATAAAGTTGCAATAGGTTGGGTACTACTCCCGGATCATTTAGATGCCAATGTCTAAACGGGATTTCATCTGCCATGCCGGTTCGTTTGATTCGCCAACCAGCGCCGGTCATTTCGTCAGTGTAACCATAGTTGCCGTACTCCATTACCAGATTAATTCTGGTACCACGATTACCGTCGTCATCGTTATCCGATTGCCAGATATTTCCATAGGAATCAACTGACAATTCGTATGGGTTCCGAAAATTCCAACCAATAGTTTCCAATTCAGACCCATCAAAATTACATCTAAAAGCCATCCCCTGTTGATAGGGATTGCCTGAATCGTTTACCTCATTGCCTGCCATGTCCACCACCGGTGTGCCATCCAGATAGGTCATTTGGTGGATTTCATTACCTGCGTTGAAGTATAGTTTTCCATCAGGTCCAAAAATAACCGCATGAATTCCATGGTCATGATCACTACCGTCCATTCCGCTAAAAAGCACTTCCTTACGATCCGGCTGGTCATCACCATCTTCATCTGTAAAAACAAGAATACCCGGGCTCTTTGAAATGATCACTTTATTTCCCAGGACACTAATTCCCAAAGCGGAGTTGACATCATTTCCCTGATAATAAACTGTTTGTTTGTCAGCAATTCCATCCAGATCCGTGTCTTCCAGGATAAGTATCCTATCACCTGATGGCTTACCTTCTTTATCAGGGTTAAATGGCAACCGGTAATTATATCCTTCGCATATCCATATCCTTCCTTTATGGTCGATGTCCATGTTGGTGGGATTAACTAACATGGGTTCATGGGCAAACAGGCTGACTTCCAGTCCATCAGCAAGTTTCATAGCACCCAGACTGAACTCCGCCAAACGTTTCTGTTGTTCGCTTAGTTGAGACCGGTCTGGTGATGGTTGACTGCACGATGCCAACAGAAGGGCAAGGATTAGTTTTTTTGAATTACTCATAGGCCCAAGTTTAGATAATTTTAGGCTCTTTTCAAACTACCGCGCAGATCTGGATTGAACCTGTCCAAGCAATTCATTAACATTGCCCAGTTTAGAAGTTACTGGCTATATTGTAGTTCTTAATTGAATAGGATAATGAAGGTAATGATTACGTTGAATATTCCTGAAGCCGGAATTTATTTGCTAAAGAAAGAGGGGCTCCAGGTGGAGGTCTGGCGCCAAGACCAGCCGATGACTCCATCGGAATTGGTAGAAAAGTGCCAGGATGTTCAGGCCCTGCTAGCTACCGGTATGGATAACATAAACAAAAAATTTCTTCAAAAATGCATCCATCTAAAGATCATAAGTCAGTTTGGTGCTGGTTACGATAATATTGATGTTACTGAAGCGAGCAGACTTGGTATCGCCGTTGGAAACGCTCCGGATGCCATGACTGATGCCACCGCGGACATCGCTTTTACGTTGATGTTAGCCGCTTCAAGAAAGATCTGCTATCTCCACAAATCAATCATTGCAGATGAATGGGGGTTCTTTAACCCCAGGGCACATTTAGGTCTTGAATTAAAGGGGATGACATTGGGTATTTTCGGAATGGGCCGTATCGGATTTGAAATGGCCAAAAGATGCCATGGCGCATATAATATGAAAGTGATTTATTGCAATCGGGCTATAAACTCCAAAGGTGAGCAGGATCTGGGTGCCGGAAAGGTTAGTTTTGATGAACTGCTTGAGCAGAGTGACATTCTAAGTGTACATTGTGCCCTAAACAGTGAGACCAGAGGTGTTTTTAATGCCATTGCGTTTCAAAAAATGAAGAAAACAGCGTTGTTTATTAATACCTCGCGTGGTCCGGTGCACCGGCAAAATGATCTATATGAGGCCCTGGTATCTGAAACTATATGGGGTGCCGGGCTGGACGTAACAGATCCAGAGCCCATGAGACCAGATGATCCCCTGTTGTTTTTAGAAAACGTTGCTATAACTCCGCATATCGGTTCTGCCACCATACAAGCCCGTGATGAAATGTCCCGGCAAGCAGCTCAAAATATTATTCAATATTACCGGGGAGACAAAGTGGAAAACCTAGTTAATTAATGGAAAGCCGAACCAGAAGTGCAGTTATTATGGCAACTTTGATCGTAGCCGGTGAAACTGTATTTCTACTGC
>CAZOJZ010000115.1:0-1723 GCA_964580205.1 uncultured Roseivirgaceae bacterium
CCTTTCCCAGTTGGGGGCCATGATGACATGATGGATAGCGATGCGAGGATCAAGGATATGGGGGTGGTTTTCCCGTTGAGTAATCCAAAGGCATTTAGAATGCCACCGGCCCGTAAAGCATTTGGTCACTCTGGGAGGACACATTCGTAATGAAGGAAGATATCATTAAGCGAGAAGCTGACGAGGTTCTCAATGAAACTTCTGAAGAAAAGTTGCAACGGTTTTTACTGGACATATCAACGGATGCTGATGTCATGTTTGATCAGATAGATGAAGCTGAAAATGATATGGAATTTCTGCAAACGATCGGGGGTATGTGGAATGATTATTTTGAAAAAGAAATGCAGAACCGGGCCAAGCTCCAGTTCCCGTTGATCAACAATTTTATTGAACGCGTGAAGGCAGAATGGAACAACAGCCGGATAAGTAGTGAGTTTCAGCCTGGCGATCATCTGGAAACCTCTGATAAAGATGCTGAACTATTAAATAGCATTCATCGAGCAGACTTCCAATTTCGAGGGACGGGAAAGGATGCCATTGATAATGCGGTGAAGGAAGCTATTACGTGTGGGTATGGTGCCTACCAGATTGCGGAAAGATGGGAGGACGAGGGAGATATCGAGAATGAGCGGCAAAGGATGGAGTACCGTTCGCTCTACGAGGCCTACAAAACTGTGATCTGGGACGCAAGCTCCCAAGCGATGAACAAAAGTGATGCGCGCCGTGTCACAAAGCTCAAGAAATATAACCGCCTTTCATTCCTGGAAATATGGCCGGACGAGGATACAGTCTCTGCCTATACCCCAAACCAACATTCTATTCGGTCAAATGTAAATAACCAGCAGGAAGCGGTTTACATTGCGACTCGCTACGAAAAGATAAAGAAGAACGCCCAACTGTGGGTTTACCGGAACAAGACGACGGGTCAACTGGATTTTGTTGCCGGTGATAATGAGGAAAAGCAGGCGGATTTTAAAGCACTGGATTTCATGGAAAAAATACGTGAACGTGAAATAATCAGTCACGAGATCCACAAGACGGTCTTCAGTGGCGCCCGGATATTTGAAGGACCTATGCGGGTGACAGGGGATCAGTTGCCGATTATTGCTCTCTTTACCAACCGGTATTATGTGAATGGGCAGGAGTGGTATCAGGGCTTGCTCAGGCCATACAAAGACCTGCAACGGGTGTATAACTCAGTGATGAGCAGGAATGCGGAGGTAGCCAATTCGACACCTGTTGAAGTCCCAGTTGTGACGCCAGACCAAGCAGCGTCAGAGGGGTTTGATGAGGTGTGGACAGCACCAGATCCTTCTTATTTGACTCTTGAACCTCAGTACGATTTAGACGGCAAGGCTCTTCCTCTTGTCCAGTCCATTGCTTATCGCAAGCCTCCGCAGATGGACGATTACAATGCCAGGTTGACGACAGACCTTCCTGTTTTGGCCGAGAAAATGACTGGCGGTACGCTCCAGGAATTTGTTAATCCCAATAACGTGTCCGGCAAAGCTATTCGTGAGGCCAAGAAAATACAGAACCTGAATACTCAGCCATCTATGGATAACATTGCTTCGGGTATTGAATGGGGTGGTGAAGTGTACCAGTCTAAGGCCGTTGAGATTTATGACCAGGAACAAATCATTAGAACAGTTGGCAGGGACGGTTCGGAGGCGACCACTCAGCTTATGAAGGTGGTCCAGGACGAAGTAACCGGTCGCATGAC
>CAZOJZ010000116.1:0-2439 GCA_964580205.1 uncultured Roseivirgaceae bacterium
CTACCAATAACATATGGGAGCATGAACATGGTCCGCAGGGTGGAGATGAAATAAACCTGGTGAAACCCGGAAGAAACTACGGATGGCCCATACTCAGTTATGGCATCAATTACGACGGCTCTTCATTCGCAGAAGACACCGTCAGATCGGGAATGGAACCACCGGTGATTTACTGGGTGCCCTCCATTGCTCCTTGCGGCATGACTTTGATACAGGGTGATAAATACCCGGGCTGGGAGGGAGATCTAATGATCGGCTCTTTAAAATACTCTTATCTGGTGCATGCCAAAGTAGAGGGGAGTAAAATTACCTATCAGGAAAGAGTGGCTGAGGGCATTGGCAGGGTTAGAAATGTAGAACAAGGGAGCGACGGATATTTATATGTCGGTGTTGAAGGTAAAGGTATTTTTCGATTGGTAATGGAGTGAACCCATGCTCTGCTAATTTGGTAGTATGCAAAATTAAGACCGGAAATTTGAATTAATAACCGTTGTTAGATACTTTTGGTTCATCTGTAATTACCTACCGGCGAGTACATGCTTATTAACTCTGAATTAACCATTGATTACTTAAAGGATAAGGTAGTCCATTTTTGGGAACTTTCCGGTGAAAAAATTAAGAGCATTGAGGACAGCTACCAAGTAATTTCCGGCTCACCTGTGGTTACCATTAGCGGTATTTACCAGCCGCGCAGCTGGACGGACTGGACCCAGGGATTTCAATATGGTTCCTCTGTATTACAATTTGATGCCACCGGGGATGAATATTTCCTGGACCTGGGTATCAAGCACACCAGGGATAAAATGGCCACCCATGTCAGTCATTTTGGCGTGCACGATCATGGTTTCAATAACCAGAGCACCTACGGAAATTTACTCAGATTAATGAATGAAGGTAAATATTCCGAGCAGGATTGGATGAGGGAGTTTTACGCGTTGGCACTGAAGCTGTCAGCTTCGGTACAGGCCAGGCGATGGACTTCACTTCCTGAAGGCGGCTACATTTATTCATTTAACGGACCTCATTCGCTATTTGTAGATACCATAAGGACCATTAGGGTTCTGATCTTGGGTCATTTATTAGGGCACTATTCCTCTGAGGAAAATGATATCAAGATCAATTTGTTACAAAGAGCAATGCAGCACGCACTGGCTACCGCGGAATACTCAGTATTCTATGGAACAGGTAGAGATCAATATGATGTTTGGGGCAGAACAGCTCATGAGTCAATTTTTAACGTCAACGACGGAAATTTTCGCTGCCCCGGCACACAGCAGGGATATAGCGGTTATTCCACCTGGACCCGTGGCTTAAGTTGGGCCATGTTGGGATTTGCAGAACAACTGGAGTTTATTAATAAGCACCCAGAGCTCCTGGAATCGCTGGATTTAGGAAGTAAAGATAAAGTTGAGACTACACTTCTGAAAGCTGCCAGGGCCACCTGTGATTTCTATATAGAGAACACTGCTCAAGATGGGATTCCTTATTGGGACACCGGAGCTCCGGGCCTTACCAAATTCCCTGATTGGCGAGCAGTCGATTCCGATCCATACAATGATTACGAACCAATAGACAGCTCTGCAGCTACCATTGGGGCCCAGGGTTTGCTTAGATTAGGCAGCTATTTGCAAAAAAAGGGAGATAAAGATTTTCAAAAATACTGGTCTGCAGGCCTTACCGTTTGCAAAAATCTTCTTGAAGAACCATACTTGAGTTTGGAAAAGAAGCATCAAGGATTAATTTTGCATTCGATTTATCACCGGCCCAATGGCTGGGACCATGTACCTGAAGGAAGTAATATCCCTTATGGTGAATCCAGTATGTGGGGAGATTATCATGCCCGTGAACTGGCGCTTTATCTTCATAGAATTATTAAAGACGAAACTTATTTTACATTTTTTAATGCAATAGGACCGGTCAATGGCTAAATCAAAACCCAGATACAAGAGAATCGCCCAGCTTAAGACCAATGACGATTTCAAAAGTCATTTCGGCCAGTTGAATTTGCAGATGCCTTTTAAGGACCAATTAAGTGAACCGGCAAGATCTTCTTTAGCCCAGCCTCTGTCCTTGAAATCAGGCAAACGAATAGGAAATAGATTTTGCATACTTCCCATGGAAGGGTGGGATGGCACTACGGATGGCCTTCCATCGGATTTAACCAAGAGACGTTGGCATAATTTTGCTATTAGTGGGGCCAAACTGCTATGGGGTTGTGAGGCTGTGGCCGTTTGTCCTGAGGGCAGGGCTAATCCAAATCAACTTATGATCAATCAAAATAACCTGGATTCTTTTAAGCAAATGTACCAGGATATAATTGATCAGCACCAGCAACGATTTGGTGATTCTTCTGATTTAGAGGTCGGACTGCAACTTACCCATTCGGGCCGTTTTGCACGTCCTACCAAAGGAAAACCGGGCCAGCCAATGATCCTTTAC
>CAZOJZ010000117.1:0-6110 GCA_964580205.1 uncultured Roseivirgaceae bacterium
ATTCCGATCATAATCACCCAAAAGGTTCCTGTCAACGCCGCTCCTGCAAATAACGTAAATCGAGCTACCCAGGCCAGCATACCAAGCATTAGCATCCACTTTATTCCCAGTCTTACAAAAAAGAAAGGGATTAGCAGCATAAATATTATTTCGGAGGCTTGGCCGAAGGCCATTTCAAATGCAGGTATTGAAAATGGAATGTAATTAGGGAATGAATCAAAAATGGGCTCGCCACCACTCACAGCGCTTAAATACCTTGGTGCATAAGGAAAATATGTGCCGAATGCGATGAATATCAACATTGCACAGATTAGAAATACTATCGATGAGCGCGTATTCAATTCTTTTAATGCATCAACCCCAAGTATCTCCCTCCATGAGGATTTCTGACCTTTCAAAGGCGGTGGTGTTAATGGAAGGGTAAAGCTGTATAAACCCAGAATAATGGCCGCAGCACCTCCGATATATAAGGAAGTACTGCCTATGAATAGTGGATCGGCCTCTGATCCCTCAATCAGGAATTTCCCAATGAGAAACCCCGCGGCTACCCAACCAATAGTACCAAAAACTCTTACTACAGGAAACTCTTTTTCCTGGTTTGTCATGTGGTGAAATGCCAGCGAAGCTGTGAGCCCCAAAGTTGGGAAGTAGCACAATGCATGTACAAACAGTAAAGGGAGGAATAGTGAGGTACCGGCATAACCGGGCATAGCAAGCATGGCTGCTCCGGCTATCAAACACAAAATCCCCAGCACCTTTTCTGAATCAAAAAAACGGTCAGCGATCATACCCAGAAAAAACGGAGCAATGATGGCACATAAGGGTCCCAGGCTATAGGCCCAGTTGATCAACTCCCCCATGTCGACTTCAGGAGTGCCCATAAAATTTCCCAAAGTGGGCGCCCAACATCCCCAGATAAAAAACTGGATAAACATCATCAGGCTCAGTCGAGCGGTTAATCCTATATTCATATTTTTTAGTTGTTATCTAGATTCAGCCACTTCCGCATCAGTAGACTCGGATTTCCGGTTGCGCAACCAAAAATAAAGTATAGTAAACAAGCCCACTAAAATAAGTGGAAATAGCACCATCGTTCCCAAAGTCGCCTGACCTGCCATTAAATCCAATTCATCTCCGGTAAATCCCTGGGTAGCCATTTGTGCCCTATCGCTGTCGATCCAGCCCCCAATTATAGGCTGAAATATAAAAGTAGAAAACATGCCCACGGCGCCAATCACTGACAATCCCAGGGCGCCGCTTTTAGGAATATATTCAGCGATAAATCCAAGCATATTCGGCCAGAAATAAGCTATTCCCAGCGCGTACACTATGGCAGCCACATAGGCCATGGCACCGGTTTGAGTGCTGAATAAGAAAATACCAATGGTGGCGAGTATTGAGGATCCCAGCAATACACCGGTAGTGTTGAACTTGTGCACAACTTCTCCGCCAAAATATCTAGCGACCGCCATCAGACCGGTTATTAATGCCAGGATGAGCATGGGTTGGGCGCCGCTTTTCGCTAAAATAAGGCCTACCCATTGTGTTGGGCCGAATTCTGAAATAGCGGTTAAAGCCATACAACCGAAAATAAACAGAAACAAGGGAGTGATCATAGCCCTAAAGTTTCCTTTTAAGGTGGCTGCGTCTTCTAATTTAGCCTTGGGCCATTGTTGTCCAAAGAAGAAGTAGGCATACAAAATAGTGGGTATCATGATTACCCAGATCTGCGATTGCCAGCTCATGCCAGCATCCGTCATAAATTTAGAAACCAAACTGCCAATAACAATTCCTCCCGGGAACCACATATGAAAACGATTCATCATTTTACTCATTTTCACTCCTTTGTAGGTATCTGCAATCATTGGATTACAGGCAGCCTCCGTACATCCATTTCCCAACCCAATAAAAAAGGTAGAAATCAATAGGGCCGCATAACTTCCTGCATAGATTGTCAATAGAATACCCAATGCATGTACCACGAAAGCAAACTGCATGATTACTTTACCACCCACTTTATGATAAATCAAACCTCCGATTACCATCGAAATCGGAAAGCCAAAAAACCACATAGAGTTAATAAAACCCAGTTGCTGGGCAGATAAGCTCAGTTCATCTCCCAGTTGTGACAGGATACCTGCTCGAATACTGAAAGATAAAGCTGTGGTAGTGAGGGCGAAACAACTTCCGTAAAAAAGCCTTAGTTCGTTGGTCATATGCTATATGGTCTTAGTTTTGGCGATGGCTAAAATAGAGGATAATTTGAAGAAAACCAATGGACTAAGATGAAGCAGTCAATTATTTTCCTCTCTGGCTGTTATATATTTAATATTCTTCTTAATATTAGTTTTTCTCTAACTTAGATATCCTCACTTTAACTTGAATCATTAGAAAATATGTCCAACCACAGGAAAATACGTATGGGAATGGTCGGAGGCGGACAGGGAGCATTTATAGGAGCGGTCCACCGAATGGCTGCAGCCCTTGACGGAGAAATTGAACTGGTATGTGGAGCGTTTAGTTCCAGTCCGGAAAGATCCAAAGCATCCGGCAAAGACCTTTTCCTCCCCGAAGACCGTTCGTACGGAAGTTATCAGGAAATGATAGAAACCGAGAAAACACTTCCTGAAGGTGAACGCATGGATTTCGTTTCCATCGTAACCCCCAATCATGTACATGTTCCACCGGCAATCATGGCCCTGAAAAACGGATTCCCAGTGATCTGCGACAAGCCCCTGGCGTTTAGCCTGGCCGAGGCCAGGGAGTTGAGGTCGGTAGTTGAAGAAACCGGACTATTATTCGGCCTTACTCATAACTACACCGGTTATCCCATGGTCAAACAAGCCAGAGATATGGTGAAGTCCGGAGCGCTTGGAAAGATCCGAAAAGTTGTAGTAGAATACCCGCAAGGTTGGTTGGCCACCTTAATTGAGGCCACCGGTCAAAAACAGGCCGCCTGGCGCACGGACCCTACCAAATCCGGTGTGGCCGGCTCCATGGGCGATATTGGTTCACACGCCGAAAATTTGGCTGAATACATAACCGGATTGCAAATCACAGAATTGTGTGCAGACCTCACCATCTTTGTGGAAGGCCGAAAACTGGATGACGATGGCAACGTACTATTGCGTTTTGACAATGGGGCTAAAGGAATTTTACATTGCAGTCAAATATGTGTAGGTGAAGAAAACAATATAAATATCAGGGTTTACGGAGAAACCGGAGGACTGGAATGGCATCAAATGGAACCTAATACCCTATTACACAAAACCCAGGACGGGCAGAGAATCCTGCGCACAGGTGTAGGCGATCTTTGTGAAAGCGCCCAGGCCCATGCACGGGTACCTGCAGGGCATCCGGAAGGATATCTGGAAGCATTTGCCAACATTTACCGCAATTTTGCCAGAACCTTGCATAGCATTTTAAATAACGAGACCCCGGACCCACTATATGCAGATTTCCCGGACATACATGATGGTGTAAGGGGAATGGCATTTATAGAGACTACAGTAGCTGCCAGTGCCAGCAATGACAAATGGGTGCCGTTTATTGGTAAATAATCAAACTTTAAAATCTTAGACACAGTGAAAACGATACAAGGACCTGCTATATTCTTAGCACAATTTATGGGCGATGAAGCTCCTTTCAACAACCTGGAATCAATCTGTAAATGGGCGGCTGACCAGGGATATCTGGGCGTTCAAATCCCCAGCTGGGACGGCCGGTTGATCGACTTACAAAAAGCGGCTGAAAGCCAGACCTACGCCCAGGAGATTCAAGGAATAGTAAGAGCATGCGGATTAGAAATAACCGAATTAGCTTCCCATCTTCAAGGACAACTGGTAGCTGTCCACCCTGCATATGATATCATGTTTGATGGTTTCGCTCCCGAACAGGTGCACGGAGATTCCAAAGCCCGTACCGACTGGGCCATCCAGCAAATGCATTATGCGGCCAAAGCCAGCCAACACATGGGACTTAATGTTGTGGCTTCTTTCACCGGCGCTTTGATTTGGCCATTTGTGTATCCCTGGCCGCAAAGACCTGAAGGTCTGGTTGAGACCGGGTTCAAAGAACTTGCAAAACGGTGGGTCCCCATTCTAAATGCTTTTGACGAATGCGGTGTAGACCTGTGCTATGAAGTCCATCCCGGCGAAGATGTCCATGACGGGATCACCTTTGAGATGTTTCTTGAAGCCACCGGTAATCATCCCAGGTGCCATATATTATATGATCCCAGCCACTTTGTCTTGCAACAGCTGGATTACCTGGAGTACATCGATCTATATCATCAACACATCAAAATGTTTCATGTAAAGGACGCTGAATTTAATCCTACCGGCAGGGTCGGTGTTTACAGTGGATATCAGGGCTGGGTTGATCGTGCTGGAAGATTTCGTTCACTTGGTGACGGACAGGTGGACTTTGCCTCGATTTTCAGTAAACTTGCACAATATGATTATGACGGTTGGGCAGTATTGGAATGGGAATGCTGCATAAAACATCCTGAACAAGGGGCACAAGAAGGTGCCTTATTTATTGAAGATCACATTATTCGAGTAACAGAAAAAGCATTTGACGACTTTGCAGGAGCGGGATCCGATGAAGCCAAGAACAAAAAGATTCTTGGTATTTGAGATAAAACAATACACAACATTACTGGGATTATTGGCCCTGCTGGTTTCGAGTTGTAGTGGCCCCTCTTCTCCTGAGCGGCCCAGAGACCCCTGGGTGTTTCGGTCAGTACTGGATGAGCGCCCACGAATGATCACCATGGCGCTGCACAAAAATATGTGGAGCGCCTATGATACCCAAAAATGCGGATTGTATAAGGCCTGGCATGGCGGAGTAAATTTCGATGGCGCTGTATACACCACTAAGCATGGGCCACAGCCCCACAGCATGGGAACGCCTTACCTGGTTGATTCTCTTGGTTCATCCCTTTGGGCCGTGTCTACGGAGGGAATTTCTCAGATAGTCACTCCTGACTATAAAGGGCACTATTTCAGAAATAATCAGGTTACCCTGAATTACCTGATTAAATACCAGGATGAAGAAATACGGGTCGGGGAAACTCCTGAGTATTATCAGTCTGACGGGTACCCCGGTCTAAGCAGGAATTTTGAAGTGGAAGGGCTTTTAGATGGCCAATACCTGGAACTTCAGGTAGTCATGAGCAACCTCCCCAGTGAGTTTTCGTACACAACTGACGGTGATTTTCAGGTGAAAACCAAAGAAACCACCACCTATGGAGGGCTAAAGACTTTTCAAATAACCGGCGTGCTCGCCTTGGGCAACGGGACCACAAAACTGGAAGCTCATTTTGCTACACATTCCTCCCAGAAAAAAGATGAACCCCAATCTGAAAACCAAGATGCTTTTGCCCTGGGCGCGGAGTTAATTGAAAACAGTGACTGCAAAATCTGCCATAATGAAACTGTACGTACGGTTGGTCCCAGCTACCTGGAAGTGGCTGAAAAATATCCTACTTCTGATGGGACTGTGCGCTTACTGGCTGCCAAAATAATTGCCGGAGGTAGCGGCATATGGGGAGAGGTCCCAATGACCGCCCATCCTGATCTTACTGAACCCGATGCGGAACATATGATAAGCTATATCTTATCACTGGATCATGAAATTGAAACTTCCGGGGAGGCAGGCTTACTTCTGGGAAAACCAAGCATGCCATTAACCCTATCAGGGGACCACCAAAAGTCCAAGGCCAGTGATATTGACGGATTAGCCGCCAGTGTTTTCCTGTATGAAGACCATAATGTAAATCCCGATGAAGTAATCAGCTCTGGAAAACCCATCCTATCCGGGGTAGGTTCGGGGATACATGTAGTGGAACCAGCAGATTTTGGCACCATAAACACCGATATAATAGTAGAGTTCCAGGGGACCCTAACCATCCAAGATGATATGAATGTGGACTTCAGACTGGTCAGTGATGACGGTTCCTTTCTCTACATCAACCATCAGCTGGTAATTGACAATGGCGGATTTCATGGGATCCAGGCCAGGGATGGAGAAATTATACTTAAATCAGGCAAAAATGACATAAGAGTGGTTTACTTCAATGGATCAGCAGAAGGAGTAGTTTCCCTGCA
>CAZOJZ010000118.1:0-1544 GCA_964580205.1 uncultured Roseivirgaceae bacterium
TGGAGATAGAGATCGCCATTTTGTCCATCACCAGTACCCGGACCACCCTGTCCCTTTAATCGAATGCGTTCGCCTTCTGATACGCCTTTAGGGATTTTGACATTCAGTGTTTTTTTCACATCCGCCAGTCGTTGCCCATCTGTATCGTAATGCGGCAGTTTATATGAAATTGTTTTGTTACTATCAAAGAGTGTTTCTTCCAGGAAGATTGGTAGTTCGGTTTCGATATCTTGTCCACGAAAGCTGAAGTGGGTTTCGCGATGTGTTCGTTGGCCTCTAGGTCCGGCTGAACCAAAAATAGATTCAAAGAAATCTGAATAATCGCCACCTTGATTAGAAGATGATTGCCATCCCGGTGGCGGTTCAAAATGTTGACCGTCCTGGCCGTATTTTCTCAACTCGTCGTATTCTGCTCTTTTTTCAGTGTCCTTCAATGCAGCATAGGCTTCAGCAATATCCTTGAACTTATTCTCTGCATCTTTGTGCTCGCTGACATCAGGGTGATATTTTCGAGCCAGTTTCCGATAGGCTATTTTAATTTCCTTAAGGCCAGCGTCCGGTTTAACACCGAGAATTTTATAGTAGTCTTTGAATTCCATTCCTAACCTCTCATGTTGTCGGTAAGACAGAACTTTTTAGCATGACCACTCCAGTTTATAAGTAGTTATTGCTGAGTGCTAGCAAATCAAATTGCTTAAGCTTAATTTGAATTACATCATTTTCCAAACAGTTAAAGCTTGTTTCTAACCCATAAGAAACATCCGAGTTAAATGTTTAGAACGTTTGCTTTCCAGTGAAACTGGACGTTCAAAATACCAAAAACATCCTGAATATGTACGTAGTTTCAACAAAAAGTAAGTAGTTCTACTAATTGTTCTTTATGACATCTTATTTAAAATATAGGAATAGAAATATTGAATTAATGTCTGCTATCCAGCGTAAGCGTACAGTAAGGCCAAACAAGCAATCCCATGTTACAGAGTTTGATTTAGATCAAAGAACAAAGTACCTGGAACGTCTATATAGTCATATTACTCAGGTAGCGTCTACATATAACTAGGGGAAAAACGATGAAACGGTTAATCCAATCATTCATGGTGTTGTTCTTGTTTTCTATCAATATGTATGTCTACGCCGCTGGGGGGGAAGGTGACAGATCCAACAGGTACTGCCCCTGATCGTTATGTCTATTACCCCGGCACCGAGGAATTGGCGAAAGACGAAATTCGTTTGTTTGCCTGCGGTACCGGTTTACCGGCAGCTCGCCGCTCACAGGCAGCAACTTGTTGGCTTGTTGAACTCGGTAATGGCGACAAGTTCCTGTTCGACATTGGCACCGGATCCATGGTCAACGTCGCTGCCCTTATGATCCCTCATGATTTTCTCAACAAAGTTTTTCTCACACACCTGCACACCGATCACTGGGGTGATCTGTCGACACTGTGGGCTGGTGGTTGGACTGCGGGTCGCACCACCCCATTGAAGGTATGGGGACCAAGTGGTGCAACCCCTGAAATGGGAACCAAGTATGCGATCGAGGGTTT
>CAZOJZ010000119.1:0-2071 GCA_964580205.1 uncultured Roseivirgaceae bacterium
GGACGTCCATCTACATCTATCCTTTCGGCCCAGGTTTGTTTTACATAAGGTCTTGATAACAGATATTCACCGGTCTCCCTGTCAAGGATGTAGTAAAAGGCGTTTCGGTTAGCCATGATTAAAAGTTTTCTGGGTTGATCGCCCAATACTGCATCTACCAGTACCGGAATCTGGTTGGAATCCCAGTCGTGAACATCGTGAGGGGTAAATTGGAAATACCAAATAAGTTCTCCCGTATCCGGGTTGATAGCCAGTACACTACAGGAATAGAGATTATCTCCGGCCCTGGCATCACCATTCCAATCAGGTGCCGGGTTGCCTGTACCCCAATAAAGCAGGTTGAGTTCAGGGTCATAGGAACCGGTAAGCCAGGTAGGTGCGCCCCCGGTTTTCCAGCTATCACCCGCCCAGGTATCATTACCGAATGCTCCCTTTTCCGGCACAGTTTGAAGACGCCAAACATGTGCTCCTGTTTTTGAATCATAGGCATCCAAAAAGCCTCTGATCCCTGCTTCTCCACCGCTTATACCGGTGATTACCATGTCCTTAACAATGAGGGGTGCGGCCGTGATCGCATGACCCGTTCGGTTCTCAGCTACCTTAACTTTCCATCTTTCGGTTCCGGATTTAGCATCCAACGCAACAAGGTAAGCATCGAGTGTTCCAACATAGACCATATCATCCAGCACTGCTACACCCCGATTTACTGGCGGAAAGCCAAGAAACAAGACATTATCAGGAACGAGAGGATCATACTTCCATAGTACGTTGCCTGTACTGGCGTCAATTGCTAGAACAGTGCTGGGAGGTGAGGTTATATACATAATACCATCAACAACAATGGGTGAAGTTTCTACAGGTGCCTGTGTATTCATCTGGTAAACCCACTTTGTCCGTAGATCCTTAACATTTGAGGTATTTATCTGGTCCAGCCGGGAATATCGGTGTCCTGAAAGATTACCTGAATAAGTCAGCCAGTGATTCGGTGTTCCAGCAGCGGATAGAATCCGTTCAAATGGAACATAAGCTTGGTCGTATAGAGGGCCGTCATCCTTCTCAACTATTTCTGAATAAGGCTTATCATCACAGCTGGGAAAAAGAATAGATAAGCACATCAAGGTTAGAATTTTCTTCATTTTAATGATGTAAGATAGGCTGCAATGTCGTTTAATTCACTAGCGCTGAATTGGTCTTTAAAGCTGGGCATCAGGCTTTTATCTATGTTCTTCTCAATGGACAGGATATCCGATTTTTTGAAAGAGTGCATGTAATTAGAAGCGTCCTTGATCTGGATGGAGAATGTATCCTCATTAATGCGAACACCCGTAATGACCTCCCCACTGTTTAGTGCAACGTTCACCACTAGGAATTCGAAAAACCCATTTGAGCCTACCGGCTGGTTTTTTCCGGGATGGGAAATAGACGCTACCAAATATTCCTGGCCTCGCTTCAGACCAACACGGGTGAGATCAGGCCCCAGGCTTCCGCCATTGCCTGATACGATATGACAGGTGAAACAGACACTATTGTCAAACAAGGCTTTCCCGTTATCAATGTCCCCTATTATAACCGTTTCATTATCCCTACCCAGGTGTCTTATATATTTTACTACCTTTTCTATTTCCTTTTCTGTAAATGTCCAAGCTGCTGGCATTCCAGTTCCTGGTATACCGTTAGAGATCACATTTGCCAGCTTCTCATCTGTGGAAGCTCTGGGAAGGTAAGAACGATTCAGACTTGGGCCGGTACCGCCATCCCCCAACATGCCGTGGCATCTTGAACAATTCACCTGAAAGAGTAGCTTACCGGATCTGAGCATTTCCTCATGACTATTCTGTGCCATAGTGTAAGGTGAAGTCAATAAGAGTAATATGAGAGAGTTATGAAGAATGCGCAACATGGCTAGATTTTATGAAAATTATTGGCACTAATATCATAAAATCTAATGTACAATGATTGAAGTGGTTATCCAATTGCTTATAGCCTGCCCAATTTCGTGAGGATGGTCCTCTTGAATGTAGTGCTTACCTTTACCAATGTAAGCAGATTTTAGATTATTGCTTTCCTGTTC
>CAZOJZ010000120.1:0-5214 GCA_964580205.1 uncultured Roseivirgaceae bacterium
AGCATACGTGGCTGCCTCCCATATTTGACCCTCCACGCATGTCAATCGGGACATCCCGGAGGATCACTGGGATGTACAGAACTATTTGTTGCACTGTATTTTCAGGTGCTTAATCATCAATCGGATTTCAATATGAAAGGAGAAGGAGAAGACCTGTTCTTTCTTTCCAATGGTCATCTTAGTCCGGTTTGGTATAGTGTGCTGGCACGCAGTGGATATTTTCCGTTAGAGGAATTAGCAACATTTCGGAAAATTGATTCCAGATTACAGGGACATCCGGCCACAGAAGAAAGCCTGCCAGGAATCAGAATAGCTTCCGGATCCCTGGGACAGGGTCTGTCAGTGGCTATTGGTGCGGCACAGGCAAAAAAGATGATTAAAGACCCCGGTAAGGTGTATGTTTTAATGGGAGACGGGGAACAGCAGGAGGGTCAAATATGGGAGGCAGCCACGTATGCTGCGCATTACGGAGTAGATAATCTAATTGCCACCATAGATTACAACGGTCAGCAAATCGATGGTCCGGTGGATGAGATCATGTCTTTGAAGAATATAACAGCCAAGTGGGAAGCATTTGGCTGGGATGTAATTGAAAGTCAAGGCAATGACTTTGAAAGTCTTCTACCTGCCCTGGACCAAGCCATCGTTCGCTCGGGAAATGACAAACCAATAATGAATATTATGACTACGGAGATGGGTCATGGGGTAGACTTTATGGCGGGCACTCATAAATGGCACGGAATTCCGCCAAATGACCAACAGCTGTCTTTGGCCCTGGAACAATTAGAGGAGACATTAGGAGATTTTTAGCAGCAAATCTTTGGTATGAGAGCCAAGCTTTCATGGTTAGTAGTTCTAGCCCTTTTTTATTCACTGATCTCACAAGGTCAAAAACAATATCAACGGATTCCTGAAAAAACCAGGATACTCTTTCTGCTTGATGGGTCAGGAAGCATGTTGGGTAAGTGGGAAGGCACTACCCGTATGGGAGCCGCGAAGCGATTATTGTCCCAGCTGGTTGACTCACTTCGCAGCGATTCCCGGGTAGAGTTGGCCTTGCGTGTCTATGGACATCAATTTCATCGAAGACTACAAAATTGTAAAGACACTAAACTCGAAGTAGGATTTAGACAGAACAACCACGATGTTATTATCCGGAAGCTGCGGGAATTAACTCCAAAGGGAACTACACCTATCTCCTACTCTTTACAGGAACTGGAAAAAGACTTTCCTAATGATGATGACTACCGAAATATCGTGATAATTATTACCGATGGACTGGAGTCATGCGACGGAGACCCCTGTGCGGTTTCAAGGGTGCTTCAAAAGAAGCGAATTTTTCTAAGACCATTTGTGATTGGCCTCGGCATGAATAAAAGCTTTGATGAACAGTTCAACTGCCTGGGAAGATTCTTTGACGCTGCCAATATTCAGGATTTCCACAGGGTATTAAACAATACGCTTGAACAAACATTAAAACAAACAACCGTCAGTGTGGAATTATTGGATATTAATGATGCCCCAAAAGAAACCGATGTGAATGTTACCTTTATGAACAGGGTCACCGGCCAATCGGCATTCGAGTTTGTTCACTACCGGGACAGGTTGGGAAGGCCTGATAGTGTCATTGTTGATGCGGTATTGCTGTATGACGTAATCGCCAACACCATACCTCCGGTAACCAAAAGAAATGTTCTTTTGAAGGGCGGTCAACACAATATTGTATCATTAAAAACACCACAGGGATCTCTGCAATTGAATCAACGTAATTTCAGTGAATATGGAGGCCCGGTTCAGGTACTGGTAAGGAAACCAGGTCAACCCGGGGTTATTCATATCCAAAGAGTAACTGAGACTGAAAAATATCTTACCGGATCATACGAACTGGAAATTCTAACTTTACCCAGAATCCGGAAAAAAGTAGGTATTGAACAAAATCAGGTAACGCGTTTAGAGATACCTGCTCCCGGAGTTTTGAATATAAACACCAATGTTCCAGGATACGGGACTTTATTCGTGTTACATGCCGACGGCACCCAAAAGTGGCTGTTGAATCTAAGTGGGAAAACCCGGGAGACCATGGGCATACAGCCAGGTGATTATAAGCTGGTTTTCCGTGCAGAAAACGCTAAAGGAAGTAAATTCACGGAGATATATAGTTTTGTAATAAAATCCGGAAGCACTAAAAACATAAACTTATTTGGACAATGACAAAATACACTTTTACAGAGAAACAAGATACCCGTTCAGGGTTTGGGGCCGGTTTACTGGAACTGGGCCGTAGCAACCCAAAGGTAGTTGCACTCTGCGCCGACCTCACCGGCTCATTAAAGATGGGTGACTTTAAGAAGGAATTCCCTGATCGGTTCTTTCAGGTAGGTGTTGCCGAAGCCAACATGATGGGATTGGCTGCCGGCATGAGTATCAGCGGTTTGATTCCATTTACCGGAACATTTGCCAACTTTTCCACCGGGCGGGTTTACGACCAGATCAGGCAATCCATAGCATATTCTGAAAAGAATGTAAAAATCTGCGCTTCACATGCCGGTGTTACACTTGGGGAAGACGGTGCTACCCATCAAATTCTTGAAGATCTTGGAATGATGAGGATGCTACCAAATATGACAGTAATAAATCCTTGTGATTACAATCAAACCAAAGCAGCCACATTAGCTATAGCAGACCACCGGGGACCAGTTTATTTACGGTTTGGTAGGCCCAAGGTACCAATATTTACCCCTGCAGATCAAGTATTTGAAGTGGGAAAGGCCATACGGTTTACTGAGGGACACGATGTAAGTATTTTTGCCACCGGACATCTTTTATGGCATGCAATCGAGGCAGAAGCTATGCTGGCGGACCGGGGTATCAGTGTAGAAGTAATCAATATTCATACCATTAAGCCTTTGGACGAAACGGCTGTGTTGACCTCAATAAATAAAACCAGATGTGCGGTAACTGCGGAAGAGCATCAACTAAATGGCGGCCTGGGAGACAGTATTGCCCAATTATTAAGCCGTAAACATCCTTCACCCCTGGAAATGGTTGGAGTTGACGATCGCTTTGGTGAAAGCGGCAAGCCGGCGGAGCTAATGGAAAAATACGGATTAAGTACCGGTGACATATTTGAGGCCGTTCTGAAAGTTCTGGAACGAAAATAGTCCCTAACTTTGGGAGATTGTTAGCATTAAGTGGATTAATGAAAGCTGGCTGGTTATCCTTTATTTTGATCTGTAGTCTGTTTCCAAAGGCATTAGGACAGCATAAGATCACTTCCAATCTAAAATTCAATGACCCCAAAGAAAACCTGGGGTTATCTATTAATTCGGACTTTACCGAAACCAAACCGGTGATTTCGGGTGATGGAAAGACCCTGTATTTTTGCCGTCAGAATCATCCGGAAAACATACGTGGAAAACAGGACGAACAAGATATTTACTACAGTCGATTCGAGGACGGACAATGGACGGTCGCTAATAATATCGGGTGGCCACTTAATGACCAGCACCCAAATGGCATCAGCTCGGTGTCGCCCGACGGTAACAGTCTGTTATTAATCAACGAATATGTAAGTGGGGGTTACGTTAAACCCGGTGTTTCAATAGCCCACAAGAATAAAAAGGGTTGGTCGTATCCGCAAAAATTGGAAATAGAGAACTTCTATAATTTTAGCCCCTATGTGGACTATTTTATGTCCTCAAATGGAAAGGTGTTATTTCTCTCAGTTCAACGGCGTGAGGGGCTGGGTGATCAAGACCTTTACGTAAGTTTCATGAAAAATGGAAACTGGTCTGAACCAGAAAACCTTGGCCCAACCATCAACACCGATGGGGCTGATTTTGCACCTTTTCTGGCGGCCGATGGGAAGACACTTTACTTTGCTTCTGAAGGACACCTGGGTTACGGCGGAAGTGATATTTTTTATAGTAGAAGACTGGATGCAACTTGGAGAAATTGGTCTTCGCCGGTTAACATGGGGCCTGCAGTCAATACCAAAACCTGGGATGCATACTATTCAATTTCTGCTAAAGGTGACTTTGCCTATTTTGTGTCTAAGAATGAAGAAAATAATTCAAAGGACATCTATCGTATTCAACTTCCACAAGAAGTAAGGCCCGATCCCGTAGTACTTGTAAAAGGAAAAGTACTGAACGCCAATACCAATGAGCCCTTGTGCGCATCAGTACATTTCAAATCTCAGAAAGTGCAGTCGGAATATGGCATAGCACGATCGGATCCTCAAAACGGAACCTATAAAATAGTGCTTCCTAAGGGGGATGCCTACCAGTATCTTGCCAAAATTGATGGCTATCTTTCGCTGGCCAAGCAAATAGACCTTACAGAGGCCGACAGATATGGAGAAGTGGAAGAGAATCTCTATCTGGTGCCACTCGAAAAAGGGCAAAAAATACCTCTGAGCAATATCTTTTTCTTGCGCACCAAAGACGAGTTACTGCAAAAATCTTATGGCGAACTGGACAGGCTGGTAAACATACTAAAAGAATACCCCAGCTTGGAAATCGAGTTAGGCGGACATACAGATAATTCTGGACAGTCAACGCTTAATTTTGATCTTTCACTTCGCCGGGTGGCAACAGTCAAGCAATACCTGGTAATGCAGGGGATAGCACCTCACCGCCTCCACACTAAAGGATACGGGGACACCCGACCGATTGCCAGTAACGACCGGGAGTTGAACCGCCGGTTGAACCGACGGGTTGAATTCACCATTCTCAGTTTGTAAGCGCTGGGCACTGGGCGCTGTTATAAAACTTCTATGGTCATAATTAATCACGTGATTAATCACGGTTAATGTTCTAAAACAAACTACCCTGCTGAGTTGTTAATTCAGCATAACTATGCGCCTCCATAATTCCGGGTACATTCCCCGGATATGATTTTCCTCGAAGTCGATCAACCGTATGGTCTTTTAAAAGCTCTTCGGGATATGGCCCGATCATGGCTGATACCTCAGGTGGGTACAATGTGGGATCGAGCCACATTCTTTGGTGCTGTGCCTCCAGGATGAATGGCATTCGTGGACCGTCTGAAGCCTTGGGCCTATTATGTATCCAGGCCATTCTTGGGTTAGGGTCAGTGGTAATAATGGAAACTGTATTCCGTGTAATCTCACCATAACACCAGGTTTCCCAGATCCCGCCAAGTGCCATGGATTCCCCGTTCTTTTGCTGTATATAGAAAGGAAATGACTGT
>CAZOJZ010000121.1:0-8825 GCA_964580205.1 uncultured Roseivirgaceae bacterium
TTTCAAAACCTTGAGGGGGTTACTCAAGTGGTATCCGGCTATACAGGCGGTCAGGTGGAAAACCCTACTTATCATCAGGTATGTTCAGGAACTACAGGCCATGCAGAGGTTACGCAGATCACCTACGACCCTGAGATCATTTCATATACCGAACTACTGGAAGTATTCTGGAAAACACATGACCCTACTACCTTAAATAGACAGGGTAGCGATATTGGCTCTCAATATCGTTCAGCGGTATTTTATCACAATCAGCACCAAAAAGAACAATCGGAAAATATGCTGGCGCAATTGGAGGCCAGCCACCTATGGCCGAATCCAATAGTAACTGAGATTGCTCCCCTTGGAATTTTTTATTCAGCAGAAGATTATCACCAGAACTACTTTAAGGAACATGGAGAACAACCTTATTGTCAAGTGGTTATAAAACCAAAAATTCAAAAACTAGAAAAATTGTTTGGAAACAAAGTTAAGAATTGAATTTTTGGTTAAAAATTCTAACCTTTGTTATTAGACCAAAATTAAATAAAAATGACTTTTGTTCGTTTTTATTTAGTATATGATTATTTTTTAACTACTAATTGATTTTTTAATTAAACCTGTGAATTATGTTTACTAGTAATAAAGAAGATTCCCGCAAAGTAGAGATCAGCAATTCAAGCAACACCATCAGCAAAGAAACCTCTATTGATGGAAATGTAGAAACCACAGGAAATCTTAGGATCGAAGGTAAGGTGAAAGGTAATATTCGCGCTCGATCAAAGGTAGTGCTGGGGATTTCGGGTGAAGTAGAAGGCAAGATCTACGCACAAACCGCAGATATTGAAGGTACGGTAAAGGGAATGGTACAGGTAGAAGGTCTTCTGATCTTAAAATCCAACGCCCACATTAAGGGTGACATCAACACCGGTAAGTTGGTAATGGAAGCCGGAGCTGTTTTTGATGGAAGATGTAAAATGGGTTCTTTTAAGATTTCAGAGGAGATGGCTTCAGAATCAACTAAGAACGTACAGAAAGTAGTGCCAACTTCAAAACCTCTGGAGAAACCTGAATCAAAAATTACAAACCCTAGTTTATCCAGTCATCAGGTTTAATAAAGTGCCTCATAAATTGAGACGGGGTAATACTTATAGTCTGGCAATTATGGCGCTCTCTTGAATAAAGAACTTCGCAAACCAACCTTAGCTCAAATTGTAGCTGCCAAATCTACGTTGGAACCTGAAATTATAGGTTTAACCCGTGAACAGAGAAAAATCTATGGCTATCGTTTAGGTGTCGGAAAAATACAGATAAGCCTGATAGCAGGGTGCCACGCTGATGAACCAACCGGCTCAATTTTCTTAAACCATTTGACCAATTTTCTGGGGTCATTACCACCAGACCATTCACTTGTCAAAAAATTCCAATGGTACATAGTTCCATATGCTAATCCTGATGGTTCTCATAATAATCGCAATTGGAGTCAGGTGGCGGATCAACAATTCGATTTTGGATTGAATCTTAAGTATGCGATTAGAGAATTACCTGGTGATGACATTGAATTTGGATTTCCGACTGAAAGTGTCAAGTCGATGAGGCCTGAAAATGATGCGATATATGGATTTTGGAAAAGTGCCAACAGAAAGTTCGATTTGCATGTTTCTCTTCATGGCATGAGGATCAGTTATGGCCCCTGGTTTCTAATTGATAAAGATTTTATTTCCGAGGTTTCTGGCATATTGGATGCTTGTAAACATGAGGTTGGGTTGTTAAAATATCAATTGCATGATGTGGAAAGAAAGGGAGAAAAAGGGTTCTTTCGTTTTGAGCCAGGGTTTGGGTCCAGGCCTGATAGTGAGGCCATGAAAAAACATTTTAGAGACCTGGGAGATAATGAAATGGCCAAACGATTTCATCCCAGTTCAATGGAGAGTATTAGAAGTCTGGGGGATCCTTGTCTGACGTTGGTAACTGAAATGCCACTTTTTATTGTTCCCAAAGACCACTCAGGGTTGCCATGGCCTGATCCTACTCTGAATAACTGGACAGAAAGGATGAATCAGTGGAAACTGGATTTAGATCAGGGTCAAAAGAAAACAGGTCAAGTCACCCTAGAAGCCTCCGATCTGGGGCTAAGAGCTATGCCCATAAGGGACCAAATGCACTTGCAATGGACTTTCATCTGGTCAGGGATCATTCATCAGTCATCTCAAGTGGCTCAATAATTTGATTTGAATTAATTTTTCACTATTTAGCACGCCTAAAAATGTTAAGTCTTAAAGGAAAAAAGGCAGTAATTACCGGTGGTGGAAGCGGCATCGGAGCCAGCATGGTCTATAGATTTGCTCAACAGGGGGCGCAAGTAGCCGTACTTGAGGTGAATTTACAGAATGCGCAAAAATTAGTTGCAGAATTTGATGACCCGTCTTTAAAGATTAGCTGTTATCAGGTTGATGTTGCTGATCAAACGACGGTAATACAGACAATGAAGCAAGTGATTGCTGATCATCAATCTATAGATATATTGATCAACAATGCCGGGGTATCACAAATAGGATCACTGGACCAAACTTCAGAACAAGATTTTGATCGTGTCTTCGCTGTTAACGTCAAAGGGGTATATAATTGCTTGTTTTCAGTAATTGAGCACATGAAAACGCGTAAGCAAGGTGTGATCCTGAATATGGCTTCTGTAGCGGCATCGGTTGGTATTGCTGACCGTTTTGTATACAGCGCTAGCAAGGGCGCTATTCGCTCTATGACTTTTTCGGTAGCTAAGGATTATCTTTCATACAATATCAGATGTAATTGTATTTCGCCAGCCAGGGTCCATACACCTTTTGTGGACGGCTATCTTAAATCTACCTATCCTGGCAGGGAGGAGGAAATGTACCAACAGTTGGCAGCTTCACAGCCAATTGGAAGGATGGGTACTCCGGAAGAGATCGCAAATCTGGCACTATATCTTTGCTCGGATGAGGCCGCCTTTATCACCGGCACAGACTACCCAATTGATGGAGGATTTATAAAACTCAATACATAAATATCTATGAAACTAATCAGATTTGGGAACAAGGGACAAGAGACACCAGGTTACCTCGACGATTCTGGAAGCAGGAGGGACCTGAGTTCCTTCGGTGAAGATTTCAACCAACAGTTCTTTGGTGATGATGGTATACAGCGGTTGAAGGAGTGGCTTGAAAGTCAACAACAATCATTACCCATAGTAGATAGTCATATTCGCTGGGCCCCACCGGTAGCGATACCAAGTAAAATAATTTGCGTAGGGTTGAATTACAGCGATCATGCCAAAGAGAGCGGTATGGCTATTCCTGACGAGCCGGTGCTATTTTTCAAAGCAAGCAGCGCCTTGACCGGACCCTACGATCCCATTATAATTCCACCAAACAGTGAGAAAACAGATTGGGAGGTAGAATTGGCATTGGTGATAGGAAAGCAGGCCTCATATGTTGAGGAACAAAACGCAATTGCGCATGTGGCAGGGTACACTGTTATGAATGACCTGAGTGAAAGGGCCTACCAGTTGGAGGGGACAGGTCAATGGGTCAAAGGTAAAAGTTGTGATACTTTTGCACCGCTGGGTCCATACCTGGCTACTTCTGAGGAAATAGCCAATGTTAATAATCTCGATTTGTGGTTAAAAGTAAATGACCAATTTAAGCAACAGGGTAACACTGAAAAAATGGTTTTCAATGTCCCGTTTTTAGTAAGTTATATAAGTCAATATATGACCTTGCTCCCGGGTGACATTATCTCCACTGGAACCCCTCCCGGAGTAGGCATGGGCTTCAAACCTTCCCAATATCTGAAAGCCGGTGATGTAGTGGAATTGGGCATTGCAGGACTGGGTTCTTCAAAACAAAACGTTATAAATTATGAGGTATAATGGTTAAATTATGAATTAGGAAAGATGAATTAGGAATTGTTCGCCTAGCCCCACTCGCAACCAAGTCACATCAACCGGAGTAATATTACCTGATTTCATAACCCTTCACTGATTAGCTCGTTTGAACAGTAGATCAAGTGATGCAAATGTCAATAAAAACACATTTACTCTTCACACTACTGTTGAATCTGCTGATTATTTCAACACTTTCAGCCCAGGATAAGGTGACCCTATCGGGGTATTTGCATGATGCTACTAATGGTGAGAGTCTCATCGGAGCAACAATTTATGTTCCCAACTTACAAACAGGGACAGTTTCAAATGTATACGGGTTCTATAGTCTTACATTGCCCCCGGGATCCTATCAGGTAGAATATCGATATATTGGATTTGAGCCCACGATTAAGGAAGTGGATCTCACAAACAACCAGCGATTGGATATTGAGCTATTGGGCGAAAAACAGTTGTTGGAGGAGATTGTCATATCAGGCAAAATAGAGGACCTCAATGTTTCCGGCATTCAGATGGGAGCGCATGATATGAATATAGGCACTATCCAAAATATTCCAGCATTTATGGGGGAGGTTGACGTCCTGAAAAGTATTCAATTTCTCCCCGGGGTAAGTACCGTAGGAGAAGGGGCTTCGGGATTTAATGTTCGTGGTGGAGGTGTTGGTCAGAATCTGGTACTACTGGATGAAGCACCAGTGTACAATTCTTCTCATATGTTGGGTTTCTTTTCTGTGTTTAACCCTGATGCCGTGAAAGACATCAAATTAATTAAAGGTGGCATACCCGCTCAGTACGGAGGGAGAATTGCTTCAATTTTAGATATCAGAATGAAAGAAGGTAATAGTAAGAAATTCACTGTGAGTGGGGGAATAGGATCTATCTTTAGCAGAGTGACCGTAGAAGGCCCTCTAAAAAAAGACAAAGCCTCGTTTATTGTGGCTGCTCGCAGATCCTATGCTGACGCTGTGGCTAAAATTTTCACCGATGTATTGGATGATGGCGCGGCGTTGAATTTCTATGACCTCACCATGAAAACCAATTATAATATCAACAAGAACAACCGCATTTACCTTTCTGGTTATTTTGGTAGAGACAAGTTTAAGTTTGACGCAACTCAGGGATTTAATTGGGGAAACAGCACTGGCACACTCAGGTGGAACCACATATTCAACCAACGCTTATTTTCTAATTTTACCATATTTTTTAGTGACTACGACTATGAACTGGCATTTGGAGATGATGATCTTGACAAATTTGACTGGAATTCCAGAATAAGGACATTCAATTTCAAGCCTGAATTTAGTTATTTTATTAACCCTGAAAACAATCTTTCATTTGGAGGTGAGCTGATCAAATACAACTTTGAACCGGCAAATGCGGTAGGAGTAAGCAATGGAGAAGTTTCGGATGTCAGCGTAGAAAAAAAGAACGGACTGGAGTGGGCGCTATATATTAGTAACCAACAAAAGCTAGGGCCCAAATGGGAGACACAATACGGATTGAGGTACTCACAATTTATGTTGGTGGGACCGGGTAGTTATTATGAGTTTGACAATCCTGAGGCTGGTACCCGTAGAAGAGTGGTAAATGCATTTAATGCTGAGGCTGGAGAAGTGATTCAGCGCTATCAAAATCTTGAACCCCGAGTTTCTATAAAGTATCAGGTATCCAATCAAGCCAGTATAAAAGCCAGTTTCAACCGGACTGCCCAGTATATACACCTGGTTTCCAATACCACCGCATCTAATCCTTTGGACATTTGGACACCATCTACTAATAATATAGAGCCGCAAACAGCGGATCAGTGGGGGCTGGGATACTTCAAAAATTATGGTCCTGAAAATGATTTTGAAACCTCGGTCGAGTTGTATTATCGAAAATCAAAAAATCAGATTGACTACATTGATGGAGCAGACATATTGATCAATGAATTTATTGAGGGGGACTTGTTAAGTGGTGATGGGAGGGCTTATGGGCTGGAATTGCTAGTAATAAAAAATAAAGGATTATTCAACGGTTGGGTAAGTTATACTTTGGCACGGACCGAGCTAAAAGTAAATGGTATAAATAATAATCAGTGGTATCCTACAAGATATGATCAGGCACATAATTTCAAGGCAGTAGTTTTCTATGAACCAGAGTCCAGGTGGAAGTTATCTGCAAATTTCACCTTACTCTCAGGCACTCCTACTACTTTTCCCACCTCAAGACTTGAAGTACAAAACTATCTGTTGCCATTTGACTACTATAGTTCCAGAAATAATTTAAGAATACCATTGTTTCATAGGCTTGATTTTTCCGCTACCCTTAGTGGAAAGAAAAATCGAAAGGGAAAAGAACGAAAGAATGAAGACTATTGGGTGTTCAGTGTCTACAATGTGTACGGAAGACGTAATCCGTTTTCCATCTATTTTGCCCAAGCGGAGGATCGGCCCATAGCAGGCACACCCATAGAAACCCAAGCCACCCAAGTTTCTATTATAGGAAGTATTGTTCCAGCCATCTCTTACAATTTTAAATTCTGATGACCAGTATCCACAAAATATTCTGTTGTATAATTGTGCTGGCCGCATGTGAGGACCAGATAACCCCAGAGCTTCGGGAAGCTCCTCCAGTACTGATTATTGATGCATTCTTAACCAATCAGGACAGTGTTCAAACCATCAGAATCACTCAATCCCACTCCTACTTTAACAACTCAGCGCTACCAGGCGTATCAGGTGCTTCTGTACTAGTGTTAAATTCCAACGGGTCCATTGTTGAATTCAATGAGGTAGAACAGGGATATTATCAGTGGGATCCCATGACTAAGGGCCCTATTGCTATTGAGGGTGATAGTCTGATGTTACAGGTAACCATTGGAGAAGACTTATTCAGGTCAACCAGTAAAATAAACAGAGTGCCTGAAATAGACAGTATTACTTTTCGATTCGAAGAGGAGAATCTTTTTTTGCCGGACAGCTACTTTGCGGAATTTTGGTCACGCGACTTGTTGGGTGCCGGTGACACTTATTGGATTAAATCCTTTAAGAATGGGGTATATTTAAATCAACCCAATGAAATCAATATTGCTTTTGATGCCGGATTCAGTGAGGGTGGTAATGTTGATGGCCTGATATTTATCCCGCCAATTAGAGATTTTATTAACCCCTTTGAGCAAGATGAGCATGACGCATTTAAATCTCCTTTTGAAGATGGCGATTCCATATTTGTTGAAATACATAGTATTACCAATGAGACCTTCTTTTTTCTTAATGAAGTAAGAATTCAGACAGATCGACCGGGCGGGTTTGCTGAACTATTTGCTACGCCGTTGAGCAATGTGCCAACCAATATTGAATATATTGGGAATAAGGACGGGGTAGTAGTAGCAGGTTTCTTTAATGTTGCATCGGTGAAAGGAGCGGGTAAGATATTGGATGTTAGTGAGGTGCCCAAAGGAAATTGAACTCAGATCTCAGGCCTTAAATCATGGTTTAGCAGAAGATCTGAGGTGGTATATTTGAGATCTGATATTTTTCCTATCTTGCTTTATCGATTATGAGTATATGAACATGATCAGTCTCTTCACAACCAATTTACTGCAACTCATTAGATGCTGTTTATGGTTTGCATTTTCATTAATGGGCTTGGTTTCATGCCAGAATATGCAAGGCCAGGAGCAGATAGCCAAGATTCACGCCATCTGGGGATTTACGAGGGATCTATGAATTTCTGCCGCTAATCTTACTAACAACGATGCCTGCCAACATAGAAAGCAAAAAAGATGGCATCAGCTCGGCTACTTGTGTGAAGTAAATGCCCAACCCGGGTAAACTTGTTGCTCCAAATTTAAATAGAGGAACACAAAGAAATCCAGTGATCATCGATGCAATAGCCCCTCTCTCGTTATAGCCCTTCCAAAACAGTGAAAGTATCATCATAGGACAGAAGGTGGCCGCTATGCCGGACCACCCAAAGATCACAAACCAAAAAATGGTGCGTGTAGGAGAGAGCACCGAGATGGTAAGCGCAATTGCCAAAGCGGCAATTGCCATCACTAATGTGACTTTCCTGGAAAACCTTGCGTGGTCCTTGCGATGGTTCTTTAATACCTGTTGATCAAAATCTCTTACGATAGCACTGCTGGCCACTACCAGTAAAGAATCAATGGTGGACATGATGGCTGCCAATACCACTGCAATATAAATTGCCGCCAGCATCAACGGCAACAGTGAGTCCACCATTTGGGGTAAAACATTCTGTGCTCCGTTTCCGAATATTATTTCAACGTCCTGTCCTGTCTCTGTAAATAGGTATCGGCCCAATATCCCAATGGTGACTGCCGCTGCATCAGTAAGCAAAGTAAAAATTAGTGCCACCCAGCGCCCTTTATTGATCTCTTGTTCATTTTTAATGGACATAAACCTGACAAATACCTGAGGGGAGCCCATGAAACCCAGCCCAATCATAGCATATCCCAGGATAGTGGCAATATTAATAGCCGTTAGGCCACCTGTTCCCCAGATATTCACCAACCCAGGGTCCATTATCTGTAATTTTTGATGAACTATATCCACAGAGCCAATGTGAAAGAAGACATACAATGGCAACACTACCAGGCCCAATAGCATCAAAGAACCCTGAAATACATCCGACCAGGCTACTGCCACAAAACCACCGTAAAAAATGTAAATCACTACAATAACGAACCCTGCAATGGCTCCGGTATAGTAATTCCATCCCAGGAAGGATTCAAAAGCCGATCCGGTGGCATCAATCTGGGCGCTTACATAGATGACCACAAAAACTGACAAAGCTGTGGCAGCAATGATGCGCAAAGTGTTATTGGTGGCATTGAACCGACTATGAAGGTAATCAGGAACAGTAATGCTTTCGAACCTGTCTGTTAATTGCTTAAATGGTTTAGCCATGAAAAACCAGGCAA
>CAZOJZ010000122.1:0-11882 GCA_964580205.1 uncultured Roseivirgaceae bacterium
ATTAGGGCGATCAATTGCAGCTATTCGTTCTTTGTTTTCTGCCATAGTCCGTATGAATGAATATTTGCCAACTGCCTGTAGCGTCCTGGGCCCTACATACTCCAAACCCAGGCAAACTCCATAGTCGTTTAGTATGGTGGCAACCTCACGAAGTCTTGCAGTGTGCTGCTTAAAATTCTGAAGATAGGTTAAGCTGTGATCAAAGGAAAGTATCCAGGTATTCATTCTATTTGCGCCTGCCCTTTCCATGGCCCTGGCGTAATCAGGCAACGGCCTCAACCCTTCCTTGAAAGTGGTGTGGTCCTTGCGGAAATCTACCGGCAGCCCGGCAGACCCCCATTTGATATTCTTAAACTTCATGTCAATAAGAAAAGCCTTGATTTCATCAGTTGACATTTCCGACAGGCTGGAGGCATAAACGCTAATAGCCTCAAATCCATGTTTTACAGCCATATTAAACAATTCATGTTGACTGGCCTGCACCCCTATATTGCCGGCATTTAGGCATAGGGTAAACTTTCTGCTCTCCAAAATGTTGTGTACACTCATTGAATGAATTGGCAATATAGTTGCTGCCGATAAGGCTGTTCCAGTTCGTATAAAGTGTCTGCGTGAAATCATGTGTTTCTAATTTATGTATTAAATGTTGTCGAGGGGTTTACTTTTCTTGGTAACCAGGGCCTTTTACAAACCGGCCCGGCATTGCACCTGTATGGACGCCATTTTGCAGTACCTGCTGCCCATTCACCCACACATGAACAACTCCCTCGGCGTATTGATGAGGCTTTTCAAAAGTTGCAAGATCATTGACATTTTCAGGGTCAAATACTACAATATCCGCAAAATAGCCAGGTTGTAGTTTTCCTCTTTTTGTCAGTTTAAGGTTTTCAGCAGGCAAGGAGGTTAGCTTCCTAATTGCTTCTTCCAGCGATATTACTGCTTCATCCCTGGCGTATTTTCCAATAACCCGCACAAATGAACCATAAGCCCTGGGGTGGGTACTTTGCTTAACAAATACACCCTCATTGGTAAAACTACCTGCATCTGAGCAAAAACTCACCCACGGTACCGCTACTTTCTTTTTAATGTTTTCTTCGGACATTGAAAAGTATACCACCGAAATCCGACTGTCATCTTCCACTATTAGGTCGATCATAGTTTCAGCTGGAATTTTACCCAATTCTGCTGCTACCTCATCGAGCCTTTTACCAATGTGTATCCGAAGGTTCTCATTCTTGAAACCCACCAGAAGAATTCGATCCGGGCTGTGTTCGAATTGTATTTCTGAAAGAATCTGACTTCTCAATGAGGTATCCTTTAAGCGATCTATGGTGGCCTTTACACCACCTTCCCTTACCCACCGCGGAAGCATTACATGCAAACCGGTAGAGCTTGCGGGGTAAGTATAGATATCGGCGGTAACGGGTAACCCTGCTTCCCTGGCACTGTCCACTTTTCCTATTGCCCGGTCTAACAAGTGCCAGTTTTCCACCCCGCCGGCTTTCAGGTGATAGATTTCAGAAGAGATATTTGCTTCCTTACAAATGGCTATCAACTCATCGATGGCCTGGAGCAGTTCAGATCCTTCATTTCTGATATGACTGATATACATGCCTCCGTAGTCAGCTGCCACCTTGCTTAATGCAATTAACTCTTCAGTATCAGCAGAACCACTGGGTGCGTACAATAATGATGAACTTACGCCTACTGCCCCTTCTTCCATGGCCTGGCGTACCAGGTCTTGCATTTCAAGGATCTCCTCCGGAGTGGCCTTCCGATTTTCATAGCCAATCACATATTGTCTTAGAGTCCCGTTCCCCACAAAAGATGCTACATTGGTAGACACCCCTTTTTCTTCAAGGTACTCAAGGTACTCACCTAAAGTGGTCCATGGAATGTCATACTTTATGTCTGTTTGACTCTCTAACCGCTCCTTTCTCATCTCTTCTGTCATCGGTCCCATTGAACTTCCCTCTCCGAGTACCTCCAGGGTTACTCCCTGACGAATATCTCCCTGAGAACGGCCGTCTTCTATTAAACTGACGTTGGCCCAGCTTAACATATTAATGAAACCGGGTGATACTGCCAGTCCTTTTGCATCGACCTCAACACTTCCTTGTACGCTTGTCAAATTACCAATAGCAGCCACCGTATCCCCAGATATAGCTACATCACCTTTGAATGGCTTTTCCCCGGTTCCATTATATATGGTCCCATTGCGAATTATGAGGTCATATTGAACAGGGCTCGAACAAGCGGATAAGGTCAATAATATGACAAGTAGTACTTTCAAGTTTGATGCTGTTAAGATTAAATTATGAAGAAATTTCAATGATTTAACTTTTAAGCGATATGAAATTTCAACTTGTTGGTTGTTTTGGGTGGTGAGAAAGATACGAATTATTGGGCGGGGAGCAAAGGAGCGGGGCGCAGGGAGCGCTGAGCTGGGCGGCAGGGCGTAGGGAGCTGGGAGTAGGGAGCTGGGCGCTGGGAGTAGGGAGCTGGGAGCAAGGAGCTGGGCGTTGGGCGTTGGGCGCAGGGCGTTGGGCGTTGGGAGCGCTGAGTATATGAACTGCAAAAAATGAGACTTACTAATTTTACATTGGTCAAGTATGGTCAGCTTTCGATTTCAGCGCCTGGAAATTTGGAAACATTCAATGGAAGTTTCAAAATCTCTATTTGATATTGCAAAATCCCGTTAACTTAATTTACTTGTCCTGCTTCAAACAGATTTAGATAGACCATGAAAAAATACAACGTTGGAATAATTGGTTATGGTTGGGTGGCTACCGCCCATATTGATGCCATCAACAAATCGGACCACGCACAGGTAACAGCAATTTACTCCTCTCGTGAACTGGATGATCAGGCCCTTAGTGACCAATGGGGTACTCCTATTAAGAGCTTCACTAATCTTCAAGAGATGCTGGCAAACCCAGACTTACAAGTAGTTTCCATTTGTAGTTACCCAAACCAACATAAGGACCAGGCGGTGCAGGCAGCTGAGGCCGGGAAGCACCTGATCCTTGAAAAACCGCTGGCCCTGTCATGGGCAGATTGTCAGGAGATCGAAAATGCAGTGAATAAAGCCGGCGTAAAATCTTGTATCTGCTTTGAGTGCCGGTTTTCTAATCAGTTCAAGGTTACCAAAAGTCTTATCGACCAGGGATTATTAGGTGACCTGCACTACGGTGAGATTGACTACTTTCATGGTATCGGTCCATGGTATGGACAATTTCGTTGGAACGTAAAAAAAGACCCGGGAGGAAGTTCTCTTCTTTCAGCCGGATGTCATGCTCTGGATGCACTACTTTTGTGTATGAATGATGAGGTGGTAGAAGTCACCAGTTACAGCACTAAATCAAACAGTAAAATATTCGAGCCGTATGAATACAATACAAGCAGTGTAACCATATTGAAGTTTAAGAATGGCGCTATTGGAAAATGTGCATCCAGTATTGATTGTCTACAACCTTATTACTTACACACACATCTATTCGGCAGCGAAGGAAGTTTGTTGGACAACAAGTTCCATTCAATGAAACTGGGAACAGACAAAAACAACTGGTCCAATCTGGCGTTGAAACTGCTTGATTCCGGGGACGTCTCAGACCATCCCTACCTGGATCAATTTAATGTCTTCTTTGAATCAATAACTCAAGGTGTTGAAATGCCCCTTACCAGTTTGAGGCAAGCCATGAAAACATTTGAAGTGGTGTTTGCAGCGGATCAATCTGCGGCAGAAGGCCGAAGTGTACAGTTGGGGAATTAGTGAATTAGTGAGTGAGTGAGCAAATAAAAACATGACTAGAAAGAAAAGCATACTGGCTCCGGAATGGTGGGATTACACCACACTTGATGATTCAATTTTAAATGAAGCAGCAAGCCTAACCGCTGAGGACATATTCGGATTGTCCCGCCCTGGGTTTAAGGTGATCTTTTATGATACACTGGAGGATTTCTATCTGGCTGAAGCACTGGAATACATTCATGCCTGGAAACAAGCCACCGCGGACCGGCCGGCTGGTATTTGCGGCCCTATTGGCCCAACTGAGCAACTGCCTTTAGTAGCTCGATTGGTAAACGAAATGGAGTTGAACCTTACTCATTGCCATTTCTGGGGCATGGACGAATGGGTTATTGATGGAAAAGAGGCAAACGAAGATCATCCCTTGTCATTCAAGAGGGCTGACATGGATCTGTGCTTCAACCGCATTAATCCGGAACTTAGCATGCCAGAATCCAACCTCCATTTTCCAAAGGCGGACCCAACAGATTACATCGGAAGCTGGGAAGGCGTTAGCTGTGTGGTCATGCAAGGTGGTCAAGGTGAAATAAAACACTGGGCCTTCAATGATCCTCTTAAACGTGAAGGAGTCTATGAAAATGAACCGCCGTCAGCGGCAGAATATGAAAAATTGACTACCCGGGTAGTTGATCTGCATCCAGCCACCATTACCCAAAATGCCCGGACCTCTGGTGGTGGTGTAGTAACGGGTGTTCCAACTCAAGCGGTAACTGTTGGGCCGGTCCAGACCTGGCAAGCTGAAAAGGTTTCTATCTGGCATGCAGGTATGCACGACAATCCATTTGGAATGCGTCTAACAGCGCTAATGATCAGTGAAGGTATCGTTGATAGTTCAGTGCCTATGTCGTTGCTAGCCAACCATCCAAATGTTCAATTTAATTACTTCCAACCGGCCATAGGTAACTGCAAAGTGGAAATGCATTAATCCTGTCGGGCTTCTTTCAGTGACTCAAGCAGCAAATTATTTTGAGGATAGGCATGCCCCAGGTGTTGTCTGAATCCTTCGGCGTAGACTACACCTATACTCTTACCTGTTTCTTCCGACTGCCGTTTCATGGATATGAGATATTCATCTATACCGTGATGTTCCCTAAGCCATTCCCTTTGACTTTTATGACAAGCAAGCATATTAGACTTCAGTTCCATCACTTCAGTAATATCAACTATAGTGGTAGGTGCAATTTTTTGGCCGTATTGGTCTTTTCCCTCAATAGGATCAAGATAATACAGGTGCGGTATGTAGTCCAGTGCCGGAATTCCCGGAGTGTCTATATTTACCATACCCGCCACAAAACAGGCGGTTCGAACTAGTTTGCTGGTAATCTCATGATCTACCAGATAGCACGATGGACTCATGGTAATAACCAACTTAGGCAGAGTTCTTCTCACATGGGCCAATACGCTTAAAATTGAGGGTTGATCATATATGATAAACATGTCCTCAAATTCCAGGCATTCATATTGAGCATTGATGAGCTTGGCAGCATTGGTTGCCTCTTGCTTCCGAACGGCACTTATCTCCTCTTTGTTTAACTCTTTGGATCCACAATCACCCGCAGTCATGGTTGTTATATAGACTTCCCAACCATTTTTACGCAATAATGCCAGGGTACCAGCACAAAGAAATTCTACATCATCCGGATGGGACACAATTGCCAGTACAACCTTCATTGCCAATTGTTAATTGTCATTGGTTAATAAAAACTGATCAATCTCATCCCTTGAAGGTATGGAAGGTTGTGCTCCTAGTCGGGTAACAGAGATTGCCGCTGCAGCACTGGCAAAACGCATAGCCTCCAAGGGTTCCATACCTTCAACCAGGGCTGAAGCTAAAGAACCACAGTATACGTCACCGGCTCCGGTGGTATCTATGGCTTTAACTTTAAAAGCCGGCACAATTTGCTTTAGATCATCTTTGACCAGGTACGATCCATTTTTCCCAAAACTGACAATAACCCCGCCATCGGTGTAAGTGGCTAGTTCCTCCGCTGCCGCCTGGGCTTGCTCAATGCCCTTCACCGGGCGGCCCACCAAAGTTCCGGCTTCGGATTCGTTGACCACCAAAATGGCCAGGTGCTTTAGGAATTCCTTTTCCAATGGTTGCGCTGGGGCTAAATTCAACAGCACTTTCTTTTTCTCTTTAAATGCCCAGTTAAGAATATATCGTAACATATCAGGATGCAGTTCGCCCTGTAATAAAATTACCCTCGCTTCCTTTAAAACAGGTTGTGCTTTTATAATATGCCGTTCATTCAACTTATAATTTGCTCCGGGTGCCACAGATATACAATTCTCTCCATCCTCATCCACCGTGATCATAGCCGTTCCAGTAGATACACCGGACTCCTGAAATATATTTGAAGTATCTATGTTGTCCTCCTCGAATCGTGCCATGAAGTTTTCAGCGAAGCTATCCGTTCCCAGGCAGCTGATGAATACTACCTCCCCTCCAGCTCTTGCTGCCGCCACAGCCTGGTTCGCCCCCTTTCCTCCGAATGTTTGAGTAAATACACCTCCGGCCACAGTTTCTCCCGGTTTTGGAAAACTGGAAACTTGCATAATCAGGTCAATATTTGAACTACCAACAACCGCTATTATTTGACTCATATTATCTGGAAAAAATGATCAGGATTAGTCCCGCCAAAAAACTCACAAACATAACGAAAATAAGTTTGTTTGTACCCTGAGGGGCATCTTTAAATTCCTTCCAAATAAATACCCCCCAAAGAGCTGCTACCAGAGTGGCACCCTGAGATAACCCGTAAGAAATGGCAGGTCCTGCCACATCGGAGGATAGAATGCTTAAAAACATCCCCATACACCAAATGGCTCCTCCTAAAATTCCTACCAGGTGAAGTTTGAGATCTCCTTTGCTGAAATAATCACTATAAGTAACAGGATTTCCACTTATAGGTTTATACATGAAAATAGTGTTCCATAAAAAATTACTAATAAACACTCCGATAGAAAAGACAAAGACTGCGCTATAGGGTGTTAAATTATCGATGCCAGGATTGGCGAAATCGCTAACCAAAGAGTCAGCTACAAACCGGTAAAAGAAACTCATGATGAAGCCTGCAATTATGGAAATAGTGATTCCTTTTTTGGAAGATCCAGGTCCGTCCTTACTCATTCTACTGTATGCCACGGCATTGATTATTATTGCCAGAGTAATCAACGCCACACCGCTAAAGAGCAGTACCGGGTTTCCAGTGGGTTCTCCCATATAGTTAATCACCACACCCATAACCAAGGCCAATCCAATGGCGATTGGAAATGCTATGGCCATGCCTGCCATGTCAATGGCCACTACCACCAATAGATTTGCAATGTTGAAAATGATACCTCCTAAAAATGCAGACCCTATATACACCATTGATGCCTGCCGGAGGTCCTCCACGAAGCCTCTGCCCTCAGTGCCCGTGCTACCCAAAGTAAGTGCCAGTATCAAACTCAGAATAACCAACCCAAGTGAATAATCCCAGTAAAACAATTGGAAATCCCAGCTTTTGGAAGCCAGTTTTTGAGTATTGGCCCAGGAGCCCCAACATAACATGGAAACCACCAGTAGTAAGATAGCAATGGAATATGAGGATACAATTATCATGGTTGGTATTCGATTAGCAAGGTGTGGGTATGAAATTGAATTGTGGAATATAAGAAAATAATACCGATTTAGGTGTTATGAATTCTGGCCAATACCGTGTAAATTGTACTTCCTTTAGCAAAATAACATTTAGTCTATGGCAACTTACAAATTGAAAATCAACGGCCAACGAAAAGAGGTTGAAGCCGATGCCGATACCCCGTTGTTGTGGGTATTGAGAGATCATCTAAGTTTGGTGGGCACCAAATTTGGGTGCGGTATTGCCCAATGCGGAGCTTGCACCGTACATGTGGACGGAGTGGCTACGAGATCCTGTTCATTACCGGTTTCCAGTATTGAAGATAAATCAGTGGTAACCATAGAAGGATTATCAGAAAATGGTGATCATCCGGTCCAGAAAGCATGGATTGAGCATGATGTTCCACAATGTGGATATTGTCAGGCTGGGCAAATCATGAACGCAGCGGCCCTGTTGGATAAAAATCCTAATCCTAATGATCAGGAAATTGATTCTGCCATGAATGGCAACATTTGCCGCTGCGGAACCTACATCAGGATCAAAGCAGCTATAAAAACTGCATCCACCTATTAAGAATAGTTTTTCAAAGCGCAACAAGACAACACCATGACTTTAATAAAAACCAATTACGACCGAAGATCATTCATAAAGGTCTCAACACTTTCCAGCGGGGGAATGCTATTAGGATTTAGCTGGCTGGCTTCCTGTAAACCCGACCAATTGGCAAACCTGCCCAAAGAGTGGTTTGACATCAACGGCTTTCTAAAGATTGCAGATAACGGACAGATAACCATCATGTCTCCAAACCCTGAAATCGGACAGAATGTTAAAACTGCCATGCCCATGATAGTTGCTGAAGAGCTAGACGTCAATTGGGATCAGGTAATCGTGGAACAGGCAGGGTTTGATCTCCAGAAATACACCAGACAACTTGCCGGCGGCAGTCAGTCCATACGCCAGGGTTGGGAAAGTCTACGAATGGCCGGAGCAACTGCCAGAAGAATGCTCATGGAAGCTGCGGCCAAACAATGGAATGTTCCGGTGACAGAAGTGACCACAAAAGAAGGTGTAATAAATCATGGAGACAAATCCATTGGATATGGAGAAATTGCTGCTGTCGCCGCCACATTAACTGTTCCTGAGGAGGTTGAATTAAAGGACCCCAAAGACTTCAAGATCATTGGAACCCCCAGGAAAAACGTTGATGGTGCTAAAATTGTCACCGGTAAACCCCAGTTCGGACTGGATACCCAACGAGATGGCATGTTGATAGCTATGATCGAACATCCACCGGCTTTTGGTATGAAATTAAAATCACTTGATGCTTCGTCAGCTAAAGGTATGCCGGGTATTCATGATGTTATAACCATTAATACTACAGTTCCGGAAGGAAAAGAGGCACAATGGTCTGATACCAATGCTTTCAATGAGCTGGTGGTAGTGGTGGGAGCTACTACCTGGCAGGTAATGAAGGCAAAAAAAGCTCTCAAGTTAAGTTGGGAGCAGGAATCAACTCCTGAAAGTACCTCAGATCACATAAAAGGCATGTACGATCTTTTGGGTGAAAAACAAAAAGAGCCGGCACGGATTGATGGTGATCCAAAGAAAACCTTTAAGCATGCTGCCAAAGTTATCGAACGGATTTATAGCGCCCCTTTTCTGGCGCATAATACCCTGGAGCCGATGAACTTCTTTGCTGATGTAAAGGAAGATCAGGCAGAACTTGTGGGACCTATTCAAACTCCTGAGTTTATGAGTAAGACCGCCTCAGCTGTTTTGGGTTTACCTGAAGAAAAGATATCCATTATGATGACCCGCATGGGTGGCGGATTTGGTCGTCGGCTCTATGGTCATTTCGGAATAGAAGCTGCTATCATATCACAAAAAGTGAAAGCGCCTGTCAAACTGATCTATTCGCGAGAAGACGATATGACACAAGGCACTTATCGTCCCACATACAAGGTCACCTATCGTGCAGCATTAGATAAGGACAACAATCTTATTGGCTTTCATGTACGGGGTGCCGGAGTTCATGGCAGTCCGGTATTTGCCAATCGATTCCCAGCCGGCGCGGTAGATAATTACTTAGCAGAGAACCATTCGTTGGAATCCAACATTTCCACCGGGGCCTGGAGAGCACCTCGTTCAAATTTTATTGCCGGTGCAGAGCAGGCATTCCTTGACGAAGTTGCAGAAGCAGCGGGAAAGGACCCCATCGAATTTCGACTGGAACTGTTTGACAGGGCCATAAGTGACCCCGTCGGTGAAGATAATGACTACGATGCCAAACGCTACGCAGGTGTACTGAAGCTGGTCCGTCAAAAATCCAACTGGGGTCAAGAAACTCCTGGAGTATATCGCGGAGTGTCCGCATACTACTGTCATAATTCCTACGTCGCACAAGTAGTGGATATTGTGATGAAGAACAACCAGCCTAAAGTGCAAAAGATCTGGTGTGCCATTGATTGTGGAATTGTAGTTAATCCTGAAGGAGCACGCAATCAGGTAGAAGGCGGTATGGTTGACGGAATAGGTCATGCCATGTACAGCGCTATGACCTTTAAAAACGGTCGACCAGAACAAAATAACTTCGACAGCTACCGGTTAATCCGTCATAAAGAAGCACCCGCAGAAGTTGAAACCTATTTCGTAGATAACGGCATCGACCCCACCGGGTTGGGAGAACCATCCTTACCGCCTATTATTGGAGCCTTGGCGAACGCCCTGTATAAAGCCACTGGTGAAAGGCTGTATGATCAGCCATTTGTAGGGCAGGCTTTGGATTTAGGGTGATTTAAATTACGAATTACGAAGGACGAGGGTGATAGGGACTGGTCGTAGGATGCCCTACGACAGAAGTAGATTGGGGTCGTAGCAACATGCTACGACCAGCATACCCAAATTTAGTTGGTTTGTTTTTAGGATTTGCCTCGCGTGCCGGGAGGCAGCTTATTTGGGATTTTAAAGTTGTTCTCCCAATTTTTCCGCTGTTGAAAATATGTGCTGCTGAATCAGATTAATCTCTTCTTCGGTCAGTTTCTCATTAAAGTTGGGCATTCCTAACGCCACGAATGACCCTTGTACAATGTACTTGAAGTTTTCATGAATACGCTCGCTGCTAAATGCCAGGTCGGGCAAAGCTCCTCCTCCGGAACCAAGTGAGCCATGACATAGTGTACAATTCTGTTCGAATAACGATTTTCCTTTTACCAATTTATCCGAATCTGCAGTAACCTCCCCTTCTATCAAGACTTTGACGGGCATTTCTGGAAATTTAGGATTTGACATGGTGCCTCCGATAGCAAAGGTGTAAATGATACCGGGATAAACATGTTCTGTGTTTTTGCTGTCAAGTCCACCTGCACCGCCCCAACCTACAGCCAAGGAAAGGTATTGTTTTCCATCTACCAAATAGGTAACAGGAGGTGCGATCACCCCGGACCCAACGGAGGTTTCCCAGATCTTTTCTCCAGTACCTGCCTTATAGGCCACAAACTGACCTTCAGCAGTACCCTGAAATACCAGTCCGCCGGCTGTGGTAAGAACCCCTGCGTTCCATGCTGTTTGGTGGTTGACCCTCCATTTGACTTCCTTATCTACAGGGTCCCAAGCAATCAACATACCCTGCGGCATATTGGCAGGAGCGTCTTCATCCTCTCTCAAGGGCTTATCCGGGTCGATCCCTACTCCCAGGTTCCAGTCATTAGCGGCATATAGTCCAGTTTCGTTGTATACCCATTCATTATCATGACCATAAAACGCAGCGTTTTCTCGGGAAGGTATATAAACCAATCCAGTAACCTTGTTGAAAGCCATGGGCTGCCAATTATGACCGCCGAGATAATTAGGACTGATATAAGCATTCTCATTCTGGTATCTGCTAAACTCAGCTTCAATTGGCTTACCTGTCACCAGGTCCACATGAGTCGCCCAATTAACATAGGTATATGGGTCAGCTGATAGCAACTCACCGCTTTCTCTATCAAGCACATAGAAAAATCCATTTTTAGGAGCCTGCATTAGAACTTTTCTGTTAACTCCTTCTATCTCCAGGTCGGCCAGCATAATGTGCTGAGTAGCAGTATAGTCCCAGGTGTCTCCTGGAGTGGTTTGATAATACCACACCAAAGATCCATCATCTGGGTTCAGAGCCACAATTGACGATAGGTACAAATTGTCTCCACCCCCGGGGCTGCGGTAAACTCGATTCCAGGGAGAGCCATTACCAGTGCCTACATACAGTAGGTTCAACTCAGGATCAAAAGCCATAGCATCCCAGGCAGTGCCGCCACCACCGTATTTCCACCATTCACCAGTCCAGGTTTTTGCTGCTGCTTCCATTGCAGGTGCTTCAAAAGGTTCAAAAGGACTACCTGGCACGGTATAAAAGCGCCAATCCATATCACCGGTATTGGCATCATAGGCGCTAACGTAGCCGCGTACCCAAT
>CAZOJZ010000123.1:0-5232 GCA_964580205.1 uncultured Roseivirgaceae bacterium
ATAAGGGGAAACTTATTTCCGGGGGTAAGGTTTGGCCCACCATTTCTCATGAAATGGCCAAAGATAGTTGGGGTGATCCTGCCAGTATACAAAATTCGGACTTGTCAACGGGCAGCACGGAAAAGTGGTCATATTCTGACAATAGATATCTATACTTTAAGAATGGCAGATTGGAAAGCTGGAAGGAGTAATGCGCATAGCGCCAGGCGCCCAATGATAGAAGGATAGCTGCTAAACAACAAACCTGAGCACCGTCACCGCAAACAACACCAGTACCGAAATACATATCAAATTCAGCCAAAACCCGGCCCGGACCATATCCTTTATTTTGATATGACCGCTGGCAAAGACAATTGCATTAGGAGGAGTACTAATTGGCATCATAAAGGCACAGCTAGCGGCAATAGTGACCGGGGCTACCAGCATCAGCGGCGGAAGGCCCAGTCCCTGGGCAATTCCGATTACTACTGGCAGAAAAATAGTAACCAATGCTACATTGCTCATTAATTCGGTCATATAGAGCATTACTGCAGTCAGAATAAGTATTAGTAACCAGTATGGATATGGGCCACCTTCGGAGATATAACTGCCTACTAGTTCTATAATACCGGTGACCTCCATGGCTCGTGCCAGGCATAAGCCCCCGCCAAACAGCAGCAAGATCCCATAGGGTAGTCGCGAGGTATACTCCCAATCAAGCAGAAATTTACCTTTCTTCAGGTCCAAGGGAAAGAAGAACATAAGCGTACCCCCAACCATGGCTACTATAGTATTGTTCAATATGGGCGTACCCAGAAGGTTATTTATCGGTTGTAGAAGGACCCACCCCAAAGCCGTGCCTGCAAAAATTACCAATACTCTTTTCTCAGGTTTTGAAATCGGCCCCAAATTTGTCAATTCCCTTTTGATGATCCGTTCAGAGCCCTTCAAATGCCCTAAATTGTTGGGATAAAACCACTTTACCAGCATAAAATAGGTAAGCGCCAACAGGGTGCCGCATATGGGCAACCCTATTAGCAACCAATGACTAAAATTCAGGTCAAAATCGTAGAATTCTTTTAAATAACCCACCATTACTACATTCGGCGGGGTGCCAATAATGGTGGCCGCCCCGCCGATGTTGGCTGAATATGCAATTCCCAATAATAGACTAAGTGCAAAACGGCGAAATTTTTTGTCCTCTTTGTCCAAACCTAGTTCGGTTATCAGGAGCGATATTACCGACATGGCGATGGGTAACATCATCACCGTAGTAGCGGTATTGCTGATCCACATGCTCAGAAAAAAAGTAGCCAGCATAAACCCCAAAATGATACCATTGGCCTGGGTGCCGGTCATGGTGATCAAGGTAAGTGCAATCCGTTTGTGCAGGTTCCACTTTTCCATGGCCAAAGCAATCAAAAACCCTCCCATAAAAAGGAAAATAATGGGATTGGCGTAAGGCGCTGTGGACTCTTTAATAGAAAATATGCCCAATAAGGGCATCAACGTCATGGGTATTAGTGCGGTAGCAAAAATAGGAACGGCCTCGGTAATCCACCAGATAATCATCCAGGTGGCAGCGGCGATTACCTTCCAGGCCTGAATCTCAATTGGCAGGGGATTCGGAATAAATAGCATGGCTGCAAAACACAAAGGCCCGGCAAAAAGTCCATAAAGTTTTACGTGGTTGGTTGCTTCGGATGTAGGGCTCATACAGTGACCAATATAGGGATATCAGGGTTTAATACCATTCCCTGGACTTTGTTTTGGTCTAAGCTAGCTGGAAATATCTCATAAATGGTATGCATGCATAATAAATATTTTAGTATATTTGAATAGATATTGGCTAACCTTAAATGAGGAAAGAAGAAACGGTTGATTATAATATAAAAACAGCCTGGCATGCGATCAACCGCATGTACAATCAGGAAGCTCTAAAGAATGATATTACAACTTCCATAGCTTTTGTTTTACTCAATATCCATTCCATCGAGGGTACGCCTGCTACTAAAATTGCTCCTTTAATCGGATTAGAATCCAGAAGCCTGGTGCGTATGCTTAAAAGTATGGAAGAGAAGGGGCTGATTTGTCGGAAGGCTGATCCGCTGGACAAACGGCTGGTAAGAATATTCTTAACTCCAAAGGGGCAGGAAAAAAAGGACATAGCCTATAAAACCGTAATGGCCTTCAACCGATATGTGTGCAATAAGATTCCCCCGGAAGAACTGAAGGTATTTTTGAAAGTCATACAGCAGATCAACCAGATTGTTGACGAAAACAACATTAGTCAAATTGTAGCTTCGAATAACCAGTATGAAACGAACCATAAATAAGGCAGCAGTACTTGGGTCAGGCATCATGGGTTCCCGCATTGCCTGCCATTTAGCAAATGTTGGTGTACAGGTATTGCTGTTGGATATTGTACCTCGGGAACTTACGGAAGCTGAGCAGGCCAAGGGCCTTACCAAGGAGCATCCCAAGGTGCGCAACCGCATTGTTACCGACTCATTTACCACCGCAGTAAAATCCAAACCGGCTCCTTTATATCACAAAGATGGGGCCGATCTGGTGGCATTGGGAAACTTTGAAGATGACATGGGAAAGATCGCTGACTGTGATTGGATCATAGAAGTAGTGGTTGAGAACCTGAAAATAAAAAAGAAAGTGTTTGATCAGGTGGAGGAATACCGCACACCCGGAACCCTCATCACCAGCAACACTTCAGGTATTCCCATTCATTTAATGCTGGAAGGACGCAGCGATGATTTTCAAAAACATTTCTGTGGGACACATTTCTTTAACCCACCCCGATACCTGAAATTGATGGAGGTGATCCCAACGGCCAAAACGGATCCGGATATCATTGACTTTTTTATGCAATACGGTGACCGCTTCCTGGGAAAAACCACGGTTTTGTGTAAGGATACCCCCGCTTTTATTGCTAACCGAGTGGGTATCTATGGTATTATGAAAGTCCTGAAAACCATGCAGGAACTCGATCTCACGGTGGACGAGGTTGACAAATTGACCGGTCCTGTGATCGGAAGACCAAAATCTGCAACTTTTCGAACCTCTGATGTAGTCGGCCTGGATACACTTATCAAAGTGTCAGATAATCTCTATGAAGGCCTGACCGAGGACGAAGCCCGGGAGGTATTTAAAGTACCGGAGATAGTTAAGAAACTTGAAGAGAACAATTGGCTGGGAGATAAGACCAAACAGGGGTTCTACAAGAAAACCAAAGACGAAAAAGGAAAAACCAAGATCCTTACTTTGGACCTAAAGACCATGGAGTACAAACCTCAGGCAAAAGCAAAATTCGCCACCCTGGAGGGGACAAAAAGCATCGAGAAGGTAAAGGACAGGTACAAGGTACTTTTGGCAGGCCAGGACAAAGCCGGCGATTTTTATCGTCACAGCTTTTTTGGGCTGTTTCAGTATGTGTCTAATCGGATTCCGGAAATTGCAGACGAATTGTACCGAATTGACGATGCCATTTGTGCTGGTTTTGGTTGGGAAGTAGGGGCTTTCGAAACCTGGGACCAGGTCGGTGTACAGTCTGTGTTAGCACAAATGGAAGAGTTGGGTTATAAGCCAAACCAATGGGTATATGACATGGTGGAAGCGGGGAACCAAAGCTTTTACAAGATTGACCACGGGAAGGTCCATTATTACGATCCGAACAGCAAGTCTTATCAAGAGATACCAGGCCGGGGAGATCTGATCATACTGGACAACATTCGGGCCAATAGTACTTTGTGGGAAAATGCTGATGCCTCATTATTCGACCTGGGTGATGGTGTGTTGAATCTGGAGTTTCATTCCAAAATGAATACCATAGGGGCCGGTGCATTAGAAGGTATCAACAAGGCCATTGCTCTTGCTGAGAAAGATTTTCAAGGTCTGATTATTGGAAATCAGGGGGCCAATTTCTCAGCCGGCGCAAATTTGGGCGTATTGTTAATGTACGCCATTGAGCAGGAGTATGAAGAGATCGACATGATGATCCGGCAGTTTCAAAACACCGTAGCCAGAGCTAGGTTTTCCAGCATTCCTGTGGTAGTGGCCCCTCATGGCTTAACACTTGGAGGTGGCTGCGAACTGTCAATGCACGCTGATAGCGTGCAGGCAGCTGCCGAAACCTATATCGGATTAGTGGAAGTAGGTGCCGGTGTGATCCCGGGAGGGGGCGGGACCAAAGAACTTACTTTACGCGTAAGTGACCGCATGCAAACGGGGGATGTGGAATACAATGCGTTGCAAAATACTTTTATGAATATTGCCACCGCCAAAGTGGCAACCTCCGCTCATGAGGCATTTGATTTGGATATCTTTCGCCCTCAAGATCATATATCTGTAAATAAAGATCGACAGATAGCAGATGCCAAAAGAACTGTACTGGCGCTGGCAGAGGCAGGATATACTCAGCCAATCCCGAGGAATGACATAAAAGTCCAGGGTAGAGGGGGAATGGCCCTGTTTTTGGCGGGGATCACAGGTATGAAAATGGGGAAATATATTACAGATCACGATGCCAAGATCGTCAAAAAGCTAGCTTACATCATGTGCGGTGGAGATTTAAGTTATCCTACCGAAGTCTCTGAACAGTATTTACTGGATCTGGAAAGAGAAGCATTTTTATCGCTTACCGGTGAACGGAAAACCCTGGAGCGGATCCAGAGTATTCTGACTACCGGAAAACCTTTAAGGAACTAATACTATGGACGCGTATATAGTAGCTGGTTATAGAACAGCAGTAGGAAAAGCAAAACGTGGAGGATTCCGGTTTACCAGACCCGATGATCTGGCTGCTGATGTCATAAAACATTTATTGGCCTCTATTACTGGTCTGGATCCCCATAATGTGGATGACCTGATTGTAGGGAATGCAGTTCCTGAAGCCGAACAAGGAATGCAAATGGGCCGCATGATCTCGTTACTTTCATTGCCCATTGAAGTACCCGGTATGATCGTTAACCGATACTGTGGTTCAGGCCTGGAGGCCATAAGCATTGCCAGTGCCCGAATCCATGCAGGGATGGCGGATTGCATCATTGCCGGGGGTACGGAGTCTATGTCCCTGGTACCCGTAATGGGTTGGAAAACTGCACTTAATTATAAAATAGCCACTGAGCATCCTCAATATTATACCAGTATGGGTCTTACCGCAGAAGAGGTGGCCAAGGATTTTAGTGTTTCCAGGGAAGATATGGACCAGTTTTCATACAACTCCCATATGAAAGCCATAGC
>CAZOJZ010000124.1:0-9019 GCA_964580205.1 uncultured Roseivirgaceae bacterium
GCTCTCCAAATTAATTCGTAAAATGTTGCAAACGTGATAACTCGAACGGCAGCTATTGGCCGAAAGCAGCCGTTCGCTGAATGTCCGCTAACGACCCAAAGCGGCCGGTCAGCGGATGCAAATAAATTTCCATTTGTGCCACTTTATTCCCATTTTAGGAGTGCTAAGCGGAACAAATGTCACCCTGAACTATGAAGAAACTTATTAAAACATTAAAAGCAAAGTGGCCTAAATACCTGATGGAGATTCTTGTTATCACCGTTGGTATACTGGTAGCAATTACATTGAATAATTGGAAGGAATTAAGAAAAGATGAACAGTTATTAAATAATATCTATTTAATTGTAGCTGAAGATTTAAAAAATGACATTGAGGAAATTGATAGCATTATTCAATACAAAAAAGAAAGGGAGCCTACATTTTATAAAGTAATAGACGGTTTAATGTCCAAAAAAGACTATGAAGAATGCTCCTATTGTGAATATCTGATTATGGGCTTTCCTGATATTTATCTGGAAAAAAGAGGATTTAATCTACTTAATAATTATAGTAATAACTTTCAAAGAATTGAAGACAGTTTACAAATAAAAGTAATTCGGTTTTACACTAAACATTTGGTAGAACTTTATGTGGATGATGGTCATAAATCAAATGACCTTGAAAATAATTATACTCATTGGAAAAATACCTACGACTGGTATTCAGATTTTATAACTGGACGAGATTTTACCGGCTTTATAGAATATGCATTAAATAATCAAGACTATAAAAATAGAGTTGCCAATTACTTTTTCTTACATCATACGATAGATATTCGACAACTTAAAGATTTTAATGAAGGAGCTAAAATCTTAATAAAGCAAATAGAAGCAAAACTAAAATAGTAGTTATCTTGCTTTCTGACCCAACTGATGTTGAAAGAATTGAAATATCATGTCAGGAGAAAACGAGATTATTTACGATGAGAATAAAAAAAATCAATAGGTAGGACTTCAAAACAAGAATCATGAAAATTATTGGCAAATTACTCTTTGTATTCTTAACCTTTTTTTGGGCATCGCTTTACTCCCAGGATGATCTGGCATTAGCGATTTCCAAAGCCCAGTCCGAAAACCAGGACCGGCTCAAGCAATACAGTTGGAAACGAACGGCTAAGGCCTCGGTAGATGGGGTGGAAAAATTCCAACGGTTGGAACAGATGAGGTTCAATTCGAAAGGAGAGCTCGAGGCCATTGAGATCAGTTCCCAAGCCAGTGTAAAGAAAAAGCGTGGGATAAGAGGAGCCGTTCAAAAAGGCAAAATCCAGGATAATGAGGAATTCGTCCATCAGGTCTTGGGCCAGGTCTTTTCTTATATATTCCTATCCAAGGGACAAATGGTAGATCTCTTTGATAAGGCATTAATCGTTTCCGAAGGAGACCTGCTCAAAGTTAAGGCCAGCAGTATTCAAATGGACGGCGACGAAGTTCACTTTGTCTATAACAAAAACGATTACACCCGGCTGGAGCAAAATGTCGGAACCAGCGTTGGAGATGACAAGGTCAAAGCCCAGATCACCTTTAATATTCGGTCTGACGGTACCAACCACTCCTCAATTATCGACATCGAAATACCGTCTCGCCAAATGATCCTGCACGTGGAAAACTTTGATTACATCAAACAGTGATCCTGATCTCCCTTAGCTGCGGAATCAATTGGGCAGCTAAGGGATTCCACAACTAATCGGTTCCACAACTAATGGATATTTTGACTCCATGAACAATTTATTAATAGCTCTCCAGTGTTTTCTGTTGATCTTGCTTTATGGAAACTGTTTTTCTCAAGGATGTACCACCTATTACCTCGAAAAATCGACCTATTCGGTAGAACCTATATTCACCAGGGTTATCAACAGCTTAACCAAAGACAAGCAGCAAAGAAACAAGGAGTAATGGTGGTGGCTAAAAAACTGTTGCTTCTTATCTATGCTTTATGGAAAAATAGTACTGAATATGATCCTCAAAAAAATATACAATCCCGTTTGGTTTTGACCACGGTATGACATTTTATAAGTTGTGTGCTACAGTAGAATGAAATCATGATTTACAAGGTTAAGGCGAAATTCAATTATTCAAAAGCTAGCGACTACTACGAAAAACTAAATAATGGAACTATTCAAAGTCAAAAGCCGGATGGATATGAAATTATTAATGCTATGAATAGGGCCACTATTGATAATGAGGGATATGTCAATTGGACAGAGTTGTGTTTCTGCTCAACTCCCTTAAAACATGAACGTGAGACAGTTTATGATAAGTATTTTACCGAACTGGAAGCCGAATCAATCATTAAACACCATTTGTTCGAAGGGCAGTCATTCATAGACAAACTTAAAGCTTTGGTAAATACTTGAATGTTCAATCCTATTAATCAGGGTTAAAGAAGTTACAAATCCCCAACGACCGCTTTTGGCCCAGGCTGGATCGGTAGCCAGGTCTACCTGTGGAGAAAGTCCTGTAGATATTCCAAGTGCACGATATTCAATAGAAGCGATTTCACCAAATTGCCTGACTAATTCAGGATCGAAACTTGCTGCAAGACCAATCGATCCTGGCCATCTGGAGATATCTCCACCAGCTCCCAATGTGTATTCTGCATCTGATGCTGCCTGATGTCTTGGATCTGTACTGTTATTTGCAGGAATCCCCAATCCAAGCCCTTCAACAAGTTCTTGTGCATTGTTGTTCCATATAGCGGCGACTTCAGGACTTTCTACTGAGGTTATTAGCACATGCCTTAAGTTATCTTTTGTTAGAAACTCAACCTATTGGTCAGTAAGATCTGAGGATTCTGCACCACACTCGTCAAATGTTTTGCCACTATAAGTGCCGCCCGGCCCAAATCCACTTCCAGGAATGCTCTGATGTCCACTATAAAGCATTAACCCAGCAATTTGTTCGATGGACATTTTTCAAACCATCTTTTCCAGTTCTTGTCCATTTAGGACCACAACCAGCCAGGAATACAAATAGGGTGCTGATTAATAAATATTCTATAGTGTTTTTCATATTTCGTTTTGTTTATTGCTCCAAGATAGTTTGGCTAAACTGCATTTTAATGATGATTAATTTTTAGTTGACAATTAATAATGGGTAGTCTTAATCAATGATGATGCTATCCAATAAAAGCCCCGCTACTCGTAGTACCTCGAATTCAGCTACCTTGGCAATAAACTTTGCATCGGTAATTCGAAATTGAGCGTTAATGAGGTTCAGCTGAGCCTCCCTGAATTCCGTGCTGGTCACCGTACCAAACCGGTTTTGCTCCTGCGTAGTTTCGAAATTCTGTTGAGCCGTTATTAAGCTATTCTCTTCAATACTGAGAAGCGTAATATTGTTCTCATAGGCAGCATAAGCATTTTTGAAATTCCGTTCAGTTTGCTTGACCAGCTCCTGGTATCGGATGTTTTGGTTGTCAAGAGCAATTTTCGAGTTATGGCGGTCGATCTGCTTCTTGCGTCCATCAAAGATATTCAAACTTACGGTTACCCCGGCAGACAATCCGGTGGTCTGATTGGAAATCAAAAATCCTGCATCATTGTTGAGCTTATTATATCCGTATGAGGCATTAGCCATAACACGGGGCATTTGAACTGCACTGGCCAACTTGACATCATATTCAGCATTAAGTTTTCTGTATTGCCCGGCGATAATATTATTGTTTTTGGTTAAAGATTCCTTTTTTAGGAAGTCGAATTCGAGTGTTTCCCTCAAGTTGGCGCTGGTACTTACCACCATGTCTTCCACATTTCCTCCCAACAGAAAAATAAGGTCATTCTTAGATCTTTCCCGCGAAAGATTGGCCGTAACCAAAGAGGCACTGTCGGTGTTGTAGTTAACTTTAACATTAAGGTAATTTCTTCGGGTAGATTGACCGAATTGAATCTGACCTAGTGCCCGTTGTAATCTTTCGTTAGATATCTCCAGAGCTTCGGAGGCAATGCGATAGTTTTCCTGAGCCCGAGCCAAAGAATAATAAGCTGCAATGACGTCCATAATGGTCAGCTCAATATTCGCCCTGGTCTGGGCATTAACCATGCCTAGTGTGGATTTCAATTTTTTGTAATTGTTAATGTTGGCCAGGCCGTCAAATAGCGTGTATCCAAGGTCAACTGAGCTGCCATAAGATGTGTTTATCGCTCCCGTGATCTCGTTGGATTCCTGACCTACAAACTGCTGGGTGGTGTTGTTTCTGCTGTATTGGTAATTACCATTCACATTCAGCGTCGGAAGTAATCCTGCCATGCCGGGATGAAAATTATTTTCCGTGATGGAAACCTCGTTACGGGCCACTTTTATACCATAGTTCTCCTCAAGCGTAATCTGGATAACTTCTTCAAGAGAATGCAACTTCTGGGCCACAGCAGATCGGCCGATCAGAAAGAACAAAATCAATATCCAGAACAGAGTCTTTTTATTGTCACTATATTTTAATAAACTTCTCATTTTTTCCGGTTTAATTCAATTCGATAACTGCTCTCTCAACCTCTTCCTTTGATACTTGATTGCCGGTAGATAGCCATTTGACTCCCACTTTGACCGAATTGCTAAAGGATAAAATAATAGGCAATATTAACAGCGTCAGTATGGTTGCAAAGGCCATTCCGTAGGCGATTGAAATTGCCATTGGGATAAGAAACTGTGCCTGTCTACTGGTTTCTAGCATCAGCGGAGCAAGTCCGGCAATAGTGGTCAGGGTTGTTAAAAAAATCGCCCTGAACCTCGATTTTGCTGCCTGGAAGAGGGCTTGGTCATAAGGAATCCCTTGCTGGAGATAGCCGTTGAATTTTTGGATCAAGACCAACCCATCATTTACCAGGATCCCGATCAAGGCGATAACCCCCAAAAGAGAGAGTATGTTCATTGGAAAACCATGAAGCCAGTGTCCCCAGGCCACGCCGACCAAACTGAAGGGCACCAGAGCAATCAATAGAAACGGCTGACTATAGGATCTGAAGGTAAATGCGATAGTAGCGTAAATAAGCATAAGAACTATTGGAAATACCTGTCCTGCGGATCGGGTGAATTTTCCAGCCTCTCGATTTTGACCCTCGTATGAAGCTGAAACAGTGGGATATTTTGACTGAATGGAGGGAAAAATCCGGTCCCGGATGTCGGCAATAATGTCGGTAGCGCTTTCACCCGGGTTTTTCATATCCGCGGTAACTTGAATCTCTCTTTGCCCATTAAGATGGTTGATAGACACTTCGCCTCTTTCGATCTCATAGTCGGCAATTTCGGAAAAGGGAACCCTGTTCCCAGATGGGGTTACAATTCGCATTTTATCCAAATTCTGTATCGACGAGCGATTTTCCCTTTGGTAACGCACCCAAACTTTTATCTCATCCTGTCCTCGCTGAAATCTTTGGGCTTGAAATCCGAAAAAACCTGAACGTACCTGGCCCATGACATTCCTGAGGTCAAGACCAAGTAGATAGGCATTTTCCTTTAGTTTGATGTTTATTTCTTTGATTCCAGCTGGATCATTATCAGCCACATCTTTAAGCAATGGGTTCTTTTTCAGTTCTTCTTTCAACAGGTCCTTGGCCAATTTCAATTCCTTTATGTTATTACCTAACAATGAAACGGCCACCGGGTTACCACCAAAATTTCCACCTGAGCCGTAGGTGATGCTTTCCACTCCGTAAATGAGACCGACACTTTCTTCAATGGCGTTGGCAATGACGAAGGATCCTAAATCTCGGGATTCACCTGGTAACAGGTTTATAGATAAACTGGCATTAGCTGTGCCTGGACCGATTCTTTTTATAACATTTTCAATAACATCTAAATTGCCGGTTTGCTTTTGAGTAAATTCCTTATTTACCTCCCACACTTTGGATTCAATGTAAATTGCAATTGAATCAGTGATGGTTACACTGGTACCTTCCGGCATAGTAAGATTTATGGAAATCCTGTCGCTGGCAACAGATGGAAAGAACGATGTTCTAATTATTCCTCCTCCAATCGCTCCTAATGTTATAATGAACATTGCCAACACTATCGAGACTCCCAGGAACTTATTCGCCAACACAAACTTGAACAACGGCGCATAGATAGTGTCTCTTAAGAACACCATAATGCGATCACCGACTTGGTTAAACTTTCTGAATGTAGCGAACATTCGAGAGACAATATTTACCTTTTTCTCGGCGTCAGGATCTGGCGTCTTCAGAGCTTTGGAGTGGGCAATATGAGCGGGCAGGATAATAAATGCTTCCAATAAAGATACCGTAAGAGTTAGAATTACTACGATTGAAACCTGACTAAAAAATTCACCTATACGGCCGTCCAGAAATAAGAAAGTCGAGAAAGCTAAAATAGTGGTGATAATGGCTGAAACAATGGGCGCCATAACCTCCATACTTCCATCAATGGCCGCCTGAATCCTATCTTTGCCTTTCTCGTAATGGTGGTATATGTTTTCAGCAATAACGATCCCATCATCCACCAGAATCCCAATTACGATGATCATCCCAAAAAGCGATAAAACGTTTATAGTCACTCCAAGTCCTTTACCGAAAATGAACATTCCGGCGAATGCTACAGGAAATCCTACCGCCACCCAGAATGCAAGTCGAGTGTTCAGGAAAAATGAAAGGAAGAATATTACCAGGAAGATTCCCATTGCCATGTTTTTTGATAGAAGCTGGGTCCGCTGGTTTAAAGTGATTGATGAGTCACTCACAACATCCAACCTGACGTTGTCGTATTTCTGATTGAAGGTCTCTATGTACTGGTTAATTTTGGCTGCCGAGGAAATCAGGTCCTCATTATTGGTATTGCTGATGCTTATATTTACTGAAAGATTGCCATTTATATAGCTTGCGTTGGGAGATTCCGAAAAAATATCCCGTACTTCAGCCACATCCCTAAGGCGAATGGTATTCCCATTTATGTCGGTGCGAACAATCAGGTTGTCTAGTTCGTCCCCGTAGTAAGATCTATTATTGGCCCGGATAAGATACTCCTCGGTATCAGTTTTGATACTCCCACCAGTAGTGAGGATGTTTTCCCGTGAAATTGTATTGGCCACATCTTGGAAGGTCAGATCATAGGCAAGTAAATCACTTTCGCGGATGGCTATTTCAATCTCCTCCAATGGATACCCTGAGACACTCACCTGGGAAATCCCATCCATGGCCCGGAGATCATTCTCGATATTCCGTGAAATTTGCTTTAAAGTTCTCAGGGGCACTTCCTCTCCGCTCAACGAGAAGGAAATTGTTTCCCGGATGTTCTCCCGTTTGGCTACTACCAAAGGTTCCATTCCTGTAGGATAAAATGGCACCCGGTCTACCGCATTTTTAACTTCCGCAAGTAGTGCATCAATATCCCGACCTTTTTCGATCTCCACAGTTAGGGTACCTGAATTCTCCATAGATTTGGAAGTTACCCGATCAATTCCAACCAGGCCTTTGAGGTTATCCTCGATCTTTAGAACTATTCCTTCCTCTATCTCTTGAGGAGAAGCTCCCGGGTAGATAATATTGATAGTGATGATCCGGGAATCCACCAGCGGGAAAAAGGACGATTGCATCCGAGACAATCCCATTATACCGAAAATGATCAGCCCGAACATTACAACGTTCACCGCTACCGGATACTTGATAAAATAGGCAATAACTTTTCTCATAGGTGTTGCAGTTTCCGGCTAATCTTGGATTATTTTTACTGCCATGCCTTCGTAAGCTCCCATTACTGGCCTCTGCAGTATGGTGGTTCCATCTTGCAAACCTTTGATTACCATATTTTTGTCGTTAATGTAAACTAGTTTCACCTCCACCAAGCTGAGTTTATCATCTTGCACAACAAAAACCTGGTTATTGTTTACCAGCAACTTTCTGGAAATTTCAATAGCAGTAGGTTCTTCTATTGCCAACAGACTGGCCTCCAGATACATTCCCTCCTTTAGCTCGGCGCCCACTACCTGAATAAAGACCTGAACGGTTTGGGTCCTGAGGTCAATTTTGCCATTGACCCGGACTACTTCACCGGTCCAGCTACTAGTTTTATCCAGGTTGTTTAAAGCTACTTTCTTTCCAATGCGCAAAAGATCGCTGTTAGATTTACTAATCGACACTTCCAGTTCATATACTGAGGGATCGATATACTCCCCTAACTTTTGTCCAGACCTTACCAGCGTTCCCGGGGTTACCAGCGCCTCAGTCAATATGCCATCAAAGGAAGCTCTGATAGTATACTTTCGAAGGCGTTCTTCCATATTTTTTATGTTGTAGTATGTTGTTACTATGTTTCTGCCGGTGATAAAAAAGCTTTCCTGCTGCGACAATGGCTGAGGAAGGGGAGGTACCGGTTTATTCAAATCGAAGGACCGCAAGTAGCGCTCCCATTGAGGGTAGGCTTTCTGGTAGTCAAACTTTAAATCGGACATACTAGCGGTAATAAGATTTTGAAGCCCGCTTTTTTGGGCTACCAAACTGGCGTAATACTCCTCCGAATCAAGTTTCAAAAGGGTGTTACCCTTGCGGTACGTTTGTCCTGGTTTAAAAACTTTATTGCTTTCCTGCAATACACCTTGTACCTCGGCGTATAGTTCTACTTTACGGACTGCAGTCAGGTTGCCGTAGGCCGGAACAATAATTGGGACAGTGGAGTTCTTTACGGTATCAACATATACCGATGCAACCGCCTTTTCAACTTTTGGTTCAGGTCTTTGTTTGCTGTTTATCAAGCCCATGGCGAAGAACACTGCTGCTGAGATAGCGATAATACCAAGGACAATGCTTATAAATGTTCTCATTTTTTGTCTAAAGTAATGGTGCATAGAAATTAGTTTGATGATAGTTTTATATCCTACCATTTTTATGATTTTCTTGATCCAGTAGATATTTAGTATTTGTGAAGAGCCTCTCCAGCACTGAAACACATAATTCTAATTCTTCTTCGTCTATTTTCTCCGTAACCTTATGCATCTGCCGGAACAAAATTGGAGATATCTCGTCCAGCAAATCCCTGCC
>CAZOJZ010000125.1:0-11202 GCA_964580205.1 uncultured Roseivirgaceae bacterium
ATGTTACCAGTGATCCTTCGAAGACAGTGGTACAGAGGACACAGCTTTTAGTAAAAAACGGTTTGCAAGGAATATTTTTAGTGCTGTTGTTTCTAGCAATATTTTTAAAGCCTCGATTGGCTTTTTGGGTAGCATTTAGCTTGCCAATCTCGTTTTTGGGAATGTTTATTTTTGCCGGAATCCTGGGAGTTACCATAAATATCCTCTCACTATTTGGTATGATAATCGTTATTGGAATTCTGGTAGACGACGGCATCGTAATTGCTGAAAACATTTATTCTCATTACATGGAAGGAAAAGATGCCATCACCGCAGCCATAGACGGTACTAGAGAAGTACTTCCTGCTATTACTTCTGCAATCATTACCACCATCATTGCCTTTGGTGTATTCTTTTTCCTGGATGGCCGAATCGGTGAATTTTTCAGCGAAGCTTCTACTATCGTAATACTGGTGCTGTCCGTATCATTGATCGAGGCTTTGATTATTCTTCCAGCTCATGTCGCACATTCCAAGGCGCTAAAAAGCAGTCAAAAGACCTACATTTTTAACAGGTATGCAGATAAGTTGATCGTCTGGATGCGAGATACATTATATACTCCAAGCATTACCTTCTTCTTAAAGCATAAATTCCTGGGACTGGCAATTCCGGTAATGCTTTTGATAATAACCTTTGGAGCATTTGCGGGAGGAATTATAAGAGCGTCATTTTTTCCAAATGTAGCCAGTGATCGTATTGCGGTTACGTTAAAGATGCCTCAAGGTACCAGCGAACATATTACCGATTCAGTGATTTCTAAGATCGAAGATGCAGCCTGGAGGGTAAATAAAAATTTTACAGAAAAACAATCTAATGATCAGGAGGTAGTACAAAATATCGTCAAAAAAATAGGCCCGGGTACCGCCAATGCCAGTCTTTCTATCAATCTACTACCTGGGGAATCGAGAGATTTTACTTCAGGCATAATTGCCTCTGCGCTTGATGATGAGGTCGGTGAATTATATGGAATCGAAAGCATTGAATACGGTTCAGGATCCAACTTTGGAGGCAAACCCATATCTGTTAGTATCATGGGGAGTAACATAGCAGAACTAAAAGGAGCAAAAGACTTGCTAAAGTCGGCCTACCATGATAATCCATTATTAAAGGACATTTCAGACAACGACCCGGAAGGAATTAAAGAGATTAAGCTAAGCCTGAAAGAAAGTGCTTATGCCATGGGGTTCAATCTTAACGATGTAATAGACCAGGTTCGTAGTGGGTTTTTTGGTAACCAGGTACAAAGGTTTCAGCGCGGCAGGGACGAAATTAGAGTTTGGGTCAGGTACGATCGGTCCGAACGATCCAGTATTCAAAATCTAGATGAAATGCGCATAGTTTCATCAAACGGTGCTCGAGTACCCTTGCGTGAAATTGCCGATTACGAAATTGCCAGGGGTGAAGTATCGATTAATCACCTTGATGGCAAAAGAGAAATAAATGTACAGGCGGACCTTAAAAACCCTAAAAGCAGCGGTAGTGAGATAATGGCAGAGATACGAGCAGATTTACTGCCGGTTATTCAGGCTCAATTCCCTTCAGTAACCGCCTCATTCGAAGGACAAAACCGAGAAGCAACTAAGGTGATTAGCTCAGCCAAAAAAGCGCTGCCTATTGCGATATTTATGATTTATGTGTTAATCGCCTTCACCTTCCGTTCATTCAGTCAACCGTTGATGCTACTACTCATGATTCCATTTAGCTTAATCGGCGTAGCATGGGGTCATTATCTTCACGATTTGCCAATGAATATAATCTCATTTGTTGGTACCATCGCTTTAATTGGAATTGTGGTAAACGATGGATTGGTGCTAATTGGCAAATTTAATTTGTACCTGAAAGAAGGTTTGGATTTTGATAAAGCTTTAATAGCAGCTGGTCGAGCCAGGTTTCGTGCCATTTTCCTGACTTCACTGACTACAGTTGCCGGCCTGTCGCCCCTTATTCTTGAAAAAAGTAGACAAGCCCAATTCCTTATTCCTATGGCCGTAGCGATTTCCTATGGTATCATGTTGGCAACCGTCTTGACTCTGATTATGCTGCCGCTTATGTTGTCAATTGGGAATAAGTTTAAAGTATATAGCAAGTGGCTGATTTCAGGTAAAAAGCCTACTGAAGAAGAAGTTGAGAGAGCAATAATTGAACAAAAAGTTGAAGAAGAGGAATATGAAATCGCTTAAATACATCATTATACTGGTACTGATTGCACATATCGGGTACGGTCAAGAAATGCTCACCAAAGGTGACGCAGTGAAGATGGCACTTGAGTTTAACTACGATATCAAAGTAGCTAACAACGATGTGGTGATTGCGAGTAACAATGCAAGCATCAAAAATAACGGATACTTGCCCACAGTATCAATAAATGCGGGTGCGAACTATTCCGATACCAATGTTAAAAGGGATGAAAATGAGGAAGGAATTGCCTTCAACAACAATGGAAGTGTAGTAAATCTTAACTCCTCAGTGGACCTCAACTATACCATCTTTGATGGCATGGGTCGAAAATACACCTTCGAACGTGCCAAACAGAGCGCAGTGCTAAGTCAACTTCAGGCTCGTCAAATCACGGAGGGTGCCCTGGTGCAACTATTCGTGGCCTATCACGAAGTAGCCAGGCTTACAGAGAATGAAATAAATCAAAGGCAGACTTTGGACATATCCAAAAGACGCTTATTACGAGCTCAATATAGTTTTGACTATGGACAATCCACCCAACTGGATGTTCTGAATGCTGAAGTGGATGTAAATACAGATAGTGTTAATTTTTTGACCGTTGTGCAACTTCTTGGAAATGTCAAAAGAGATTTAAACCTGTTAATGGGTAGAGAGGTTACTACCGAGTTTACGGTTGACACCACCGTTACATACACCAGAGATATTAATATACAGGCTTTACGTGAAGAGGTACAAACCAACAATGTAAACATTCTTCAAATCGATCGACAGATACAAAACAGCAAATATGATATTGGGATTAGTAAATCAGGCTGGGTACCAAGAATTGGAGCAAATGCCTCCTATGGATGGAACAAAAATGACTACGAATCTTCTTCAAATTTTGTGGACATTCGAACAAATGGGCCCTCAGTTGGTCTTAACTTTAGTTGGAATGTATTTGATGGCGGCACTACCAGCACCCGTGTTCAAAACGCCAGGGTGGCCCTTGAGAGCGAACAAATAATTAAGGAACGAGCGCAACAGCAGTTGGACAGGGACCTGAATAATGCCTGGACCACCTACCAAACGGCACTGTTCATTTTAGATGCACAAAGAAAAAACCTGGAAACCAGTCAACGAAACTTTGACCGTACTTTGGAACAAAATCGATTTGGTCAGGTAACTTCAATAGAATTTCGTTTAGCCCAGGTGAACCTGCTTAATGCTGAGCTTATTTACAATGAAGCCAAGTATGGCGCTAAAAACGCTGAAATGGTACTATTGCAGCTAAGTGGCAACCTGCTAAATACGCAATTTTAAGAAGTCTTGGTATTTTAGGTTATGGCCAATACTAAAGTCGGCATTTTGTTCCGCATCCTATATAGTTAACTAAAAAGTTCACCCCAAAATACTTACATGCCCTGAAGCCAGTCTCCTACGCTTAAAAGTTCCAACGACGGATCATTTAGTCAAATAGGTCTCATCTCCAAACTCGAAAACTTCTGATGGTATTCTGGTTGTGGCCATAATGTTCTCCATCTCCGTGATAATTAAGGGATACTCTTCAGCAATATTTTGTTGTTCACCAATATCCTTAGAAAGGTCATATAGTTCTGGGGTTGTATTTGGGTTTTCGAAAACATCATATCGAACTGCTTTAAAATTGCCTTTTCGCACAGCCTGACGACCACCTTTTTCATGAAACTCCCAATAAAGATAATCGTGGTCCGATTGATCTTTTTCTCCTAATAACGTGGGTAAAAATGATAGTCCATCAATTGGTGGTACTGGCTGTCCAATCAACTCAGCCATGGTAGGCATCACATCCCAAAAAGCGCTTACATGGTCGCTAACTCCTGGCTCAATAGTTTCAGGCCAATAAGCAATCATTGGAACCCGAATACCTCCTTCATACAAATCTCTTTTATAACCGCGCAACGGTCCGTTGCTATCAAAAAAATCAGGATCTGCCCCACCCTCAAGATGGGGACCATTATCAGATGTGAATATAATCAGGGTATTTTCGGCTAGCCCCAGATCATTTACTTTTTTAACTATTGCACCCACCTGGTCATCCAGCAAACTCATCATAGCAGCAAACGCAGCTCGAGGATCTGACTGACTTTGATAAGGTCCTTGTCGTAAAAACTCGCCATCATCTACCCCTTGGTAGGGCTCTTCTTTCCCATATAATCCCCGGTATTTATTCATGTATTTGTCCGGAGCCACTAATTCCGCGTGCGGAATTATGGTAGGCATATATAAGAAAAAGGGTCTCTCTTTGTTGTCCTCAATAAAACGCATCAACTCTTGTTGTATTAACTGAGGAGCATAATCTCCATTATTATTGCCGCGGTTAGCCTCCAATACCACACTATCCCGATCACTCCACAGATGGTAAGGATAGTAATTATGACCAAAACGTTGGCAATTATATCCGTAAAACCTGTCAAAGCCCTGGTTCAGCGGATCCCCTATAGAACCCGGAGGGCCTAAGCCCCATTTACCGAACGCACCGGTAACATAACCCGCCTCTTTAAAAACTCTTGCCAGGTTGGTCAAACTATCCGGCATTGGATATTGTCCTTCCGGACGGGTTTCCTTATTTCCTCTTATGGGTGTATGACCTGTATGTAAGCCAGTGAAAAGTACAGATCGCGAAGGAGCGCATACCGTACTTCCCGAATAATGATTGGTAAATCTCAATCCATTTTTAGCCAAAGCATCAATATTCGGAGTTTTAAATTTTGTTTGGCCATAGCAACTGAGATCTCCATATCCAGCATCATCTGCTAATATGTATATAATGTTGGGTAAATGAGTATTCTTACTATCACTAACGCAGCTGTACAACAGCAATATTCCTAAAGTGATAGAAAGCAGAAGATTAGTGGTAAAAGCGTACTTGATTTTCGCCATCATATTGTCTTTACGATAATACAAATATAATACTTGCTTGAAGGCAGGGACTTCCTGGCACTAAAATCTTAATTCAAATCCATAAAAAAAAGCCATTGTAGTAAAATGGCTTTTTTTAACATGGTAAAAGGAAAAATTATTCTATTATTTCCACCCTTACTGCGTTTAACCCTTTGCGACCTTGCTCCAAGTCAAATTTTACTTTGTCGTTCTCACGTATGTCATCAATAAGTCCACTTTCGTGTACAAAAACATCTTCGCTTGAATCTGACGGCTTAATAAAACCAAAACCTTTGGTATTATTAAAGAATTTTACTACTCCTTCTTTCATTACAATTTACTTATTTAAAAATTTGTTAATTAATACTATCTTAATTTGCTTATGCAGCATCTACAAAGGTGAATGCCTTACCGATCTTTCCTGCTCTGCCGGTCCTGCCAATTCTGTGTATATAACTCTCATAACTTAACGGAAGTTGATAGTTAATCACATGAGTTATGTCAGTAACGTCAATACCCCTGGCAGCGACGTCCGTGGCGACCAATACTTGCACTTGACCTTTTTTAAATTTATTCAAAGCCTTACATCGATAATTTTGAGTTTTATTACCATGTATGAGTTCGGTTGACACCCCTGATTTGTTTAGTCTTTTACTGACCTTATCCACTAACCTCTTGGTTTCCGCAAAAATCAATACCTTTTCAAACGAATCGTCATCCAGAAGGTTTAGCAATAGACTGAATTTATCTTGTTCCTGGCCTACGTGAATTACATCCTGATCCACATTGCTGCTTGAAGTAGTTCCGGTGCTCGTCTTTACTTCCAGGGGATTTCTGAGGATGTTTTCGATTAGTGATTGTTGAGTTTTATCAATCGTTGCGGAGAATAACATAGTCTGTTGCCTTCTTCGCATTGATTTAAGCAATTTTTTAATGTCGTTTATAAACCCCATATCCAACATTCGATCGAACTCGTCCAGGACCAGTATTGATATCTCTTCTAAACGAAGCGACCCTCGGTTTGCCAGATCCATCAGTCTTCCTGGAGTTCCAATAATTACCTGGTTTGGCTTTCGAAGCCTGGAGAGGTCTCGTCCCACACTGGTCCCGCCGATAAATGTGGCAGAAAATAGTCTGAGGCCCCTGGTAAGGCTCTTGAATTCTTCTTCAATTTGTAATGCAAGTTCTCTGGTAGGCACTACAATTAACGTATTATTTTGGTGTGGGTCAATCAATAATTTCTCTATTATAGGAATCAGGAACGCACCGGTTTTCCCGGTTCCTGTTTCTGCCACGCCTACCAGGTCACGTCCAGCCAAAAGTGGCTCCAGGGTTTCTTGCTGTATTTGAGTTGGTAAAATGTACCCCTTGGTTTTTAAATTTGCTTTCAACTTAAAGTTGACAGGCATCTGGTCGAATGACTGTGCGGGAGTAAATTTGGTTTGCTCAGTAATTACTGCCTCCTTTATCAACTGTCTCGGGTCAATAACAGAGCCTTTATTTTTGCCCTTCTTACCGCGTCGTTTGAAGCCGGAAGAGGCACCCCTATTTGAGAAATTTCTAGTTTTTCTTCTTCTTGATTTTATAACATTCATTATATAAAGTTCATTTTATTACGGAAACGCTGTCATATACCCCATTTAATCAGTTCTACATATGACTGATTATCAACCATCCATTAATTATTGAGAATCTACTACCAGGGTTAACACTCCATTCGATAAGGCTGATGCAAATCGCATTCACTCTTAACGCCTATGTTTTCAAACGTTTCTTGTTTTGAGTACTAGTGGAGGAGTGAAAATCAAATAAAAAACCAGAAAGGATTAAATAAAGAAAGGCCGCCTCAACTAAATTGTTTCGCAAAGGTAATAAACTTTACCATTATTCCTCATGTACGAGAACTTATTATGATTTCCAAGGCCCATTGTAATACCAGATAGTTCCATTCCAGTACCGTTAATGTTCGTGTTAATCGCTCTTAATTTTGATTACCAATTGATCTGGTGTTGAACCTTTTACATCTTCCATGTGTGCTTGGATCATTGCCTGCAGGGTCTCTACAATGTCAGGTTTAGATTCCGCCCGGTCATATCTTTCAGAAATATCAGCTTCCAAATGATACAGTTCCGGGGTATCCATGGGGGCAATGTCGCCATAATGCACGGGCTCGCGCTGTTGGACATGTAATTTCCAAGGACCGGACCGAACCGCGTGCAGTTCAGAAAATGCCCAATAGAAGAATTCCTTGCGTGGGCTTTGCCCCTCCCCTTTTAAAACCGGGGAAAGATCATATCCATCCATCTTGCGATCCGTTGGCATTTCAACTTCAGCCAAGGCCGCAAATGTATTGATAATATCCAAAGTGGATCCCATATCGGTTACCACTCCAGGTACTACGTTCCCAGGTCCCCAGAATATTGTAGGAACTCTCTGTCCACCTTCAAAAGTAGTACCTTTTCCGGCCCGTAAAGGGCCCGCGGAACCTCCATGTGTTTCGAATACTAACCATGGACCATTATCTGAGCTAAACATTACGATGGTATTTTGGTCTAAGTTTAGTTCCTCCAGGGTCTGTAACACCTGTCCTACACTCCAATCGATCTCTTGAATCACATCCCCATAAAGACCTCGCTGGCTGGAGCCCACAAATTCTTCACCGGCAAACAAGGGAATGTGAGGCATTGAATGCGCCAGGTAAAGAAAGAATGGCCTTTCCTTATGGTCCTTTATAAATTGCACCGTCATTTCCGTATAACGTCTGGTAATGGTAGTTTGATCCGCGGGTTGTTCCAGTATTTCTTCATTCTCCATCAATGGCACATTATAATTTTGAGCTTCAGGATAAAAATCAGGATTGACTCTTTGTTCAAAGTAGTATTTACCCATTCCTTCTGCTACGCTCATGTCATTGGAATAGGGAATACCATAGTAGTAGTCAAACCCTTGTGCCGTAGGTAAATATTCGGGAAGATGACCCAGGTGCCATTTGCCAATAATTGCGGTAGCATAGTCTTTTTGTTTCAGAACCTCAGCAATGGTGATTTCGTCTTGTTGTAGCCCACTTCCGGAATCTGGAAAAAATACTGCTCGCTGTTTGGATGTCATGCCTGATCTTATAGGATAGCGACCAGTCATTAAGGCGGCCCTGCTGGGTGTACATACTGGATCTGCCACGTAAAACTGAGTCCATTTTTGGCCCTCGGCCACCATGCGGTCCAAGTGCGGTGTGTGAATGGTTGGGTTCCCAAAGCTACTGAGGTCCCCATATCCCAGGTCGTCACAAAAAATAATAACGAAGTTTAATGGCAATCTTTCATCGGCGGCAGGTTGTCTTTCTGGCGCCTGACAGGCAATTATGACAAGCATTAAAACTATGATCAAGGGTTTATTCATGGTAAGTCAATCAAATTCAATAATAATAACAGCTCGTAAGTTAAATCTACTTTTACCTAATAAAGGTATTTCTTTAGAAACTCATTCCGGAATTTCCCTTTGGGATCGTATTGCGCCAGCACCGATTTGAATTTATCCAGATTGGGATACATCGACCGCAGCCGCTCAGGTTTTATGGTAAATACTTTTCCCCAATGTGGCCGCACTTTGAACGGCTCCAATCGATCTTGGATCATTGACAGCACCCTTTCAACTCCTTCCCGATCTTGTTCCCAGGTAAAGTGAAAGGTCACCGAATCTTGCTGATAACATGGACTCATCCATTGGTCATCTGCAGCAATGGCGCGAATCTCTGAAATCATCAGCACCGGTCTAATCTCATGCTTTAATGCGCTTATCACTTGGTACGCTTCAGCAGCGTTTTCCAAAGGAACGAAAAACTCGGATTGTAACTCTTTGCCACTGCTAGGCATGAAATCCATCTTAAAATGAGGCAAGCGATCATACCAGGGACCAGGTATACCCATTTGGTCAGTACAATTTTCTGCGGAAAGTTCTACTATGGGGTGTAGGTTGCGAGATGCGGGGGTCGCTCCAAAGTAGTCGGAAGATGTTTCTGATTCACTACCAGCTGCTTTTGACTTGACCCACACTTGATTAACGGTGTCGGTCTGGTAATCGGTAAACAGGCTGACACTGTATCCGCCACTCATTATCTCAGTAAAATTCTCCAACAGGTTCTTAACAGGTAAGTATTGATACACTTGTTGTTTCACTTCAAAACCGGGCAAGAGGTCCAGGGTGATTTTAGTTATTACACCCAGCCCACCCAGGTGAGTAATAATTCCATCGAACATTTCAGGGTTTTTTTCACGGGATAAGTACTGTAGCTCACCGGAGGCATCAATGAATTCCATAGCAGAGACCACACTGCCTAAATTGCCATTATTAATCCCAGAACCATGGGTAGCTGTGGCAATGGCCCCGGCAACAGAAATGTGCGGCAACGAGGCTAAATTATGCAATGCATAACCCTTTTGATAAAGCTCGGTACAGATCTGTCCATAGCTGGCACCTGCTCCAATGGTTGCAGTCATGCCATTTTGGTCCAAACTTAAAATTGTGTCAAATGTCCGGACGGAGATCTGGTTATACTTGCTGTCAGCGATTTTGTTGAAACAGTGTGTGGTACCCAGCGTCCGTAGATTTTCGCATTGTCTCACTAGTTCTTGAAGTTGCTCAATACTAACAGGTTTATATAAGTGCTCTGCACTGTATTTCAGGTTACCTGCCCAATTCCATCTGTTTTCTGAAGTGACAGCAGACATTGACTTCTTTTCAGGCGAAGAACAAAAAGACAAAAACATACCACCTGCCATTAATGTCCCTCCCCTTTTTATGAAAGTTCTCTTTTTCATTCATAACCCGGTTAACTCTTTGATCAATTGTATTTCTGCCTCCCGATACGCCGTTAGATCACTGCGGAATATATCGTGGTGCCATAATCCCGGTTCCGCCACGTAGACAGAATCCCAGGAATCCCATGGATAAATGGTATTGGTTTTGCCCGAAACAAATCCCCAATTATAGGCCCCAATTTTGTGCTTATTGAATAGTGGAAGAATATTTTTGAAAGTATTGTCCCGACTTCTTGCCAAATATTCCGTGCATATCAGCGGGCGATTATACTTTTGCAGATACTGGATTCTTCGTGGAACAACTTCCGGGTGCTCATAAGTATGGAAACTAATGATATCTGAGTTTTGCAACATGAATTTAGATATGGCATCGGGTTCTAAGCTAGCTAGTCCCTCCTCATCAATAATTCCTCTCCACACACCTGCCGTCAATGGTTGATCGGGGTTGACTTCCCGGGCCCATTCAAATGCAGCCTTAAGCAGATCAAACGCTTTGTCATACTTATCGGTAAGTTCCAGGTCGGGGTAAGACCCGCTGTTTTCGTTGTCAGGTTCATTGAAAAGATCCCAGATCAATACCCTTTGGTCTTCTGCAAACCTGGAAATAACCCCTTTTACATATCGCTCAAGCTCCGGGTAATGACTTTTGTCCGCAAGATATTTCGCTCCCGGCGATTGTACCCACCCTGAATTATGCTTATGCGCAACTGGCTCTGGTTGTATCCCTAATACTGGTACCGGATGCCATACTCCGTCAAATAACACCAGCATGGATTTAATTCCATGTCGTTCAGCTATAGTCAGGAATTGGTCAATCCGATCTAAAAACTCTGTAGAGTCCTGTTCCCACAATAAATTATGAAGAAAAACACGATGTGTATTCATGCCAATACTGGCAGAAAGCGCCAATTCTTTTTCAATAGTCTCCGGATCGAAAGTCTCTCTTTGCCACATCTCCAGTTGATTGATGGCGTTGCTGGGACCGAAGTTTGTGCCTACCAGCCAAGGCTGCTGGTCATACCATTGATTTGCTTTTTCTTCTGTCCAGCGATCTGCTGGTTTGGATGAAATACTAGTTTCGGCTTTCTCGGCATTTGATGTGCACTGGCTTAAATAAAATAACAAGCATAAACTACTGACAATGTGTCTCATATAAGATTTATTAAATTATTTGCTTTAATGCTGTCAAGAACTTTTCTACTGCTTGTGGACGAGCATTTTCTCCCATAAGACCAATGCGCCAAACTTTACCGGCAAAATCTCCCAAACC
>CAZOJZ010000126.1:0-5750 GCA_964580205.1 uncultured Roseivirgaceae bacterium
CACCAAACCTGTACCAGCATCAAACCAAATCTTGCCATCCCTATCGATTATAGGAGGTGTATTTGGTGCATCCCAATCGATCAAATCATCATAGAAAAATTTCTTTTCTTCAAATCGGTCGGTCTTAGAATTAAATCGGTAGGACTTTTCGTCCGAAGAAAAAAAGTGAAGCTCATCCCCAGCTTCCCAAAAATTGATAGTACCATCAGATAATCCGTTATTCTGGTCATAAGCTATTAGCTTTGATGAGGATAAATCTAATATCCCTTGTTGATAAACTGGTTTTAATAAATATATCTTTCCATCGGTATTGGTGGATAACCATATGGACCCGTCCTCATTTTCTGCAATGGATCCAAAACCTGCTGTTCTGGCAAATTTCCTTTCGGACTCCAATTGAAACTGGTTGGTCCTTTCATCAAAGTAAAAACTGGCTATCCCCTGTTGGTGGGTCACGAAAACTCTATTTGTGTCAAGTTTGGACAAGTAAAAAGTCCGGGCCCTAAGATTATAGTTTACACTCTTTTTTACATATTTAAAAGTTTTACCAGTGAGCTCAATTACCCCCATGGATCCAGTGCCGGTATACAATCGACCCCTGGCCTCAAAAAAAGTTCCACCCTGGCCAAAAGTCCCGGGAATTGACTTGATATCATTTGCACCATCCGCCAGATAATGGATTCCATTGTTGGTGCTCATGTAAACAATATTCCCTAATCGATGGGCAGCATATACCACATTGTCCTCCAGTCCCATTTGTGTATCAATCAATGAAAAGGACGAGTTTAAATTTACCGATGATATTCCGTTGAAAAGCAGCATCCATAGTACTCCTCTGGAATCAACATAGGTATAATCCACGCTGCCCGTCTGCATACCATTTTCCACAGTATATTTCTGGATTAGTTTACCGTTGCGATCAATCAAGTAAGCGCCATTATTAAATGAGTTGATAATAAACCTTCCATTCGGCAGTGTTGTTCCTGGCAAATAAATGGTACCATTCACGTATTCATCTATCTCGGTTTTAAATGGTGTGAATTCTACTCCATCATAAATGAAAAAGCCGAAATTCCTGGTCCCAATAAGTATATGTTTATCATCATAGGGAAGTATTACATAAATCCGTTCATCAGCAAAACGTTCCCCCCCGGGCACTACTTTAAACTCATAATCTTCCATCACTGTAAGCCCAACCCCCCATATTCTTAAGTAATACTTTCCATGGACGATTTTCCCCACGTGAAAGCCGTTTTCGGAAGTAATAACCTGCATGTTGCTGCCATCCCACAGGTACAACTTAAATTCAGTCCTGAAAATGATTTTTCCTTTAAAAAAGTCAACCTCCCAAACATCAGAAAACTCACTATGTTCCTCGGGCACTTTGTCCAGTAACGACACATATTGAAGCGCCCCCTGGTCATTGGACCTTAAGTACCCCATTTCACCTACACCTCCAACATAGATAGTACCATCAGCATCTTTGATTAAACACCGGGTAATGCCGTTACTCTCTATTTCAATTAAGTTCCAGGTTACCCCGTCAAACTCCAAAACTCCATCTCCGTTGGCGAAATACATAATGCCGTTATCTCCTTCGATGGCCCACCAATTGGTAGGGCTTGCGTCATAATCCTGATAACTATAGTTGGTAATAAAGGGCCTTCCCAGCTGTTCCTGAGACCATGTGGTTTCAGGTAATACTAACAGAAAGGGTAAAAGGAAAACAAAAATTATATTGTCGGATGGTAAACGCGTTCGCATGATGATGCCTTTGGTTAATGTGTTAGTGCCTGTTTCGATGGCGTCCAACATTCTAAAATACGAAAATTATTGGATTAAAAACCAAAATTCAGTGACGAAGGATAAGGGTGTTAGGGTGTTAGGGTGTTAGGAACAAAAAACCGGCAACCAGCTCCTACCTAATCACAATTACCTTTTGAACTACAGGATTTTCCAGGCCTCTGAGCACTACCATATATTGGCCGTTATTTAGCTGGCCCGGGTTCCAGGTAATCCGCTGAAAACCAGCAACAGGGCTTCCGGAATAAAGTTGCTGTACCTGCCGCCCCTGTAGATCAATCAAATCAATCTCTAAAGGTGCTCCGTTGGTAATGAACTCCAATTGAGTTGGCCCGGCTATTGGGTTTGGGTATACCTTCAATAATTGGTTTCTTTCTAAAGCACTCAGGTAACTTTCACCAATGATGGGCACCGTTTCGAACGGTTTCAATAATACCTGAGCGTTATTGTTTGCAGATGAACCCAACCACTGTTCAAGTAAGGAAGCATAGATCTGCCGGAAGTCGTACTGCATTTCTAAGTTATCTTCATAAGTAGCATTAGAGGGTATGCTTGGATTGTTTCCTATCACCCCACCTATAACTTCATTCCCAAAGACAAACATTGGCGCTGCTGCACCATGATCTGTTCCCGAACTGGCATTGGAAACAATGCGCCGTCCAAATTCAGAAAAGGTCATTCCCACTACCCGGTCATCAACTCCCTGAAATTTCAGGTCGGCCATAAAACTGGTTACTGACTGGTCAAGCGACCGCAACAGGTTGGCATGATTACCTCGGGTATGATCATCCTGCTCAACCTGATTACTATGGGTATCAAAGCCTCCATGGCGAACCAGGTATAAGGGCGTCTGTAATCCTCCGGCAATCAATCTGGCAACAATTTTAAGTTGCTGGGCTAAACGATTGCCATCCGGATAATTACTTTGTTGGGTCACTTTCGCTGCAGCTTTTTTTACCACATCGCCATAAAGCTCAGACTGACGGGCAATCAGTCTTACATATTTTAATTTTTCTCCTGCTAAAGTGTCCGGAGTAGGTTCCTCGATATTGTCCACCAGGTTATAGAACGAATCAGGGTTACTGACTACCATGCCCATGGCGGCTGCGGGACCCTGAAACACCAGAGAGGCGCCGGAACCAATTTCTATGGCTAAAGGGTCGGTTACTGATTCATTAGGATAAGCTTCCGGGTAACCCTGAAACTTGCTATCCAGATAACGTCCACTCCAACCGGAGTTCACCAATTGTTTGGAATCCGAAGCGGACATCCAGATATCGGTGCTGCGAAAATGAGAATAATTCTGCTCCGGATAACCCACTGATTGAATAATGCCCAGCCTTCCGTCATTAAATAAGGATTTGAATCCACCCAGTGACGGATGCAAGGCTACCTCAGTGTTGTCCAACGGCAACAATTTATCTTCAGGTAAGATCACATGTCGCCTGACGCTATTCAATCTGGACAACTGGTCCAGTGGAATTACCGTATTTAATCCATCATTCCCTCCAGCTAAGTAAATGATCACTAAAACGCGGTCGTGGTCAGCAGCCAAATGCAGCAAAGAGTTCAAAGCGCTCTTACCCGGCATAGAAAAGCCCAAACTGCCCAGTAAACCGGGTACTGCCATTGCATGGCTGGCACGATGCAAGAATGTTCTTCTCTTCATTACATTAATTGAAATTCACCCCTTTGCAACAATCGCTGAAACAACGATTTTACACGGGTCTCTACTATTAGTTTATATTCTTCATTACCCGGATCATTTATATAGTCGTTCCAGGCATTGGTCCAGTAACGATCTTCTATCTGACCGGAAACCAGAATGGTTTTTAACTCATCAATTTCTTTTACCCCAAGTGGCGTACCTAAGAACATTTCACTCAGGTCATTCAGCAATTTTGTTGGATCTTCAGGTTGATCCAAGCCACTGATAAAAGTCAATAGGTTGGCCGGAATTTGAGTATTTTGATTGACCCAGAAGCCCCAATAAACCAGGGAATCGCTGGTACTGGCTCTAGAAGATATGGTGTCAGTGGTAATCCATGCCTTGTCAAACTGCGGTGCTTGATAATATGCCGGCCAGCCAGAAACGCTGGGGGGGTCAGCAATCTCCAGGCCTTTATTAGCCATATTCCAAATCATGCTCTTATGAATATAGTAATCCATAGTGGGGTTTCCCGGGTCTGGAGATTGGACTTCCAAGGTGCGCCATAATCCAAGCAGATGATCCAGTGGACTTTTTATTAATGCTCCGTAATTAAGGGTATCAAAAAAATGTTCACTCTTAAGCAGTGCTTCCAGTACTGGTAATATTTCATAATTATTGGACCTCAGAATCTCAGCCATAGGCGCTATAACCATTTGCTCAGCGGTGGCGTCTATTTCACTATATACAAAGAATTGATATAGCCGTCTGCTAAGGTAAAATGCAGTTTCATTGCTTTCGAAGATCATGTCCAGCAGCTCATCCAGTTCCTGTACTCCTTCTGCTCCTGATTTGCCTCGAATTATCCGGTTCCCATAGAATGCTGAAAACTGCTTATCGCTGGTGTCATGTCTTTGATCCACAAAGCGGCTGGAAACCGGGCCTTCACTATTCACTTGCTCCCAATTGATCACCCAACCGGTTAACACCCGCGCAGCTGCCTGTACATCACCTTCCGTATATCCGGAATTGGAGCCCTTACCTATACAAAACAGTTCCTGTAATTCGCGGGCATAGTTTTCATCGGGAGCTTCCTTTTGATTTCGAGTACCGTTTAGATAAACCAGCATTGCCGGGTCAAGCGTTAATTCCCTGATCATGGTTTTGAAATTGCCAAATGAATTACGGCGTAATAACTCGAAATATTGATAACTGGTCTTGGCGATAAAAATACCCCAACTTTGGGTAGCCAGGAGGTTGTGCCAGAATATTAACATTTTTTCTTGCAGCGTGGCCTGCTGATTCAATATGTTACCAATTAACCAGCTTTTTAAAGAAGTGATACGTCGTCCTTCATATTCATTGTTGTAGGGGGCATTGATCCAGGTTTCTCCGAATGGCACATTGGGATCCTCTACCCCTCCTGAAGGTTCATTGTAGTAGTTTAGTGGTGGTGACGGGGCGGGAGAAGGCAGCAACAGTTTGTCCACTGCCTGAGTTGGTGTTAAAACCTGGAAGGTATTTAAATCAGTCTTCTTAATGCCAAAGAGGGTTCGGCGCAGCAAATGGGTCACCTGCGCAATATCCCAAATACCGCTGTAGGAGGATAATCCTGATTGAGTCCGAGCAACCGCCAGGCTTGATTTGCTTGAAAATTTTGAAGTGGCTTCAGCACTTGCCTCTCCAGATAGTTTGACAGGCTTCACTTCACGGAACTGATTCACCAATGATGTCAGGTCCGAAGGCCGTGGATCTTTGTTCTTATTATCCTGGTAAACTTGTTTCAATCTCAATTATTTATTTAATACAAGCCTAAAAATAGTAAAAATAGGCTTTTCAAAAGCTGGATAGATTTAGAAAACATTACCCGGGTACATAAGGTCTCTTAATAATTAGACGAAATTTTCAGTATAAAGGTAACAGAGCGTGAAGCAGGGCTTATACTTACATGATAAGAAATAGTACTTTTCTGCAGGAAGATGCCTTGGCCGGTGAGCTAGGGAAACGCCTATGGAGAATTGGGAGCCCAGGCCTCAGGTTACGCGGCTACAGCTTTTAAACAAGCCAGTGCTCGGCTGAAAGCAACAAAAACGGGAGAGATATTATATAGCCGTCCTTTTGAAAGTTCTGCAAAAGTTGCCTTTGTCTGGTTTCGTTTAAATCGTCTTGTCGATTCATTATTACTTTTTTTATATGAAAGATATTTTGAAAAAGATGGGAGCGATTATAGTTGATTTACAATTTCACTGATCTTCACTTTTTCAAACACCATATCAGCCTGGCTTCCTTCGTACAAAAT
>CAZOJZ010000127.1:0-2949 GCA_964580205.1 uncultured Roseivirgaceae bacterium
AACCGGATCAAAACGAATAAGGGTTGTAAACAAACGCCAGTCTGTTTCAGTGATTTGATCGCCGGTTAAATAACGTTGCGATTCAAGTCTCTCTTCAAGCGAGTCTAAAGTTTCAAATAAAGCAATAATGGCTTCATCATAGGCTTCTTGTGTCGTAGCGAAACCGGCTTTATAAACCCCATTGTTTACAGTGTCGTAGATACGTGCGTTAATCCAATCGATTTCTTCACGTAATTCTATAGGGTAATAGTCACCTTGTTTCGCACCGACTTCATTAAAAGCGCTATTAAACATACGAATGATCTCGGATGATTCATTGGAAACAATTGTATTGGTTTTTTTATCCCATAACACTGGAACCGTAACACGACCAGAATAAATATTATTGGCCTGTAAATATATGTCGCGGAGATATTTCGCATTAAAGATCGGATCAACAATCACACCTTCGCCATCTTCAAATGTCCAACCTTCCTCCCCCATATGCCAATGTACAACGGACAAGGAAATAATTTCTTCCAGTCCTTTTAGCTTACGAAAGATTAATGTTCGATTTGCCCATGGACAGGCATAAGAAACATATAAATGATATCGATTCGCTTCAGCTTTATAGCCTGAGCGACCCGTAGGACCAGCAGAACCCTCCGGGGTGATCCAGTTTCGAAACTGTGCATCTGCACGTACAAACCGTCCTTTCGTTTCTTCCGTTGGATACCACCTATCCTGCCATTGTCCGTCTACTAGTAGTCCCATATTAATCTCCTAGAATCGATTGTTTTGAAAATCTTCAAACGCCAGTAGTACTTCTGCCTTAGTATTCATTACAAAAGGCCCACCTCTGGCAACAGGCTCATTTAACGGTTGTGCAGCAACAAGTAAAAAATGACTGGTTTCCTCTGCAACTACACTAAATTGATCACCATTGCCTAATATTCCCATCTCCTTTTTAGAAAGCGATTGTTGTAATTTACCGACTGACAACTGACCATCAATGACATAAATGAATGCGTTATCACTTGTGTTAAGTGTATGTTCAAACTGTTGGCCTGTAGGCAATGTAATATCCATATAAATAGGATTAACATAATTATTATTGATAGGGCCCTGTATCCCTTGATTGGACTTACCTGCAATGACACGTATTACTGTGCCGTTTTCCAAACGTTCAACAGGAATATCGTTTACCGGAAATTCCTGATAAGTTGGTGCTCGCATTTTTTCACTGGCAGGCAAATTGACCCACAGTTGAAAACCTTGCAATAAACCATTCTCCTGCTCGGGCATTTCCGAATGCACAATACCTTTACCTGCCGTCATCCATTGCACGCCACCGGGTTTGATCACTCCTTCGTGGCCGGCACTATCTTTATGACGCATACGACCAGCTAATAAATAAGTAACTGTTTCAAAACCGCGATGAGGATGATTTGGAAAACCACCGATGTAATCCTGCGCTTGATCAGATTCAAATGCATCGAACAATAAAAATGGATCGAGCATATTCAGTTCAGGCGAACCAATAACACGTGTCATCTTTACGCCATTACCATCAGTTGCAGGTATGCCAGAGGTTGATGTTTGTAATTCTCGAATTTTAGTATTCATTATCGTCACCTTTTAAACTCATGCTAATGCAGACTTTGTACAGCGCTGACTAATTGAGCGTTAATTTCACTGTTCTTTATACTCCCGGACTCTAAATCAAAGTTTTCGTAAAAACTTGGAACTGACAAGGCGGCTTTCACATCGCCATCGAAATAAGGAGCTGAGCTTTCAGCTGCGGCTAATACACTGGAAGCACCACCAGGTCCGGGGGAAGTAGCGAACAAAACCATGGGTTTATTTTGAAATACCTTTGGATTGATACGGGAAGACCAATCAAACAGATTTTTATAGGCAGCCGTGTAAGAACCGTTATGCTCAGCGAATGAGATAATCACAGCATCACTATCGCCAATCTTCGCTAAAAACTCTTTTGCCAAAGACGGCTGACCAATCTCTTCTTCCTTATCCTCGCTAAACAATGGCAGCTCAAAGTCATTTAAATCAAGGATTTCAACTTGAGCATTTTCCAGTAAGCCCGTTGCATAGCGTACTAGCTGCTTGTTTATTGATTTTTTACTACTACTTGCTGCAAAGGCTAATACTTTCATAGGGTTTCCCTCAGTCATTTAATTTTTTGAGTTAATAGTTAATATTTCTGAGAAGTTTAGTTGTTGATTTATTAAGAATAAACATCAATAATTGCAAAATATTGTTCACTTTTTGAGAACTATAGAAATGGGCCAATTGGAAGACATGAACATGTTTATTCGCGTCGTCGATGCTGGTGGAATAAGCCGGGCAGCAGAGCAGATGGATATTGCAAAATCTGCCATTAGTCGCCGATTAGTCGGTCTTGAAACCCGACTCGGTGTCAGTCTACTTAATCGTACGACACGAACATCCAGCTTGACTGAGGCAGGTCAGAGCTATTATGAACGTGCGATAAAGGTAATTGATGATGTCATTGAATTAAATGCCATTACCACTAATTCAAGATGCGCTTTGGAGGGAACAATACGACTGGCTGCACCACTTTCATTTGGCCTAGCTCATCTCGCACCTGCTATTGATGTTTTTGCTAAAGAACACCCTGAACTGACCATCAATATTGATTTCTCAGATCGACAAGTTGATTTGGTTGAAGATGGGCTGGATCTCGCTTTTCGTATTGCTGACTTAAAAGATTCAAGCTTAATCGCTCGCAAAATATCACCGATAAATATCATTCTTTGTGCCAGTCCTGATTATCTAAAAAAACATGGGAAACCAAACACTCCAACTGACTTAAATAATCACCGATTACTTCATTACAATGTATCGGGCTCATCTAACTGGAAACTCACGGATATAAAAGGCAAACAACATTCAATCAATATTTCTGCAAAGATAATTGCTAATAACGGT
>CAZOJZ010000128.1:0-1787 GCA_964580205.1 uncultured Roseivirgaceae bacterium
TATCAACTTATATCCTCGGTATTTTTGTACCAAAGAGTAAAGAACTGCTTCCGGAATTTCATCCGGCATGGGAGGAGATATGTACTTGTCAGGATCTGGATCATTTGCCTTGATTCCTTGGGCACTCAGTAGCACCAGGAGGGTTAACATAACACTTAGCTTTTTCATATATCTGGTATTTATTTTCCGTACTAATTAATTACCAAAAATCAAACAAGGATCGTACCAAAATCAATTATCAGAGATTCCAACCCATTCAATGAATTCATGGTCTTTGTATAGAGTGATTTTAAGATAAGTACTTCATTCTTTATAGCACCCTAGGCGGTCTGGTACTTGAAGCTCCATAGATGCGAAGATTAATTATCGTTACTTAAAATAAATATGCCGTTATTTACTGAATGATGATTTCCTACCATAATAATCATTCAGAATGGGCCTCATGTTATCGTATACGCTGAAATCCCAGATTTCCAAGATTTTCTGGATAACCCTAGGATGGACATTAATTGCGGTTTTCTATTTTTTCAGCATCTATGTCAGCTTGATCGACCTTGAGCGCGATATTTCCGATCTTGACCCATGGCTTTTTTTTAAAGGAAGCCTATTGACAGGGATACTGGCCGGAGTGATCGGTGGGAGTTGTGTGGTCTTTTTTTGGGAAAAATGGCTCCGAACTAAAAACTATGGATGGAGCCTGTTGAGCATGCTATGGACATATACGGGAATATATTTTATTGTCGGGATTCTTACTGGGCTCTTTGTAGATAGTGCCGACATAGGGCTCCCATTTTATCACGAAGAGGTCTGGCAATTAACAATGTCAAGTATGATTGACTTACCTAGCCTTCAGACCTACCTTTTTCGGCTTCTTGTGGTGCTTGGAACCTTAGTACTTCTGCTGGTCAATGACAAATATGGACCAGGTGTATTCTTGGATTTTCTATTGGGGAAAGTACTTTCGTCCTAAAAGAGAGGAGCGTATTTTCATGTTTATTGATCTGCGATCATCTACCAGTATCGCTGAAAAATTAGGTGAGCAGCGCTACTTTAATTTTTTAAGGGATGTTTTCCAACATGCAACCACCAGTATTCTTGACTCGAAAGGAGAGATCTACCAATATGTTGGAGATGAGATCGTCATTAGTTGGAAGATGCATAAGGGTATTGATAACGCCAATTGCTTAAACTGCTTCTTCGAGATCCAGGAGGCCCTTCAGCTGAAGGCTTCATATTATCAGGAAAACTACGATGGTATTATACCTGAATTCAAAGCAGGTCTGCATTATGGATATGTTATGGCTGGAGAGATCGGAGTGGTTAAAAGGGAAATTGCCTTCTCCGGAGATGTATTAAATACAGCATCCAGAATTCAAGAGAAATGCAACGTATTGGGAGTGAATATCTTATTATCAAATTACTTGTTGGATAAACTCAGTCTCCAACCCGATAGTTTTGCCCCTAGGAAGATGGGAGACATGGAGCTTCGTGGCAAAAAGCAAAAAGTGATGTTGTACACCATATAGTTTAAATAAAAGGCAGGATTCATTTAACTCCAACCCAGATTGGTTTTAGCTAAGATTTGGTTGACTACTTTCACAGATAACTGAAAAGCAATACACAGGGCAGTATGAGCTACTTTATTGAAAAATTCATGGTTTTAAGTTGTTTTCATTCGGTTATACTATCCCGTAAGAAATTAGAGCATCAGCCACTTTAACAAAACCGGCAATATTGGCTCCTTTTATATAATTGACATAATTCTCATCTTCCCGGCCGTATTGAAT
>CAZOJZ010000129.1:0-11402 GCA_964580205.1 uncultured Roseivirgaceae bacterium
AATGATCTTTAATTCTCCTTTCTATGAAGTCTAAGTCTTCATTACGTGGATCAGTCTTCTTTTTATATCGTGATGATTTTTGATCCCAATTCTTATCACTAGCATTTAACTGGATATGGTCTGATCTATAATTGAGCAGACTGTAATGTTTGCGTCTCCTATTTATATTAAATCTTAATACTATCGGATGACTGTTATCGGCTAGGGTTTTTGATTTAAAACATACTATCTTGAACTTTACGGTTTGCATAAGGTTTGCATTTTATTTACACTGAAGTATATCTAAAGGTACTCATACTGACTAAAAAAGCCAGTATTGACTCAATAAGTACCGATGTGTACTGTTAACTTATTGCTCGACAAGCAAGAGGTCACTGGTTCGAATCCAGTATGTCCCACACTGATTGTAAGGCAGTTATAACAATTTATCGTTTAACGTTTAAATAAATGTGACGTTTGTGTGACAATTTAACCCACCGTCTGACGTTATTGACAAAACTATAAGCAAGGTAATTGGTTGGTAGTGTCAAGATTTGAGACTCATGCAATTCAAAGTAAATCCATAAACAACCGTTGTAATCCCAAACACACAGTAAACCCAGCAAATCTAATAGTTCCCTCTACCCACGACAGGATTACCCCTTCTTCCTAAACTCAAAGCGGTAGATCGCCCATTTCCGAAAATGTGGGGTATTTTACCTTTTCTTTTCTGATCCCGCTTTCTGTATCATTAGGTATCACTTTATTCCTTATTTCAGATGAGTTTTCAAAAAAATCTAGCATCTTTATCGATGAATCAATAGATGAAATTGAAACCGATCAGAAATCAAAATAATGTTTTGGATCGGAGCCAATCTTTTCAAAAAATCCTCTCATATTCGCTGCCGATTATTATAATTATTGCTTTCATAGTTATAATATTTAGAAACGGGTTCCAGGTTAGCATCCCCGACCTATATTTGGTTTGGTCTTTCACCATGTATTATTGAACGAGTGATGGTTGCATGAAAAATACTAAGGGTAAAGTAAAATTGGAATAGTAAACATAGTAACAATCCCACCAGCTAGGAAAATTAGAGCTATGCTTCCAAAAGCAGACTCACGATTTCTATTTGATGCACCTTGATGTTATTTTTTGTAATTTGAAATACTATGTCTCAATCCCGTCAACTTGCCGCTATCATGTTTACTGACATTGTCGGGTATACTGTATTGATGGGAAGAGATTCTAATAAAGTATTAGAACTAGCGCGCATCAGCAAGGAGATCCAGAAGCCCCTAGTGGAGAAGCATTATGGACAATGGCTAAAAGAGATGGGTGATGGAGCCTTGGTGAAGTTCGGAACCGCACGGGATGCTGTTAATTGTGCAATTGATATACAGAAAGCTGCTCGAGCGGAATTTGATGGCAAGCTGCGTATCGGCATTTACTCAGGAGATGTTACTATTGAGAACAATGACATTTTTGGTGATGGGGTCAATGTTGCCTCACGTTTAGAATCTATTGCTGATCCAGGTGGTATTTATATTTCTGAATCAATTGAAAAAGCCATTCAGGGACAAACGGATATTCAAGCCCAAAATGCGCCAAAATCAGACTTTGGACTATGTACAAAAGATGCATAATAAGTATATGACCCTGGACAAGCCTATGCTTCTTTGGGATGCACTGATTGAGCTTAATCACCTGATGGATGTTAGGGACCCAGATCTCTTAATCTCAGAAATAAGAAAGAATAAAATGTAATGAAATGTCTAATCATTGCAGCCGGTCGTGGAAGTAGATTATCCAATAAAGGCGACTCCAAACCCCTTGTTCCCCTTCTGGGATTAACACTTATTGAACGTACCATACTAACTGCAAAAAAGAGTGGCATTACTGATTTTTACATTGTGACGGGTTTTGCGGGAGAGAAAGTAAGGCAATATCTCGGTGAGTTTAATCGGAGTCAGAATATCCAAATAACCCATATTCTTAATGAAGAATGGGAAAAGGAGAATGGCACATCCGTTCTCAGAGCAAAAGATTTATTGAATGAGCCTTTTATACTGTTGATGGCAGATCACCTCTTTGAAGATTCTATATTGGCAGATCTAAAAAACGAACAAATTGCTGATGGAGAAATCATTATGGCTGTTGATCATAACATACACTCGAACAGGTTAGTTGATATTTATGATGTTACCAAAGTTCTTGTTATAGACAATAAGATAACGGCGATTGGAAAAAGCATCAGAGATTTTAACGCTTATGATACGGGGATTTTTCTTTGCTCCTCTGCAATTTTCCCTGCAATCGAAAAAAGCTTATTTAAGGGAGACAGTTCTCTTTCGGGTGGGATAAGGATACTTTCCGGTTACGGTAATGCCAAAACATTTGATATTCAGGATAAATACTGGATTGATGTAGATAATGAAGAGGCATTTAACAAAGCTGAAAACTTGCTTATTAGTAATTTGAAGAAGACTTCTGACGGGCCTGTTTCAAGATATTTGAATAGGCCATTATCCATTAGGATTACAAGGTTACTTTTAAAAACAAAGATAACTCCCAACCATGTCTCGATATTTGCCTTTATCCTGAGTATAATGGGCGCGGTATTTTTCTTTTTAGGAGGATATTTTAATTTAATTATTGGAGCAATAATGGCTCAAATCTCATCGGTTATTGATGGTTGTGATGGGGAAATTGCAAGATTGAAGTTTAAGGCAACAGAATTTGGTGGATGGTTGGACGCTGTTTTGGACCGCTATGCAGATTCTTTTCTACTTTTTGGGTTGACTTATCACGTTTATTTAATCAATAATAATTATTGGGATATAATCATTGGATTTTTGGCGATTATAGGCACTTTCATGAATAGCTATACAGCAGACAAATACGATGGATTAATGAAAAGAAAACTTGGGCCAGAGAAACATTATTTTAGAATAGGACGTGATGTCAGGATATTTATCATTTTACTGGGGGCATTGATAAATATGCCCTTTTGGACACTTGGAATAATTGCTGTTTCTATGAATATCGAAAATGTAAGACGGATTTGGCTTTTGTATAGAAATGAAAAACATAAATTTAGTAAAAAAGAAAATTGATCAAATTATAAAAAAATCTTCAGTTCCTGAAGATTATGTTCATTCAAAAAACACCCTAGATTGGTTACTTAAATTAAAGCCAAATGCAGATGAGGGTCTAATAATAGCTGCTTTAAGCCATGATATTGAGAGAGCAATTGAGAAACGGAAAGTAAGGCGCAGGGATTATAAAGATTATGATGCATTTAAAGATTCACATGCTTTAAACAGTGCTAAGATCCTTGCAGAAATTATGCAAGAGTGCAACCTAAGTGAAAAAATGATTGACGAAGTATATTTTCTAGTGAGCCTTCATGAAACGGGAGGCACTAAACTAGCCGATATTTTGAAGGATGCTGATAGTATTTCATTCTTCGATGTAAACTTGCCTCTTTACTTTGCACGTAATAACCTAAAAGAGGTAAAAAAACGGTGCTTGTGGGGATATCAAAGGTTATCTGACAAGGGTAAAAGTATCGTTGCCGGAATTGATTACCAAAACAAAGAGCTTAATGCACTAATGAGGGTTTGTATTGAGGAAAGTGAAAGGTTAAAAGAAGGCTCCAAAATACGACATTCCAACCCTCCTGATATTTAAATAGTCAAACTAAGTTTGCCTGAATTATCCTATTCAATTTGGCTCTTTTACTGTTTGATCACTATTCTAACAAAATTTAAAAGTTCCAGTCAGTATATTATACCTGTAATTGAAGTAAAACCAAAAGCCATATGCTTCCACCCAATTCGGTGATAGTGATAGGTTCCATAACCATTGATCGAATAATCATGGAAGATAAAACCATTAAAACCCTGGGGGGGGTAGTAACTTATGCAGGCTTGACATTCTGGAAGCACGATATTCCAACCTTTATTGTGACAAATGTAGCCAAGGAAGAAAAGTATATTTTGAAAGATTTGGGGAAAAAGGGAATAAAAGTTTATAATGAGTTTAGCCCTGAAACTACTCGTTTCATCAACAATTACATTAAAAGTGACCAAAGAATACAGATAGTTCCTACCCAGGCGGTTCCGATCGGAGAAGAATTGGTTAAAAAGGCTCTTCCCATGGCAAATCATATCCATCTCGGACCATTACATCCTTGGGACATTCATCCGGGAGCCATAGCATTCTTGAAGAATTACCTTGAAAAAACCAAAAAGGAAAGCAAGCCTTTGGTAACTCTCGATGTTCAAGGGTATGTCAGGGAAATCAATAATCAGGTGGTACGGACTTTTGTTTCAGAAAACCTGGATGAAGCACTGTGGTGTTCTGACATCATAAAATGCCAAAAAAAAGAGTTGGAAGTTATAATTGAACACTTCAGAACCACACCCTTGCAATTAATCAACAAATATAACATTCAGGAACTGGTGATCACCGAAGGATCCAAAGGAGGGCAAATCTTGCGTCCAAAGGCAAACTCTTTCTCATTTAGGGCCATGCCAGTAAAAAAATTTGATGATTTTACCGGTGCTGGAGACGTTTTCTTTGCTGCCTATCTGATCAAACATTTATATCACGGGGAAGAGATTTCCCCATCATGCGACTATGCCGCCCGGCTAGCTTCCTTAAAGATTAAAGGAGGCTACATATCCTCCAGTGATCTGGACTTAGAAGCTGTAAGGCGGAAAAATGTAAAATGAGTTTCAAGAAAGCCAATTTCACCCTGCAGGAATCAAGATGTTGTACAAGTCTTATATAGTAAATTCTCTAACCACTTACAAAGTATATTCCAATACAGAACTTATATATTCACTGATAGTCAGACAGTTACAATCACTTACTAATTGTTCGATAAGTGATTATTATAAGTCTTGATTTGAAAGAAGAGTGTATTCTCCACACTTTGCACAAAAATACCATTTTAAGTTCAATCCCTCGATAAAAGTTTTGCTGACAAACTCCTCTACGAATACGGCGATAAACACCGGTGGTACATTGCGCCTCAATTTTTACTAATCGACTCAGTAATACTTTTACCTCCTTTAGCCGAACCTTAAGATGAGTTACGCGCGCTTCCGGCAGTGAATGGCCTTTTTGATCAGCTCTATCTAACTCATCCAAATAGCGGGCGACTCGATCCTCAGTTTGTGCAATTCTAACCTTGAGTTTTCGATCAGTGTAATTGTTATCACTGCTATTGACGGCTTTAAATTTACTGCCATCAACCGCAATTACAGACTGCGTAAACATTCCCATATGCTTACACAGCAATACGAATTTACTGCATACCTTCTTAAAACTGTTGCCTGTCCTCACCAGAGATAAATTTTTTCATAAATGCTGATTTTAACGCCACTCAGTTTCTATGAATCAATTTACTCTTTATTGGTGTTTTCACACAGCCTCGGTAGAAAGCAGACATTTTATAGAGTCTTACTTTTACGGTCTTTAATGGTATTCTCTGTAATTAATTAAATTCCTGTTTACTTTTTAATGAGTGGCTTCTATATTAGTTTCTGGAAAGCAACACTTAATGATCGCCAAGAACTCTGACAACTACAATTTGAAAAGTCAATTAACAAATCCCAAGAAATGAAAAATAAAGGTCTTTTAGTAAATACTAATTATACAATATTGATAGTATTTGTTTCAATTCTCTTAATAGGGTGTCAACCAGACTTTAGACCACGGCTAAATGATATTCAAATTATTGGCAGTCACAATAGCTATAAAACTGGCATTCAACCAGAACTATGGAATATAATTTTTGAAAAAGACTCAATAATGGCACTAGAACTCGATTATGAGCATATATCGCTCACAGATCAATTGAACCTTGGGCTTAGAAATCTTGAAATCGATGTTTTACATGATCCTGTTGGAGGAAGATATGCATGTCCCATAGGCCAGCATTTGATAACAGAGGCTGGTGGCCAGCCTGATGCCTTTGATGTTAATAAAAAGATGTACGTTCCCGGTCTAAAAGTGCTTCATGTTCAAGGTTTAGATTTTAGAAGCAATTGCTTTCTCTTCAAAGATTGTCTAAAAGAAGTAAAAATGTGGTCAAATTCAAACGACACCCACATTCCCATAATTATCACAATCAATACAAAACAAGATGAAATTGATGTTGAAGGGTCTATTAAACCTTTAAAGTTCGATAGCATGGCATTAGATAGTATTGACCTAGAAATATTGAGTGTTATTGGCAGAGACAAATTGATAACTCCGGATTTTGTCAGGGAAAAAGGTAAGACACTCGAAGAAACAATACTTAGCAAAGGTTGGCCTGCATTGGATCAGTGCAGAGGAAAATTTATGTTCATTCTGGATCAGGGAGGAAAAATTCGAGACTTATACTTAGCTGATCATCCTTCATTACAAAATAGAATAATGTTTTCTACAACGCCTGCAGGAAGTCCAGAGTCGTCGTTTTTGATTATTAACGATCCCATAAGTGAAGCTGAACGAATTAAGGATCTTGTTAGAAAAGGATATATGGTCCGGACTAGAGCTGATGCAGGAACCTGGGAAGCGCGCAATGAAGATTACCGACGGTTTAATGCGGCCCTCAAAAGTGGAGCACACGTCATTACCACTGATTATTACCTTGCTGATAAAGGAATTGGCTCTAATTACAAAATAAGTTTTGATGAGGGAGAATTCTTCCGTTTAAATCCTTTTACTCCTTGAAGCCTGATGGAAAATACATAAAGCATTCAAAGAAAATAGGCCAGTAAAGAACGGTTTTGGCCAAGATAGGACTCCGTGAATGCACATCTGTGGCCGTGGTGTTCGAAAGGCCGGTCCCACCATTTAACCTACATCACTGCTTTGATCGTGATTGCTTGAATGTATTCGGTCCACTGCAATGATTTGTTAACAGTTTTTCATTTTGGTTGCGATACAGTTCTCAAATAAGGTTTTACCGTTTTCCAACCATCTGGAAACATTGTTTCAGCTTCTTCATTAGAAACAGCGGGTACGATGATTACATCGTCACCATCTTTCCAATTTACAGGAGTGGCTACTTTGTGTTTTGCTGTTAACTGCATAGAATCGATGACTCTTAAGATTTCATCAAAATTACGTCCTGTCGTCATTGGATAGGTTAAGGTTAATTTAATCTTTTTATCTGGGCCAATAATGAATACTGATCGAACTGTCGCATTTGTCATCGCTGTACGTCCCTCTGATCCTTCTTCTTCAGCAGGTAGCATGTTATATAATTTTGCAACAGCTAAGTCACTATCACCAATCATTGGATAATTAACAGCGAACCCTTGAGTTTCTTCTATATCCTTAGCCCATTCAGTATGGTCTGCTACTGGATCAACGCTTAAACCAATAACTTTACAATTCCTTTTGGTGAATTCGGGCTCCAAGCCAGCCATATAACCTAATTCGGTGGTACACACAGGCGTGAAATCTTTTGGATGTGAAAACAAAACTCCCCAGCTATCACCTAACCATTCATGGAAATTTATTTCCCCGTGAGTGGTTTGGGCTGTGAAGTTAGGGGCTTCGTCGTTGATTCTAAGTAACATAACGTTCTCTTTAAATAATTGAAAATATAAATTGTTAGCTATTTTAGTTGGCTTTACCTGCTTCGGTTGCTTCTCGTACCTCCACAAGCTTTCCACTTTTACAATCATAGATATAACCGTAAATTGGAATATCAGATGGCACCATTGAGTTGTTTCTTATTCTCTGGACATCAGCTAATACACTTTTGCCTTGGTCACTTATGGTTAGCCATTCGATAAACTTACCATCAGTTGTGCCTGGTCCATCTCCTGAATCATGCCAACCCGAAGCATCGACGCTTGCTGTTTTTAGACTACTTGACAGCAAATCGCCCATGATTTCATTATTGAATGTTTCCATTCCGCAGTCGGTATGATGAATTACGAACCATTCTTTAGTTCCTAACAGTTTATGTGAGATTACCAAGGAACGAATAGCATCATCACTCGCCCTACCACCGGCATTACGAATTACATGAGCGTCACCTTCAGCAAGCCCAGCATATTTAGCAGGATCTAAACGTGCATCCATACATGTAAGTATGGCAAATTGTCTACCAGGAGGCATTGGTAATCTGCCTTTATCACCAAAGTCAGCTACATATTCAGCATTTGATGACGTGACTTCTTCTACTATTTTACTCATCATTATTCTCCAAAGGTACGCCACTTATGTTGGTTTGAATAGATTTCCCATGCGGCGATTCTGGGAAACCTAATATATTATAGCATTAATATCAGCATTACATAAATATACAGGATAATATACAGTTAGTCAATATACTAGATTGTATTTCCAATGGCAACAATTTGATTCATGACGCTCCACACTCTGCTATCCAATATTGGTTGCCCCAAATCAGAGCCCATGCGTCAATTATGTATAGTTTAACAAAGACTCCTGCCTCCTTGCTGCTTCTTGCTTGTTTCATGATGATTTCTTTTTCCTACCTAAGCCAAGAACGAGACCAGGAGCGACTCTATCTGGATTCTAAGCAGGACTCTAGGGAATTTTATGTTAGGGATGGCTTTCAAATTTTTTTTAGAAAGACCCTTGAAAATGATACTGTTTCCATCGCCTATTTGTGTGGGAGCATAACCGCGGCGCCAGGTTGGAGGGTGCTTTCCTTTGATTACTTCAACAAGCAACATCCTGACTAGATATTCAAGGAGGTAAATGCGGCAATAGGAGGCATAGGATCTGAATTTGGAGCTTACAGGTTACAATCCCATGTTTTAAAATTTAAGCCCGACCTGGTTTTTGTTGAATTTGCGGTAAACGATACCAATGGAACTAAAGAAGGTATTATCCGCTCCATGGAAGGAATAGTTAGACAAATATGGGCCGACAACCCTAGAACGGATATCTGTTTCATTTACACCATCCGTACCAGCTTCATTACTGACTACCTGAAGGGGCAGCTTCCATTGTCAGTACTTGCCATGGAAGAAGTTGCTTCAACCTACGGAATACCATCAATCAATTTTGCATGGGAAGTCACCAAAAGCCTGAAAGACAGTACCCTGATTTATAAAGGGGATATAGAAACCGAGAACGGGTTGCCTGTGTTCTCGAAAGATGGAGTACATCCATATCAAAAGAGCAGGTCATCGGATTTACCATCAAATTTTAGAAAGATCGTTTGAGCGTGCCTTGAAACAACACCAGCCGATCAACAATATGTTTGCCCATCCCCTGACTACTCCTATGGATCAAGATCATCTGTTCAATACGAAATTGGTTAATCTCGACCAAATTACTGCCAGCGGGGGTTGGAATATTTATGATTCAGCTAGCAATGAGGTGGTTTATAAGTTTAGAAGATATCTCCCAAAAGTGGCAAAGAGCAGTGCATCCGGTGATTTTATAACATTGAAGTTTAAAGGTAAATCGGTGGGGATATTGGATATTATGGGACCTGGAACTGGGAAAATAATCATTGAAATTGACCATCTTGTAACCGACACCATCTCACGTTTTGACAAATATTGCACCTACTATAGAACCAATTATTTTTTGGAAAGAAACTTAAAGGATGCTGTCCATGAAGTTAAGTTCACAGCATTGACTACTCCATTTGATAAGCAAACAATTTTGAGTGAAATGGGGAATACCATGGACAATCCACAAGACTATGAGGACTACTCATGGTATCTTGGACAAGTAATGATTGATGGTGAATTGCTAGAATAATCGCATTCAGAGGATGAGTTAGAAAATTGACGTTTCGAAAAAGAGTCGAGGGTCTCAATACCAATCTTCTCCCTTAATCATTTCCTGTTGTTCAATTGGCAGATCTTTCAATTTAGCTCGTAACCATGAGTGAAAATCTTGGGTAATGGCGTCGGTCCAACCACTGTCGATTTCACCACCTGTGTAAATCCCTTCCCTGAGTCTGGTGTGACCAAATTCATCCTGGAGCCGGGTCCATTCTGATGTTTCCACCACCTCTAAAGCAAGATGAGCAGGAACAAATATGATGCCCTCTCTAAGTCCAAGCACTACATCACCGGGCATGACCGCAGCACGGCCGATAACGATCGGAGTATTATATCCAATGATCATTGTCTTGTCATAGGTAATGGAGTTGGATGGATCCCAATTTCTGTTGAATACAATAAAATCTTTGAGTTCCAATATGCCGGCAAGGTCCCGTGCTCCTCCCCAAATAACACATCCGGTACCTGTTTTCTGTGAAATCAAATTGGCTAGATTGTCTCCTATAAATGCTCCGCCGATCTGTTTGTCCAATAAATCTACCACCAATACGTCGCCTGGTTGAAGTTGGTCCATGATCCAATGTTTGTCCCTACCTTCAAGTCCCATTTTTTGACCCTCTACTGCCACCATAGCCGCAATATCCGGTCTATGGGGAATGAAATTACAGGTTACCGCCCTGCCAACCAACACTGGGTTCTCATGTGTGATCTCCCATTTTCCCTGAAATTGATTGGTGTACTGGTGACTTCTTAGCACCGCCCATGCTTCCTCAATTGTGACCAATCTAAAGCGTTTCAACAACTGGTCGGAGACATAAGGCCGATTGTCAGGAAATCGTTTACCCGCATAGAGCTGGGTGTATTTCAACATCTGGTCTGAACTCAGCGTATAGGGTAAGGGCAGTACTGACTGCCCAACCGCGGGAATGGTATAGAAAAGACAAACAAAGATGCATAGAAGTGCCAATGAATTAGATGTTGCGAAGGTACTTTTAGCAGGATTGTTCATAACTTTGAATTTACAAAAAAATGCGTTCTAAATATGGGATTATCATGGCCAGAGGTTTGCAGGCCTGGCTATAGTAGTAATTGCCCTGACTCACCCCAAACTGCGGATAATTAGCCACAAATACCTCCAGATACCCGTCATTGTCATAATCAAAAAAGGTAAATTGAACAGAAGGAGATGGATTAAGGCCCTTATACAAAATATGATCGATTACTGACCCATTAGTATCTGATTTAAATAAGGTTGTTGAGCCAGACAAATTTGCCGCCAAATGTATATAATTGCATAGATGGGTAGTAACCAATTTCAATTGGTATTTTGTTTAGTCAATAATCTTATTAATCATGCATAAGCTAATTTGTATTCAATGCCTCGCTTTCCTGGCCTACGGAGTCCTACGTTCCGGAATTGGAATATCGCTGAATTGTCTAATTTTTGAGGATCAAATATACGTATATAAAAAAATTGTGTACAGGAACTATAAACAACTACATTTGTATTTCATTTTAATATTTTAATCATGAGTAACGGAACAGTGAAATTTTTCAACAATGCCAAAGGATTCGGATTCATCGCCCCTGATGACGGGAGTAAAGATGTGTTTGTCCATGCAAATGGATTAACTGAT
>CAZOJZ010000130.1:0-4116 GCA_964580205.1 uncultured Roseivirgaceae bacterium
TGCTTTCGGGGTGGGTCTTAAATGTAAACGCAAATAGTTTAATAGGTCCTTTTCAGGGACCTGATGGATGGTTATACCTGACCAGTGCCATCATGGGGTTTGATGTGGTTTCACAGGAAGGCGAACAAATGAAGGGAGAAACAGCCCGAATTTGGAAAATCAGACCCGATGGATCCGATTTGGAGTGGGTTTCGGCTGGGGGTATGAATAATCCAGTAGAGCTGACCTTTACCGCGGCTGGTGAAGTCATCGGTACCCAGACTTTTTTTGTGGACCCTCAACGAGGACTACGAGATGCTATTACTTATTGGATTGAGGGAGGTGTGTATGGGAAAAAGAACTCGAACATTACAAGAGATAGTCTGCCACTCACTGGAGATCTTATGCCGGTAGTGACGCAATATTCCCGCGCTGCGCCATCAGGAATAGGTATTTATCGGAGTTCGTTGTTTGGCGAGGATTTCAAAGACAATTATTTCAGCGCTCAGTTCAATACCCACCAGGTGATTCGACACCATCTCTCAAGAAAAGGAGCCTCATTTAATACCGAAGATGAGGTATTTCTATGGTCCGAAAACGAAGACTTTCATCCCACTGATGTTTTAGAAGATGCCGATGGCAGTTTGCTGGTAGTGGAAACCGGTGGCTGGTTTATTAAGGGTTGCCCACTTTCGCAAGTTTCAAAACCTCAATGGAAAGGGGGTATTTATCGCATAAAAAGGGTCAATGCGCAGCGAATAGAGGATCCCTATGGGAATGACATTGATTGGGCGGGCATTGGTTTAGAAGAGCTTGCAATTTATCTGGAAGACCCCAGGCCATTTTTATCGGACAGGGCACAATCAGAGTTAATCGCCCAGGGTAACAGGGCCATCTTGGTGCTAACGGACATACTCAGGGAATCCTCCTCAGTTGATGCCCGTACCAAAGCGGTGTTTGGATTGTATCGGATCAACACTAATGAATCCTGGGAAGCAATTGTGCAGGGGTTCAGTGACCATAACCTGGAAGTTCGAGTGGCAACCGCTAAAGTTGCTGGATTGACTGGGGATAACAGGTTTGTAGACCTGTTGACTGGTATGCTTGCAGATGACGACAGTCCGGTAAGGCGACAGGCAGCGACTGCCTTAGGTCAGATTGGCGATAAAAGCGCTGTGCCTCGGTTGCTAGAAGCAGCAGAAAGCGCCAACGACAGATTTGTAAATCACGCTATAATTTATGCACTAATTTCCATTGATAGGCCAGAAGAGGTTCTAGCTGCCTTAAAAAGCAGATCCGACCCAGTGCTTGAAGCTGCTTTAATTGCCCTGGATCAAATGCCATCCGGTGGATTAAATGCCGCACAGGTAACCGCTTATTTTGATCATCCTTCTTTGAGGAAAACCGCACTTTGGGTGGCTTCCCACCATCCTGAATGGTCGGCAGAGATGATCAGTTATCTAAGGAAGAAAATGAATAAAGTGGCCTCATTCGAGCAGACAACTATATATGGAGACATTATTGACAGTTATTGTGGCACCGGAGAAATGCAGCAATTTCTCAATGAGTTGTTAAGTAGCGGAAGCCAGGACCTGAAACTATTTGCCATGACAAACATGAAAAATTGTCAGGTAGATCCTTTCCCTCCTATATGGGCGGACCAGATCGGAATATTAATCAATGATTCTTCTAATCCGGTATTAATGCTGGGTGCTGTCGAGTTGATTAAACTGCGGAGTATTTCGGGTTTGAAATCGCAGTTGGATAAAATAATTGGTGATCAGGGTAACCCAATTTCGCTTAGGATTGCCGCGATAGATGCCTTGTTGTATGAGCAACAAACCTTGACCGTACAGCAGTATTCAATCCTTTCTAAACAATTATTGCTCAAAGAGTCTCCAACTATATCACAGCAGGCAGCAACCACACTTTCTGCTGCCGAACTTAGCTTAGAACAACTATTGCATTTGTCAAATGAGGTGCTTATTAACATTGACCCCTTCATTTTACCCAGGCTGCTGCCTGCCTTTGAGGGGGTGAGTGATGTCCGGGTTGGGAGCAAATTAGCTGCTCATTTACTGGGATTGCCCAGTTTGGACAATCTGACTGAGGACTACCTTAACGAACTATTCACAAATTACCCTTCTGAAATTGATGCTGATGTTAATGATTTAGTACTGGAGCTAAGGCAGGTCCGTCAGGAAAGATTTCAGCGCATATCCGAGCTAGGACAATCTGCTGTCGGGGGCAGTGAGGAGCGAGGCAGGGCATTGTATTTTGGTAAAGCAATATGTTTTACCTGCCATACTATGGCGGAAGCAGGTGGGACCTTGGGGCCTGATCTGACTGCCATACAGAAAGACCGATCGGTACATGATATTATAGAAGCAATTGTTTATCCCAGCGTGAGCTTTGTCCGGGAATATGAAACTTATAAAATCACCACTGCTAATGGGGAGTTTCGAGGAATCATTCAACAGAAAACACCGGAGATGATCTTGCTGGGAACAGCCCCCGAGACTTCTGTGCGAATACTTACCAGCGACATCATTAAGATTGAGCCTTCAGATATCTCCATGATGCCCCAGGGATTGGACCAGCTGCTGACGGAACAGGAATTTGCGGATTTAATGGCCTATATTATAGGGAAGGAATTGGAGTACTAGCTCGTTATAATGCACAATAAATGAACAGAAGAAAATTTATAACGCGTGGACTTACCGGAGCCGCCTTGCTGGCGACTCAACCAGCATTTCCGTTAATTTCAACAGCCTTATACAGCAATGAACCGTTCAATATGAAGTTCTCCCCTGATTTTGGATTGTTTGCGGACATAGCTGGGAGTGATCCACTGGATCAAATCCGATGGGCCTACGATCAGGGCTTCAGGGCCTGGGAAAGTACCTCGTTGAGGCAACGGAGTAACCTTGAGCAGGAAGCCATCAGTCAACTGATCCACCAATTGGGGATGGAATTTGGGCAGTTTGTGGGGACGGTTACATTTTCAGAGGTCACTTTTGCCGGTCAGGACGAAGAGCTGAGAGAGTCAGTAGTTAAAGATGCCTTGCGTTCAGTGGAAATTGCCAAAAGAATGGGCACTAAAACTGTTCATAACGTACTGGGGCTGGCTGATCCCAGGTTATCCTGGGATTTTCAATTGGCCAATGCTATTGAAATGACTAAACGCCTGATGGATATCTATCAGCCGGAAGGAATTACTATGGTTATAGAACCCATGAATCACAAGATCGATCACCCTGGTATGTTTCTGCACACGGTATCCCAAGCTTTCGCTTTAGTAAAAGGGGTTAGCAGCCCGAACGTGAAGATCTTATTCGACATCTACCACGTACAAATTCAGGAAGGAAATATTATTCCAACTTTGGAACTGGCATGGGATGAGGTGGGCTATTTCCAGATTGGCGATACTCCAGGGCGCAATGAACCAGGGACTGGCGAGATCAATTACAAAAACGTACTGCAATTTATTCATGACAGGGGCTATCGTGGCTTCTTAGGGCTGGAGCATGGCACTAGCATTTCGGGAAAGGAGGGAGAGATTGCCACCGTACAAGCGTATCGACAGGTAGATCCTCAATAAATTTTTGTGCATCACCTCGCAAATTTTTTGGTTGTCCCGGGTTTCCTTAGCTTGTAGTTAATAATCAATCAAGCTGATTTTCATGAATAGCCGCCTCCTTTCAATTTTAATTTCCCTAGTGTTCATATTACCTGCTTCTGCCCAGTGGACCAATCGGTATCCTAAGGTCCAGGACCATGGGCATCATGTATATTTGGAGGGCTTTGAACTACCGATACTTACATCAGGCCCCATGGATCCGGCGCCCTCTCCAGTAAATAACCAGCTTGCTTTTGCCGCCAAGGGATGGCTTTGGCTGCTTGATCTTCAAACCATGGCTGCCAAGAGAATTACCAGTTCACCTGGGATGGATTCCCGACCGGAATGGTCCCCTGATGGCAAAAAATTAGTATTTGTAAGGGATGATGGAAGTGATACGCACATAGTTGTTTTGGACCTCATCACCAATAACGAAACAGTTTTGATTGACGAACCGGCAATTGATTTGGATCCGTTTTTCTCTTCTGATAGGGAGTTGGTTTACTATGCCTCGGCTG
>CAZOJZ010000131.1:0-31162 GCA_964580205.1 uncultured Roseivirgaceae bacterium
GATAGTTTTCCAGCAATTTTCCTACCTTAGCATACCACGACTGATGCCCCAGCAGGTTAACCAGAGGCACGATTTTAATACCACCAGCCTTGCAAGCTTTCACTATCTTTTTTACTTCCTTTTTTGAAAGGGCATCATCACCGACCAGTTCCGGACGGGATTTGTACTGGTAGTTGTAGCCGATCCTTAAGACAATGGTGTTCAGCTTCCTGGGGACCAACTCGTCCTTGATGAAATCAATGAACTGATCCAGTCCCTCTGATGTGGGCGCACCCATGCAAATGCCGCGCACCGGGAGTATTGCATCCAGTTTATTTTGTGAATGGCCATTAAAAACCACCAGGCAGGTGAAACTCAGGAGTAACAAACACTTCTTCATAACATTCAAAATTTATAATACAGTTTAAATAACAATTCCAGCTTAAAGTAATTAATTGCTTATCTATATCCTTAATTTCAGATGTGCTTTTTCGAACAAAAAAGTAATCCAAATGATCAGTAGAGAAAACAGCAACGACTTGATGATGCCAATCATCCCGCCCCTTAAAAACTCAGGGAGATATATAGCCAATAACGACATGATGGCATAGTAAAAGTACGGAATCAAGTAGGCGGTCAGGGTACTTCTACCGGCAGGAGCAAATACTTTTGCCCAACCTGTCCGGTTGAAGATATCTGCTATAATGAAGAGCACCGCAAAAGATGCCAGGCCTACACCTACACTGATATCTGTCCAGGAAGGTGTCCCTCCTAATTTGGCTATTCCGCCAAAAGGCCTAACCATAAAACCGTAAGCGGTGATCAATATGGCCAGTACCAACAAGATGGTCAGAAACTGTTTGCTGCTTTCCTTATGGCTGTAGTTTAAGTAGATCATGGTAGCCAAGCAACCACTCAATATACATATATGATTTGAAAATCCCACCACTAATTTGATCGAGGAAAAAGCCGATAAGGCATCAACATATTGTGCCAGATGCAAAAGATGTAAGATTCCCCATACCAGCGCAATCTGCAGCAAATTATTGCCAAGTAACAGGTAAACAAAGGCGCTGAATAAATAGGCCCAGCCAATAATACCCAAGATTCCCCACCAATGAGGTTCCATCCAGCCTGGATCATCAATAGTGCCACCTTTATAAACATAGGCCAAAAAAATCAGCATCAGAATTCCCAGCATCCTGGTGAGCCATATCGGTACTCTGTCCCAATAAGTGCCTGGTTTGTAACTGTTCCAGATTAATACAAAAGCCAAAGCCATCAGAATTTGCCAAACATGTTTACTAAAGGGAAGCAGGTCTTTATTAATATTCTCTAGGTTCACCATAAAATACCCCATGACCACCAAAGCCAGGGTACGATTTAAAATATGGATGGATATTTTTAGATTGCCCTCACCTTTTCTTTTACGGGCGTTTATGGCCATAGGGATGGACAAGCCAACAATAAACATGAACAAAGGGAAGATAATATCCGCAAACCCCATGGCATCAGCATCAGCCGGCATATGGCCCATCCATTTTGGAATGTCATGGAGTGTCCACAGGTCATTAACAAAGAGCATGAAAAACATGGTGAGTGCCCTCAGGATGTCAATAGACGCTATTCTTCCATGATTTGGCAAAGTTGATGTATTCATTATCTTATCAACCATGGAAAGCCAATAAACAGGGTTATCTTAACTTACCAGTGTGGCGTCCAATTCAATAGTGGCGGTGCTTCCTGCATAAAGTCTGGAGATTGGACATTTCTCTTTTGCCGCTAGTTTTAATTCATCAAATAATTCTGCTGTCAATCCTTCACAGGTGACTTCGCAAACTAATTTTATATGGGTTATGCAAGGACCGGTATCATCACTTCCCAGCGTTACCGATGCACTGGTCGCTACACTTTGAGGAGTTAAGTCTTTATTACTAATTAGTGCAGAAAGAAACATTGAGTAACATCCTGCATGAGCAGCGCCGACCAATTCCTCGGGGTTTGTTCCCTCACCTTCTTCAAAACGGGAAGCAAAGGTAAATGGTCCATTATAGTCACTAAAATTCATTACGCCCTTACCTTCTTTTAAGGTTCCATTCCAATGGGCTTTTGCAGATCTAACAGTCATAATTTGATTATTTGTGTAGTGGGTAAAAACTCAGTAAGTAATTACTTAAAGCTAGCGGATTATTATGTTTAGTCAAATTTTTATTCAGATTTGATGGCCCGCATTCATCACTTATAATTTATCCTTTCCGGAGTAATCGCTTATTGGTATATGTTCATTTCATATTCTTTCCGGAATACCTCTATGGATAGCGGGTATTTGCCAAGTATCCCATTGTATTCAGCATTCTCTTCGGTTATTCGATGTTTGGTAACTCCCACGGTTAAGGTCAACTTGTTCTTTGCCGGGATTTCATACTTAAATTCAAAGGCTCTTTCCTCCAACGCCAGAAATCTATGAACCTTTCGAAAAGGAAATGGACCAGTGGTTTGGTACCCCGGACTGGTATTCAAAAACTAAATTGAATTAGGCGCCTTTGATTTTATATTTGCACTGTCTTCCAAATTGCAGATTCAAATCCCTATTTTAACGGTTAGTTGTGGTTTGATTGAAAAGGGGATAATTTACCGGATCGAAATGGGCATGAGGGTATGCAGCTCCTCGCTTTTGCTGGAACTACTAAATCATAAACTGTCAGCTGATCTTAATTCCGAGCCCCGAGCGCCAAGCGCCCTGCGCGAAGCCCTTTTGCCACGCTATTTTTCCTCTTCCAACATGATCTTCAACTCATTCAACTTCAACAGCGCCTCTACCGGACTAATGGTATTGATATCCAGCAGGTCTAGTAGCCCGGTCACTTTCTTAAAGGCAGGACTGGATTCAAATAACTGCAGTTGAAGGCTTGGGGCAGGTAATTCTTTAAGCAAGTCTTCTTTTTGTTCTTGTACTTTTTCTTTTTCCAGATGATGTAGTATTTCATTGGCCCTGATCACTACATTATTAGGCATTCCGGCCATTTGTGCTACGTGTATTCCGAAGCTGTGTTGCGACCCTCCCGGCTTAAGTTTTCTCATGAATATCACTTTGTTTCCTACTTCCTTCACTGAGACGTTGAAATTCTTTACCCTTTCATGAGTTTCTGCCAATTGGTTCAGCTCGTGGTAGTGGGTGGCAAACAATGTTTTGGGACGATGCAGTTTATGGTTATGCAGATATTCTACAATCGACCAGGCAATGCTTACCCCGTCATAAGTACTGGTACCGCGCCCGATCTCGTCCATAAGTAACAGACTTTGCGAACTTAGATTATTAAGAATGCTGGCGGTCTCCATCATCTCCAGCATAAAGGTGGATTCTCCCTGGGTCAGGTTGTCGGAAGCGCCCACCCTGGTAAATACCTTGTCCACTAATCCGATTTCAGCGCTTTGTGCAGGTACGTAGCTACCCATCTGCGCCATCAGTACGATCAGTGCGGTTTGTCTTAGTAAGGCAGATTTTCCAGCCATATTGGGCCCGGTAATAATCATGATCTGCTGTGTTTCAGGATCCAGGTATACATCATTTGGTACATAGGTTTCTCCCAATGGAAGCTCATGCTCGATCACTGGATGCCGTCCCTGCTTGATGTCAAGTACCAGTGATTCGGAAATAGTTGGAAGGCAGTATTTGTTTTTTAGGGCAGTACTGGCGAATGAGCATAGTACATCCAACGCCCCGATCAACTGGGCGTTCTTTTGAACGGGCTGGATAAATCCCTTGGCAAATTCTAATAATTCAAGAAACAGTCGTTGTTCTATATCAGCCAGCTGGTCTTCCGCATTCAGTATCTTTTCCTCATAGGTCTTGAGTTCGGGCGTAATGTACCGCTCAGCATTGACCAATGTTTGTTTCCTTATCCATTCTTCAGGGACTTTATCCTTGTGTATGTGGGTAACTTCCAGATAATAACCAAACACTCTGTTGTAACCAATTTTTAGTGAACTGATGCCTGTACGCTCAGATTCTGTTTGCTGCATTTGCAGTAGATAGTCTTTTCCTGAATAAGCAATGGCCCTCTGCCGGTCCAGTTCAACATCTACGCCATCATTAATCATTTTCCCCTGAGAAATTAGTAAAGGCGCATCTTCTTTCAGCATGTTGTCAATACGATTCACCAGTTCATCACAGGTGCTGAATTCTTTGGTCCAGTCTGCAAGGGCAGGATTAGCGCTGTTTGAAAGGGCTTTAATCAGGGGGGTACAACTCCGGAGGGTACGTTTTAGAGAGACAAATTCCCTGGGGTTAATCCTCCCTACTGCTACTTTGCTGATCAGACGTTCAAGGTCGGCCATTGATCTCATCTCTTTGACTAATCCTTCTAGCAGATCAGGATCATTAATTAGCCCACTTACTGTCTGAAGTCGGGTATTAATTGCAGTTTTATCCTTGAGGGGTAGTAGCAGCCATTTTTTCATTTTACGGCTGCCCATAGCAGTAGCCGTTCGGTCCAGTATCCGGATTAAAGGAATACCACCTTCTTGCTGGGCCCGCACCAGTTCCAGGTTGCGGATGGTAAACTTATCCAGCCAAACATACAATTCATTCTCGATCCGGCTGATTCCCGAAATATGCCTCTGGTCCTTATGTTCAGTTATTTCCAGATACTGGAGGATTGCTCCTGCAGCACGGGTGGCCAGGGGTAAGTCCTGGAACCCATACCCCTTAAGATTGGTAGCTCCTAACTGCTGGGTCAATTTTTCATAGCCAAAATCTGATCCAAATATCCAGTCCTCCAATGGGAAGAGGTGGCGGTCCTGCCTGAGGTCTGTTTTCATAAAGTGGTGAAATACTTCTTTCTGCCCTTTACTGAAAAGAATCTCGGTGGGGTCAAAACTTTGAATCAGTTTCTCAATTTCTGAATGGGTACCTTCGGTACCGGTAAACTCCCCGGTGGAGATGTCTAGAAACGCAATACCGGCCCTGATATTTTCCAGATAAACAGCAGATAGATAATTGTTGCTGTTGGATTCAAGTACATGGTCGTTGAAGGTAACCCCCGGCGTGACCAGCTCTGTAATTCCCCGCTTGACTATGCCCTTGGCCTGTTTGGGGTCTTCCAGTTGATCGCAGATTGCCACCCTGTGGCCAGCACGGACCAGCTTTGGCAAATAGGTGTCTAAAGCATGGTGCGGAAAACCCGCCAGTTCAATGTGGGAGGCCGCCCCATTGGCCCGTTTGGTAAGCACAATATCCAACACCTGACTCGCTACTATGGCGTCCTCGCCAAATGTTTCGTAAAAATCTCCTACTCTGAAAAGTAATAAAGCTCCGGGATGTTTAGCTTTAATGGCATTGTACTGCTTCATTAAAGGAGTTTCCCGTTCTTTTTTTACCTTTGCTTTGGTCATGTGAACTACTGAAGTGGGAACAAGTTAGCGGTAAATTTACAGAAATATAAGTATTGACAGGGTCCCTAAAAAATAAAACAAAATATACATGCGAAAGCTACTAAATCAGGAGTTGCCGCGACTGGATCTACAGTCTTTTAAGGCGCATCAAAAGAATTCGCTGGTGTTGATTTTGGATGATGTCAGGAGCCTGAACAACGTGGGTTCAGCCTTTCGCACTGCAGACGCATTTTTACTGGAAAAGATTTACCTATGTGGAATAACCGGTAAGCCACCCCATCGTGAGATCAACAAGACGGCCCTGGGTGCCACTGATTCGGTAGACTGGGAGTATGCAGAGGATGTTAAGGAAGTAGTACTTCAGCTCCGGCAACAATACGAAATTGTATTAGTTGAACAGACTGATGCCAGTGTGATGTTGATGGATTTTCAGCCTTGCCCTGAAAATAAGTATGCTTTGGTTTTTGGAAACGAGGTGTTCGGAGTAAACGAAAGTCTGTTGCCGCTGGCACAGCATTGTCTGGAAATTCCGCAATATGGCACCAAGCACTCATTGAATATTTCAGTCAGTGTGGGTATTGTGGTTTGGTCAATGCTGGAGAAAATGGGACGGCTATAGTTGAGAACTTAACGCCTTGCGCTCAGCGCCAAGCGTCAATTCCTAATTTCTAATTTCAAAGTGCTAACTTTAAATTTTTGAAAATTACTACAAGCTATGTCTTATAGAATTGAGAATGATACCATGGGCCCCATCGAGGTGCCCGCCGATAAATATTGGGGAGCGCAAACCCAAAGATCATTGCAAAACTTTGCTATCGGGGGGGAAGCAATGAAAATGCCCATTGAAATTATCCGCGCATTCGCTGTACTGAAGAAAGCGGCAGCATTGACCAACCAATCTCTCGGAGTTCTGGATGAGTCCAGGTCAAATCTGATCTGCCAGGTATGTGATGAAATTCTAAATGGAACACTGGACGATCAGTTCCCTCTGAAGGTCTGGCAAACCGGATCCGGAACCCAGAGTAATATGAATGTCAATGAGGTTATTGCTAACCGGGCCCATGTAATTTCAGGCGGTAGCTTAGAAGACCAACAGAAAGTAGTTCATCCCAATGACGATGTTAACCAATCACAATCGTCAAATGACACCTTCCCTACGGCAATGCACATCGCATCGTACCAGAAAATTGTAGAAGAAACCATACCCAAGGTCCAAGCCCTAAGGGATGTTCTGGATTCGAAAGCTGCCTCATTTTCAAAGGTCGTTAAAATCGGACGAACACACTTTATGGACGCTACTCCATTGACACTCGGTTACGAATTTAGCGGTTATGTTTCACAATTGGACCATGGATTAGCAGCTCTAAAAAATACGCTCGGCCATCTTTCGGAGTTGGCACTGGGTGGTACCGCTGTGGGAACAGGGTTAAATACGCCAAAAGGATATACGGAACAAGTAGCGGAAGAGATTGCCAAAATAAGTGGTTTGCCCTTCGTAACCGCCCAAAATAAGTTTGAAGCTTTGGCTGCCCATGATGCCATTGTGGAAACATCAGGGGCCTTGAAGCAGTTAGCAGTGAGTTTAATGAAGATCGGGAATGACATTCGCATGCTCTCCTCCGGACCCAGAAGCGGGATCGGAGAGATCACTATTCCAGAGAATGAGCCGGGATCTTCGATCATGCCGGGAAAAGTAAATCCAACCCAATGTGAAGCGCTAACTATGGTGTGTGCCCAGGTAGTAGGGATGGATACAGCTATCTCCATCGGCGGCATGAACGGACACTTTGAGCTGAATGTTTTCAAGCCCATGATGGTGTACAATTTGCTTAATAGTGCGCAGTTACTGGCTGACGTTTGTGAGTCGTTTAGAAAAAATTGTGCAGTGGGAATTGAGCCAAACCTTGAGGTGATCAGCGATAAATTGGAGCAATCACTTATGTTAGTTACCGCACTTAATCCCCATATAGGTTATGAGAATGCCGCGAAAATTGCCAAAAAGGCCCACAAGGAAGGGACTACCCTGAGAAAGGCTGCCCTGGACCTGGGCTTGCTGACCAATGAACAGTTTGACCAATGGGTGGACCCGTTGAAGATGATCGGTGAGTAGAGCTGGGTTGCTGATGACATACGTTGGTAGCTACAAGCTACCAACAGCTGCATAAAATAAATATCACGCAGCTTCCATGCAGCTTTCCGTAGCTTGGAGCTACGGAACATATTCTAAAGGTGTAGACTATGCGGAAGCCACAAATTCACCCCTATTTTTGACATTGTGCTGCATATTTTTGTAGATTCGCATTAACACATAATCTTGGAATAATGAAAAAGCTACTATTTTTATTCGCTGCACTCACTTTTTTAGGAACTGGTGTTTTATATGCTCAACTTTCCAAACAAGAGGCCAAAGAATGGAAAAGGAGCAAAAAGGCCATGAGCGTGGAGGATTACAAGAACATGATCGATCAGAACACGGCGCTTCAACAACAAGTCAACCAGATGACTGCTGAGATATCTGAAGCTCAATCTGAGCTTCAACAAAAACAAGAGGAAGTGGCAATTCTACAAGGAAAAGTACAAAATCTGGAGCAGGATCTGGCGGAAACCGGCGTGATCGACGTCAGCTCAGGGGAGGCTAGTACTGCCAATACTAAAGTTGCCAAAGGCGTGCTGTTTAAAGTCCAGATTGGAGCTTTTCGAAACAAAGACCTGTCAAAGTATTTCGGGAGTAGTGACAACTTTGGCGGGGAAGTTGATGGGGATGGCACCCAACGATACACACTGGGCAATTTTACAGACTACTGGCAAGCAGATAAGTTCAAACAATATTTAAGGGAGATGGGAGTAAAAGACGCCTGGATCGTTCCTTATAAGGATGGACGGCGGGTCCCCATGAAAGACGTTCTGGAAGGAGTCATATAACCTACCAGAATTCCTTTAATAGTTAGCAGACCAACTATCTTCCAACAGGTAGAAAACCAAAATCAGCACAAAGTACATAATTACATCCACCCTTATGTAATTTATTAAAGTTGAGATTCTAATTCATTACTTTACAATGCATGCAAAAAAAATGGGTTTACCAAAGGCCTCCCGAACCATCAAAGGTACAGTTCTTAGCTAACCAACTTAATATTAATCACGCCTTGGCCGCCATCCTGGTCCAACGGGGCATAGACACTTTTGAAAAAGCCAGGACTTTTTTCAGACCCTCCCTTGACCTGTTACATGATCCTTTTCTGATGAAAGACATGGCCACCGCTGTCGAAACTGTTGAAAAGGCGATAAGCGCAGGTGAAAAGATTCTTATTTACGGAGATTATGATGTAGATGGTACCACAGCAGTTTCTTTGGTTTATGGTTTTTTAAAAACCCTATATGCCAAGATTGATTATTATATCCCGGACCGGTACACTGAAGGCTATGGATTATCAGAGATGGGGTTGCAGCACGCGATCGATCGGGATTACAAACTGATAATCACCCTGGATTGTGGCATCAAAGCGGTGGACTTAGTAGCAAAAGGAGTGTCTAATGGGCTGAAATTTATAATATGTGATCATCACTTTCCTGGAGAGGTACTCCCGCCTGCCGCTGCGGTGCTTGATGCGAAACAAAGGGGATGTACTTATCCCTATAAGGAACTAACAGGTTGTGGAGTAGGTTTTAAATTGATCCAGGCCATCGGTATTCAACGCAGTATTCCCGTAGAAACTATCTACGAATTCCTGGACTTAGTAGCAGTGAGTATTGCGGCAGACATAGTCCCAATTACCGGAGAAAACCGGGTGTTGAGTTACTATGGACTTAAAAAATTAAATAAGCACCCCAGGCCGGGATTAAAAGCATTGTTGGATATTGGTGGAATTAGCAGCCAGGTACAGGTAGGAATTTCTGAGGTGGTTTTTGGTCTTGCCCCCAGAATAAATGCAGCGGGTCGGATCGATCACGCCAAGTCTGCTGTGAAGTTGTTGCTTTCAGAGAGTGGCAGGGAGGCTGCAAAATGGGCCGATAATGTTGATCAGAACAACAGCTTACGAAAAGAAAAGGATTCAAACACTACCAGGGAAGCACTGGCTATGATTGCGGAGACAGCACATCATGAAGGCGCCAGGTCAACGGTACTTTACCAAGAGCACTGGCATAAAGGTGTGATTGGGATAGTCGCTTCCCGTTGCATAGAGGAATATTATCGACCAACCATTATTTTAACGCAATCGCAGAATAAAGCTACCGGGTCAGCACGTTCGGTACCGGGATTCGATATTTATGAGGCAATCTCTGCTTGTTCCGACCTTTTGGATGCCTACGGTGGACATAAATATGCCGCTGGCTTAACTTTACCATTGGAGAAGATCGAGGACTTTCAAAAGCGGTTTGAGGAGGTGGTGTCGGCGTCAATAACTGAGGAAATGCTGACCCCTAGGTTAGAAATAGACCACGAATTGTCATTGGAGGATATAAATGATAATTTCTATAACGTGCTAAGGCAAATAGGACCGTTTGGGCCAGGCAATATGACACCAGTTTTTGTTACTAAGGGATTAAAAACGCATTCCGGAACCCGGGTGCTTAAAGAAAAGCATTTAAAATTTCGAATAAAATCGTCATCTGGCAAATATTTTGATGGTGTGGCTTTCGGTATGTCGAAATATGCGGAGGAATTACAAGCAGGCGCTTCTTTCGATGTAGCCTATACCTTGGAAATAAATAACTTTCGGGGTGAAAGATCCTTACAAATGATGGTTAAGGATATTAAATTACAGTCATGATACTGAGAGGAGAAAAATTGGTTAAGAAATACGGCAAGAGAACTGTGGTAAATCAAGTTACGGTCACAGTTGAACGGGGCGAGATTGTCGGACTATTAGGGCCTAATGGGGCCGGGAAGACCACCACATTTTATATGATTGTTGGGCTGGTTAAGCCAAACAGTGGAGAAATATTTCTAGACGACGAAAACATAACCAAACTGCCCATGTACAAAAGGGCTAAACGAGGGATTGGTTACCTAGCCCAGGAGGCTTCAGTATTTCGGCACCTTACCGTTGAGGAGAATATAATGTTGGTACTGGAGATGTCAGATCTCAGCAAACAACAACAAAAAGACAAGATGGAGCAATTACTCCAGGAATTCAGCCTAAATGTGGTCCGGAAAAATAAAGGTGTGTTGCTTTCTGGAGGCGAAAGACGACGAACAGAAATAGCCAGGGCCCTGGCCGTGGATCCCCACTTCGTGTTATTAGATGAACCGTTTGCCGGGGTGGACCCTATTGCGGTGGAGGAGATACAAACCATAGTGGCCCGGTTGCGCAAAAAGAACATCGGCATACTTATCACTGACCATAACGTAACTGAAACATTGTCAATTACCGATCGCGCTTATATAATGACAGAGGGGAATCTTTTGCGCTCAGGTAGTGCGGAAGAACTAGCCAACGACGAACAAGTAAGGAGGGTGTACCTAGGAAAACATTTTGAGTTAAAGCGTAAAATTTAAAGTGGCTCTCATTAATTCCATACTCTCCTGGGTAATGAAAAAGCGGATTCACGAGGTGGAACTGTTTATGAAATACCCTGTGGAGGTGCAGAATGAATTATTTGAGAAACTAGTAAAACAGGCAAAAGACACTGAATACGGCAAAAGATATCATTTTCATAGTATAACAAGCTCTGCCGAGTTTTCCGAACGGGTGCCTGTGGTGACCTATGAGGAGATCTTTCCGTATATCTCCCGAATTATGAAGGGCGAACAAAACCTGCTGTGGCCCAGTGAAATCCGGTGGTTCGCAAAATCCTCTGGTACTACCAACGCAAAAAGTAAATTCATCCCGGTTTCACAGGAGGCATTGGATGATTGTCATTTCAAAGGTGGCAAAGACTTGATATCAATTTATATAAACAACCATCCTGATTCAAAGCTATTTGATGGTAAAGCTCTGGCCATTGGTGGAAGTCAGCAAATTAATAAGCTTGATCCAAAGCTAAATTCCTACTATGGGGATGTTTCTGCGGTTATAATGAAGAACTTGCCGTTATGGGCCCAGTTTGTTAGGACTCCCAGCCTCGAAATTGCCCTGATGGATGAATGGGAAGAGAAAATTGAGCGAATGGCTCATGCCACCGCCGATGAAAATGTAACCAGTATTTCTGGTGTACCTACCTGGACCATATTGTTGCTACAGCGCATATTAGAGATCAAGGATAAGTCGTTTATTACAGATGTGTGGCCCAATTTGGAGTTATTCATTCACGGAGCAGTAGCGTTTCCACCTTACAAATCCCTGTTCCAGTCCCTGATAGGGAACTCGCAGATGCGATTCCTGGAAACCTATAATGCCTCAGAAGGATTTTTTGGGATACAGGATAGCTTTGATTCTGAAGAACTATTGTTGATGCTGGATTATGGCATTTACTATGAGTTTATTCCATTAGAAAACCTCCAACAGGATAACCCAACTACTATTGGGCTTGATCAAGTACAATTGAATAAGAACTATGCCATGGTAATTACCACCAATGCTGGATTATGGCGCTACCAGATTGGAGATACTATAAGATTCACTTCGATCAACCCTTTCAGGATCAAGATTACCGGTAGGACCAAACATTTCATAAATGCCTTCGGTGAAGAACTGGTAATCGAAAACGCTGAAACGGCCATTACCAAGGCTTGCTCAGAAACCAATGCAGAAATTACCAATTTCACTGCAGGTCCCGTTTACTTGACTAGCAAAAGTAAGGGAGGCCACCAATGGGTTATTGAATTCGCCAAAGATCCCAATGATATAGAGATTTTTACCCGTGTACTTGATCAGACACTGAAAGAAGTTAATTCAGACTATGAGGCAAAGCGGTATAAAGACATTGCCCTGCAACCACCCATAATACATAAGGTACCAAGAGGCACCTTTTACCACTGGATGAAACGCCGGGGAAAACTAGGAGGGCAAAATAAGGTCCCGCGCCTGGCTAATACCAGAGAATTTGTTGAAGATATTTTGCAAATGATATCTGGTGTAACAAAGAAAAAAATTGGATAATTCTAAGAAATCAAATACGGCCGCAACCCTTAACAATTCAACTCTTCAGAATCGTTTTCAGTGCACAAGCATTAGTAAGATTGGGATAAGTGATTTGAAATAATAAAATCAACAAAAAATATACCTTTTGATAGCGGTAAAATACAATTATTTAAGTTCAGTATAGCGTAATAATGAACCATGGTTGGAGTATCCGGCAGATATAATCCGAGGTTCTACTTATCGCTCAATTATACAAAAAAAAGATTCCAAAAAATCAAGTCAACTTTTCCACAAAATGACTTGTTTATCCACAAATCAATAAAAAAATCGCTCAAGTAATTGATAGTCTGCAAGATAAGGGCACATGATTAAACGAATATTTTGTGGATAAGCAAACAACTTTTTGAAAACGTAATTTATGCAATCAAAAGAGGCCCAATAAGTAGGCACCATAACATCAAATTTCCCTCATACTAACTCAGATTCGCCATATCTTAAAGAATACTGGGTTGGTTTAACAATTACCATCTTTTGGCATTGATTCCCCTACCTGCTTATTTATCAGTGACTTTAACCTTTTGGGTTGATTAAACCTGAGGTTTATGTAAATATGTTTACAACATTAATCACTTAAGGTTATTACCTTTGCTACCAAACAGTTAATTATACTTTTCTCACATACTAGTATTGAAGGTTTAATCGTATAGTATTTACTTTTATTGATTTTTTGGTGTTATTGATCAGTATTTTAAAATGATCCCTTAAATTAGTAACACCATCATTAATCCCTATGAAAGCAGTAATTCCGGTTGCCGGGATCGGCTCTAAGCTTCGGCCTCATACTCATACTCAACCAAAAGCCCTGGTACCTGTTGCGGGTAAACCCATCCTGGCCCATATCGTAGACACCTTGATCTCGGGAGGGATCAAGGATTACTGTTTTATTATAGGGTATCTCGGAGATAAAATTGAATCCTTTATTAAGGAGTACTATCATGGGCAGAAATTAAAGGTGGAGTTTGTTGTGCAGGAACCACGTGAAGGCATAGGGCATGCCCTATGGTGTGCTCGCGAGTCCATAAGAAACCAACCAGAGGTTATCATTATGCTGGGGGACACAATTCTAAGCCTGGATATCCATGAATTTCTCAAGGTTCCACAATCCGCAGTGGGTACTAAAAAAGTGAACACACCAGGAAATTTTGGAGTAGTAGAAATTGATAGCCAGGATAACGTGAAATGCCTGGTTGAGAAACCAAAAATTCCTAAGTCAAATCTGGCTTTGGTGGGAATCTATAAACTTAATAACCCGAAACTTTTTGTAGAGTCAATCGAAAAGATTATTAGTAAGGGTATCAAAACTCTGGGGGAATACCAATTAACAGATGCTTTAATGGAAATGTTGAAGCATGGAGAGTCTTTGTCGATATTCCCTGTAAATAATTGGTATGATTGCGGGAAAAAGGAATCACTTTTGGAAGCTAATAGTATTCTGCTGAGTAGTGAGGAATTTATGGTCATTTCTGATTACAATTTTTCTAACTCCGTAATCATTCCCCCGGTAAGTATTGCAGATAACTGCCGGATCGAGCACTCTATAATAGGCCCGTACGTTGCAATTGGGAAAGACACTTTGGTTCGGCATTCTATTGTTGAGAACAGTATTATTGGTTCTTACAGCAGACTGGAAGTAGCGGTTTTAAACGGGTCTATTATTGGGAGCGATACCATACTTAAAGGTCCGAGCCAAAGCTTAAACATTGGGGACAATACGGAAATTAACTTTTCGTCTAACGATTAATGTCATCTTTTTGCCATGAACATAAGGCAGGTAAAGGAAACTTGTATCTATGTCAAAGACCTTGAGCAAACTCAAACCTTTTATGAACAGGTCCTCGATCTTCCATTAATTGCTAAAAAGCCTGGCAGGCATGTTTTCTTCAGGGCTGGAACTTCGGTTTTGCTTTGTTTTGTACCAGAAGCCTCCAGTCGGGAAACTGAGTTACCTCCACATTTCGCCAAAGGGCCATCCCATCTGGCATTTGAAGTTGAAACACTGCAATATGAGGATTGGAAACAAAAAGTGGCACTAGCTGGAATTGATATAATACATGAGCAATCATGGGGAAAGGGCTTTCTATCCTTCTATTTTCATGATCCTGATGGACATGTACTGGAAATTGTACAGCAAGGAATGTGGGATTAGCATAGGGACGAGGGAGTTAGACTAAGGACGAAGGACGATGGTGTTAGGGTGTTAAGGTATTAGGGAGTTAGGGTGTTAAGGTGATAGGGTTAGGTTTTAGGGTGTGAAGGTGATATGAGGGCGATCCCTCAATCCCTCAGTCCCTCAGTCCCTTCAATCCCTCAGTCCCTCAGTCCCTCAATCCCTTCAATCCCTCAGTCCTTCAATCACTCAATCCTTCAGTCACTTCCTTTAAAACCGCCCACACATTTTTAGCTACAATTTCATGACCTTGCTTATTGGGGTGAATGCCGTCCATGAGGTTTAAATGCGGTTCTCCCCCCACTCCTTCTAAAAGAAAGGGAATTAAAGGTAACTCGTTCAATTCGGACAATTCCCCAAACATAGAACGGAAAACGGCAACGTACGGCTGTCCCATATTTGGAGGAGCCTCCATTCCTGCGATTATTATCTGTATATCAAAATATTTGGCTCTTGCAAGGTCAATGATCTCCTGCAAGTTTTTCCTGGACTCTCCGGGATCAATTCCCCTTAATCCGTCGTTGCCTCCTAATTCCAGAATCATGATTTCCACTGGCTCCCGTAGCACCCATTCTATTCGATTTACTCCACTGGCGGTGGTTTCCCCGCTTAAACCAGCATTTATTACTTTGTAAGGCAGTTCCAGACTATCTAACTTTTTCTGAATTAAATTGGGAAAGGCGTCTTCAGGTTCAACCCCATACCCCGCAGTTAGACTATTCCCAAAAAATAGAATAACTCTGGTTGGTTCTTCTGTGGAATTTCCATTTTTAGACTTTTGGATGGATTTCACCTGATGTGATGACTGTTCTGGCCCGTTACAGGTCCAAACCAATGGCACAGTAATTAATAGTGATATCACCAAAGATCTTGCTTTGTTCATGCTTCTGGTTAATTTTCGTACATGGCTACCATTCGTCATAAAACTGTTGAGTGGTAATAACGAAAGACTTTAATTTAACGTTTCAGTTAAGAGTACTCATAAAACAGATGAATAGCATATTGGATGTCCATAAGTTAACAAAGTCCTACTATAATGGGCACAATAAACTTACTGTACTTGACGAAGTAAGTTTTTCATTAGATAAAGGAGACACATTTTCTATTGTGGGCCCATCCGGAAGCGGAAAAACTACATTACTAGGGTTGTGCGCAGGACTAGACACCCCTACCAGTGGCTTTGTGTCCCTGGAAGGGAATGAATTATTTTCGTTGACCGAGGATCAGCGGGCTGCTGTTCGCAATCAGCACGTCGGATTTATTTTTCAGAGTTTCCAGTTGATACCTACGTTAACCGCTCTTGAGAATGTGATGGTCCCTATGGAGCTCAACAAGTTCCCCGGCGCCAGGAAAAGGGCCAGAGAGTTACTGGATAGAGTAGGCTTATCGGAAAGAGGACATCATTACCCCGCTCAGCTGTCAGGTGGAGAACAACAAAGAGTGAGCCTTGCCAGAGCTTTCTCGAATAATCCAAGCATTCTTTTTGCGGATGAACCCACTGGAAACCTCGATGATGAAACCAGTGAAAATGTGGTAAGAATGATATTTGATCTTAATCAAGAAACCGGGACTACCCTGGTACTGGTAACTCATGACCTGGAATTAGCTCAGCGTACCAAGAGAATAATCAGACTTAAGGGCGGCAAAATTGTGGCCGATCAACTTAATGTAGCCTGATATGTTCAGATATGAACTTGAATGGGTAATTAAGATGGCTTGGCGTGACAGCCGGAGAAATCGGTCGAGATTGTTTCTATTTGTATCGTCAATAATTCTGGGTGTGGCTGCGTTGGTTGCGATTCAAACATTTAGTGAGAATCTTCAGCAAGACATAAATTCTCAGGCCAAAACCATTATTGGGGCCGACCTGGCTATTCAAAGTAACCGGTCATTTTCCGATGATATCAAGGAGTTAATGGACTCGCTAGGGGGAGAGCAAAGCCGCGAAATTCGCTTTGCCTCAATGGTATTCTTTCCACGGTCCCAGGGTACACGATTAGTCCAGATCAGGGCTCTGGAGGGAGACTTCCCCTACTATGGTGGTATTGAAACCAAACCTCAGAAAGCCTCCAGGATATTCCAGGAAGCCAAGAATGCATTGGTGGACCAAACCCTGTTATTGCAGTTTGAAACCGGGCCCGGGGATTCGGTCCGGATAGGTTCTCTGAGTTTTAACATTAGCGGAAGCTTATTGAATGTACCTGGACAAACAAACCTTACGGCTACTGCAGCGCCTCCTGTTTACATACCTATGGATTTCCTGGAGCAAACAGGACTGGTGAAAAAGGGTAGCCTTATCCGATATACCAGATATTTTAAATTTGAGAGGGATTATGATCTGGACCAGACCGTGGAGACCATAGCAGAAAGGCTGGAGTTAGATAATATAAATTATAGCACTGTGGAAACTACCAAGGAGGATCTTGGTAAATCATTTCAAAATCTCACGGAATTCTTAAGTTTTGTATCATTTGCTGCGTTGTTGTTAGGGTGTATTGGAGTAGCTAGTTCTGTACATATTTATGTAAAGGAAAAATTGACCACCATTGCAGTTTTGCGTTGTGTAGGTGCAACCGGTAATCAAGCTTTTTGGATCTATCTTTTTCAGATCTTAACCATGGGAGTATTTGGTTCCATCCTGGGAGCCGCCGGAGGAAGTGCACTTCAGTTGGTACTTCCGGTGATTTTCAGTGATTTCCTCCCTTTGGAAGTAAGTCTATCGGTGAGTTGGGCAGCTATTTTTAGTGGTGTTCTAATAGGCACCGTAATTAGTCTATTATTTGCATTACTGCCTTTACTTGGGGTTCGAAAAATATCCCCATTCAGCGTGCTAAGGGTAGGATTTGAGAAAAATAGCGGCCAGGACTGGACGGTTTGGCTAGTCTGCCTCTTTATTTTCATATTTATAATGGTCTTTAGTTATCTACAAGGAATTGGCGGATGGCTGGAGGCGCTTTTCTTTACCCTTGGCTTGGCTGCAGCATTTGGGTTTCTGGGCTTATTAGCAATGTTGGTAATGTGGCTGGTACGAAAATTTACCCCACAGAACTGGAATTACCTGGTGAGGCAAGGCCTGGCGAATTTGCATCGACCCATGAATCAGACTTTGATTCTAATCGTTTCCATAGGATTGGGAACGGCCCTGATAGCTACTATGTATTTCATACAACAATTGCTGTTGTCACAGGTGTCGTTTTCATCAAGAGGAGACCAGCCAAACATGGTACTTTTCGATATCCAAACAGAGCAGACTAAAGATATCCGCCAATTAGCAATAGACCATGAATTGCCCATTATTCAGGAAGTACCGGTGGTGACCATAAAACTTATGGAAATTAACGGGTACAATAAACTTGATGCCTCTGAGGACTCAACACTAAACCATCCTGGCTGGGCATATAATCGAGAATATAGGGTTACCTATCGCGATCACCTGATTGATTCTGAAAAGCTGGTCGAGGGTACCTGGGATAGGCCGGCTCCAACTGCAACAGATACTATCTACATTTCTATGGATGAGGGATTCGCAAATAGGATTAATGTTGCCATAGGGGATGAGCTATTGTTCGATGTACAAGGAGCACTCGTCCGAACGGTGCTGGGAAGTTTGCGGGAAATTCAGTGGAACCGGGTACAGACAAATTTCTTGGTGCTGTTTCCAACAGGGATACTTGAAAAAGCTCCACAATTCCATGTCTTAATGACAAAAGTGGATTCAGAACAACGATCAGCTGCCTTCCAACAGGCCGTAGTAAGACAATTTCCAAATATTTCTGTAATTGATTTGACCCTAATCCTTAAAACTATCAATAGCATGCTGGATAAAGTAGCCTTTGTGATCAGGTTTATGGCCTTGTTTAGTATAATTACCGGTTTGATAGTGTTTATAAGCTCAGTGATGATAAGCAAATTTCAGAGGATTAAAGAAAGTGTGCTACTGAGAACTCTTGGTGCTCAACGAAAACAGATAGTGGTCATTAATGCCCTGGAGTATTTTTTTCTAGGAAGTTTAGCCTCCACTGCAGGTATGATACTTTCACTTATATCCACCTGGATATTGGCTTACTATAATTTTGATTCTACTTTCATTCCCAAGCCATGGCCACTGGTCTGGCTCTACTTACTAATAACAGGTATTACTGTGGTAATAGGTATCCTGAATAGTCGAGAGGTCCTAAACAAGCCCCCCTTAGAAGTTCTGCGATTGGAAATTTAACAGCTTACGAAAAAGATAGGAAAAGGTTACTTGTCCATAAGTGGGCATTTATTGTATCAAAATCGAACAAAATTGATATCCCCTAAAACGAGCATACAATTGTTAAATAACAGATTATCATACAGTTATATGTTTATTGGAATTCTGGTATCAATTTTGGCATGAGCCTAATCAAATCAAATTGAAAATTTAACCTCATATAAAATGAATTACATGACCAAAAATGCAAGATTGATTATGCTGGCGTTGGCCACGATTTTTGTAAGCACCGGTGTTTACGCAACACCCATGGGAATTGAAAATAACAGGACAGCTGAAAAAGCGAGACAAGCAGTTGAAGAGGCAGCTCCGGATGATTGGTATACATATGCCCGATCTGCTGAAAAATGTATCAAAAAAAAGGTGAACTTAAAAGAAGTCAAGAAATGGTTGGAAAGATCACTTGAAATCGAAGAGAATTCCTACAACTTGGCGGTTATGGGAGACTATTATACCCTGAACAACCTACCTATAAAAGCGTATAAGTATTATGTAAAAAGCTTAAAAACAGGTTTCGAACAGGATAGTAATTTTAATGATCCTATAACTCATGAGAAAATGATGAAAGCCCGAAGCATCTATATCAAAGCTTCAAGATAACAAAATTTATTATTTCCAGTTGGATTGACCACGCCTTCGGGCGTGGTTTTTTTGTGTTCAGCATCCAGAAATTTAATAAATTGGGGTATGTCCAACCTTAGTTTTAGCCACCAACAAATCAAGGCCCTTCGCTTGTCAACCCCCGGGGTCCAAAATGTGGTTCATTTTAACAATGCAGGCGCTGCCTTAATGCCGGAGGTAGTAGGTAAAAAAGTGATCGAATATATTCAGCACGAATTAAACTATGGTGGATATGAGACAGCAGCAAAATTTTCTGAGGAAATTAATTCAGTGTATTCGGTACTTGCAAACTATTTGAGTTGCCTGCCCTCGGAAATTGCCATAATGGAGAATGCTACGGCCGCTTGGGGACAAGCTTTCTTGTCAATCCCCTTCGAAAAAGGAGATTGTATTCTTACCTCAGGTTCAGAATATGCCAGTAATTACATCCCGTATTTACAAATGATGAAACGGATGGGAATTGTCGTTGAATCAATCCCTAACGATAGTTATGGACAGATCGATATCTCGGCACTTTTGGAGATGGTCCATGACAGAGTAAAATTGATTGCAATTACCCATGTACCAACCAACGGAGGCCTGGTCAACCCTGCTGCTAAAATTGGAGCAATTGCCAGGGAACATGATATTTGGTATTTGCTGGACGCCTGTCAATCAGTTGGGCAGATGCCATTAAACGTAAAAGAGCTGCGGTGTGATTTTTTATCGGCAACCAGTAGAAAATACCTGAGAGGGCCCAGGGGGGTTGGATTCTTGTATGTAGCGCAAGACAAAATTTCAGAACTTGAGCCGGTTGTTTTGGACCTTCACGGAGCAAATTGGATAACCAAAGATACCTATTCATCCCGGAAGGATGCCAGAAAGTTCGAGAACTGGGAAAGTAATCTTGCTGGAGTTGTAGGGTTGGCAAAGGCTGTTGAGTATATGCTGGAATTGAAAGTTGATAGAATTTGGGCACGGGTCCAACATCTTGCAGATTATCTTAGAAGTGAACTGTCACGAATTCCCGGGATAGAAGTCCATGATTTAGGTGAAGTGAAATGTGGAATTGTCAGTTTTACCTCCCGTATGGAAGTTCAACTACTCAAAACTCAATTACATCAGGCCGGGTTTAATGTTTCTATCATTCAGCCCAGCCATACCCTGCTGGATATGCAGGCAAGAGGTTTAGGCAAAATGATTAGAGCTTCTGTCCACTACTACAATACGGAGCAGGAAATAGATCTGTTCGTAGAGTTTTTGAGAGAGATATAGGTTCGTAGCCACAGGCTACGAACAGCTGCACAGGCTACGAACAGCTGCACAGGTAGGAACAGTTGCAGAGCATAAATAATGAGCAGCTTTCCGTAGCTTGAAGCTACGGAAGGATATTTCAGAAATATTTGCTAAGTACTGCTACCATTCCGATCTTACTATCAACAACTATTGCCATTATGAAACGAAGAAACTTCCTTCAAACCAGCGCCCTTGGTTCAATAATCGGTACCCTGGGCTTTACCAGTTGTAGCGCCGATCCAGTAGGCAGTGCGGATCAGGAGCAGTCCAAAGACGAACCCTTCCCATTAGAAGAATATACCGTCAGCCAACTCCAAGCAGCCATGAATGACGGCACATACACTGCCCGAAGTATTGCCGAGTTGTATCTGATGCGGATCGATGAAATTGACAAAAACGGATTGAACTCCGTAATTGAAGTCAATCCTGAGGCTTTAAAAATAGCTGATGAACTCGATGATGAAAGGGCCTCAGGTACTACACGGGGGCCGCTTCATGGGATTCCAGTTATGATCAAGGACAACATTGACACCGGAGATCAGATGATGACTACTGCAGGATCTTTGGCGTTGGCTGGTCCTCCCGCCCCAAAGGACGCTTTTATTGTCAAAAAGCTTAGGGAGGCGGGTGCAGTACTGCTGGGTAAAACAAACCTTAGCGAATGGGCCAACTTCCGTTCAGAAAGGTCCAGTAGTGGATGGAGCGGGCGGGGCCGGCAGACCAGAAACCCCTATGCACTTGATAGGAACCCATGCGGCTCAAGTTCTGGCAGTGGGGCAGCGGTTTCCGCGAATTTATGTGCCATTACCATCGGTACTGAAACCGATGGGTCAATAGTGTGTCCTTCTTCAGCTAATGGAATAGTGGGGATTAAGCCGACGGTGGGATTATGGAGCCGAACTGGGATTATTCCCATTAGCCATACTCAGGACACTGCTGGTCCAATGGGGAGAACGGTAGCTGATGCTGTGGCGTTACTGGGGCCTTTAACCGGAATTGATCCCTCAGATCAGCGCACTAAGGACAGTAATGGACCATCATACCCAGACTACCGGCAATATCTGGATAAAAATGGATTACAAGGCAAAAGGATTGGTGTTTGGCGGGAAGCCATGGGTTTTCATGAAAAAGTGGACCGGATTATGGAGGAAGCTTTTGAGATAATGAAATCTTCAGGAGCAGAAATTATAGATCCCGTAGATATAACTGGTGACCAGCAAACAGGGCGTTCCGGATACGACTTACTGTTGTATGAATTTAAACATGGGATCAATCAATACCTGTCAGCCCGGACTGATGTAAAGGTGAAATCCCTACAGGATATTATTGATTTTAATGAGGCCCACCGCGACCAATCCATGCCCTATTTTGAGCAGGAGATTCTGCTTCTATCGCAAGAGAAAAAAGACCTGGACAGTTCTGGTTACCGTGAAGTACTGGAAAAAGTTTTAAGATTGTCACGGGGCGAAGGAATTGACAAGACATTGCAGGAGTATAGCCTCGATGCAATAGTAGCCCCCACCGGAGGACCAGCTTGGCCCATTGATGTGATCAATGGCGATCATTTTGGTGGCGGAAGTTCAGCTCCTGCTGCTGGGGCAGGTTATCCCAATATCACGATTCCTGCAGGGTATGTATCAGGCTTACCGGTGGGAATCAGTATATTTTCAACCGCCTGGAAAGAGCCGCAGTTGATTGCGATGGCCTATTCTTTTGAACAAGCACGGGGACCACGCAAAATTCCGCAATTACTCGCTACCCTTTACCTGCCATAGGAAGGTTTTCAATTGCCGGGCAGATAGTAGTGAGTTTCAGGAGCGTAGCAAAACAACACTTTAAGCAAAGGGCCAAAATGAATAGTTTAAAGGCTTTCAAAGAATGCGCTTTGACCATTCAACAGTTTCCAACCGTCAGATCGTTTGATCACTAAACCAGTTTCTACCAGGTGACCAGTAGTAATGGTTCCTGCAGTGTCAGTGGTTTGCATAGTAATAGTGCCATAGAATTGAGCAAGGTCCTCTCTCAGCGGAATTATCTTTAGAGAATCCCAATGAATTTGAATGGCGCTGATTGAAGGGTCGGTGACTCTAAGCACTGCAGCTACGCTATCGAAATCGAGGGCCGTCCGATAGCCTGGATTACAAATGCAAAGTAGCGTAGTAGCATGGCTCTATGTTCTTACAATATTAGAAGTTTTCAAACCAGGTTTAGCCGTTGACCTTGGTTAAATTTCCCTGCCACAACCATTCCCATACCGGGCCATCTTCAGGATCGTCAACCAATCCTTGTTTCTTAAAATTGTTTTTGCCCAGAATCCGGGTAGATGCACTCTCTTTAGGAAGCGTCCTGGCAGTGATGCGTACATTGGGTGTATGTTCAATGGCTGCTTTCACCAGCAGTTGACAGGTTTTGGTGGCCACTCCCTGACCTTCGTACCCTGGAATGGTACCATAAGATAGTTCCACGGTGTTATTTTTAGGCGTCCCCTTAAAACCCCCTACTCCTACGGTGTCAGTACCCCGAAGGGCAAAAAATCCCACCCAAGGCGGATGGTAACCCCAAACGGGATAAAGTTTAAGCCAGGTCTCGAATACACTTTTGGTAAAGTCATGCTGAAGATAGTCCTGCATTTCTTCCTGGTTGGTGGTGATTGGGATTAATTGCAAATGTTTCAATTAATAAACTAATAATTAACAATGTACAATTGACAATGATAATTAAGAATTACCAAAGACGAATTACGAAAAATAACTTAATAAGGCTTTAACATTAATTAACCAATGGTAAAACTTCAAAGCCGTATATTGCACCAATGTTAGCGACCTGGCGCTTGTTGGTTTGCATCTGGTTACAGGTCATGGTCTGTTCCAACCTGGCTGCCCAGCAATATCTGGTATTGGACCGCTATGGGAAAAACAGAATTAGAATCCCATTGGGAAGTGAGGTTTCTTTTACCTTGCGAGGTGATAAGCGCAAACACCGCAGTAGACTGGCGGGACTGGCTGATAGTGTGGTGATTATGGGAAACAAAGATATATACCTTCGATTAGACGATTTTGATGCTTTCTATTTTCATCGAAACCACTGGAAGGCTTTGCGCTATGGTACCCTGGTGCCGGCCACTGGATTTTTAGTCGCGGCTGCAGTGCACCCAACAATTAGCAATCCATTCTACGACCAGAAAGAATCAGCGCTTATTGGTCTGGCATTTCTGGCACTTGGACAAAGCTTTAGGTTGCTGGAATGGAAGAAGTTTAGGGTAACTAAAAATGCCCGAATTTGGGTAGGTGGATTTCCAAGCCAGTGAAACGTTGCTATCAATCAGTGTTATAAGGACTGTCAAAGCTGAGCGGCAGGACTATAGCCCACTATTTTGTGAGCATGTTATTTACTTTTAAATTTGTTCGTAGCACAAACAACTAATCCATGAATTCTTTCATCTATGGCGATCACATAACCGCGGGTACTGCACTGGCAATATGTAAGGGTAGTATTAAGGCTGAACTAAGTAAAGACAGCTTGGAAAAGGTCAGTGCCAGCCAGCGTATTGTGGCGGATATTGCAGCGGGAGAAGAGGTTGTCTATGGAATCAACTCCGGGTTCGGACCTCTTTGTACCACAAAAATATCACCCCAGGATACCAAAGTTTTACAATCCAATATTCTCAAAAGCCATAGCGTAGGTACCGGTGACCCGATTCCGCAAGACATCGCCAAATTAATGTTGATCCTGAAGGTTCAGGCTTTGGCCCAAGGTTTTTCCGGGATCACCACATCGACTTTGGAGCGGATAATCTGGCATATTGACCATGATATCATTCCTGTGGTTCCCAGTCAGGGATCAGTTGGGGCTTCCGGTGATTTAGCGCCTCTGGCACATTTGTTCCTTCCTTTAATTGGACTGGGGGAAGTACATTATAAAGGAAGTTTGACAGATGCTGAGACCATGCTTAAGATGGAGGGCTTGGGGCCTTTGGAACTGGCGCCTAAGGAAGGCCTGGCGCTGATCAATGGCACTCAATTTATGGCTTCATTTGCTATAATGGTCCTGGATAAATTACATAAATGTTTGAGTCAGTCAGATTTTATTGCGGCTATGATGTTGGAAGGCCTGCTTGGTTCGGTACAACCATTTATGTCTCAACTGCATCAACTAAGGCCCTACAGGGGCAGTCAGCACGTTGCGGCAAGGATCAGGACCCTTTTGAAAGATTCCTCAATTGTTGAATCTCACAAGAACTGCGAGAGGGTACAGGACCCGTATTCACTTCGATGTATTCCTCAGGTACATGGCGCTTCCAGAGAAGCCTGGGCCCACCTGAAAGAAGTACTAGAGATTGAGTTGAACTCAGTAACTGACAACCCTGTGATCATTAATAGCGAATTGGCTATCAGTGGGGGCAATTTTCATGGACAACCTGTGGCGCTGCCTCTTGACTACGTGTGTATGGCAGCTTCTGAGTTGGGAAATATTTCAGATCGCAGGATTTATCTGGCGATGGACGGGACGGTCACCGGACTTCCTAAATTACTGGTAAAAGAAACCGGTCTTAATTCAGGGTTCATGATCCTGCAGTATACTTCAGCGGCGCTTGCCAGCGAAAACAAAACCATGTGTTTCCCGGCCAGCGTGGACAGTATACCCACCTCGCTGGGGCAGGAGGACCATGTGAGCATGGGTAGTATCGCCGGACGCAAGGCGCTGAGCGTAGTTGAGAACCTTGAAAAAATATTGGCAATTGAACTCTTGTGTGCCTGCCAGGCGCTGGATTTCAGGCGTCCTCTGGAAACAACTCCTGTACTGGAAGAAATTCACAATTCAGTAAGGCAAAAAATTCCTCATACCTCGGAAGATCGTATTTTTGGCGACGATATTGAAACGGCACGACAGATGCTCTCGGATGGGTTTATTATGGAATGGAACGGAGTGTTGGGTTCGGAGTATTTTGATGCCTTTGAAAACTTTTGAACCACTGTAGTAAATTGCCAAAACCCCAGCGCCCAGCTCAGCGCTTAGCGTCCAGCGCCATGCCCCTTGCGCCCAGCTTATTGTATGTTCGATATTTAATTTTGTAATTTTCGGACTGATTTTCGAGATCAGAAGTTATATGAAGAAGATAATTCTAATATCCATACTTGCCCTGGTCACTCTGTCCTTGATATATGGAATCTATCACGCCTGGAATGCCCTGCCTATCTACACCGCGTACAGCGCCAAAATCATGTGCTCATGTGTTTTTATAAGTGATCGTGACCAGTCTTCGGTATTAGCGGAAGATTTATCTTCATTTGGTATGGCTGACCTCAATGTAAACTATCTGGATTCTACTGTCACCTCCGATGTTATGGGCCTGGCTCCTAGAACCGCAGTTTTTAGAGATGGTTTGGGATGCACCCTGGTATTGGGCACTACCGCAGAGCAATTGAAATCTGAGAAGGTTCACATTATTAAACCAGATGATCGTCAGGCAAATAATTATTGGCCTACCGGCGATAATTTTGCCGGTGGTGAATTCACTGCTGAACTAGACGAAGATGTGCTGGATCGTGCACTGAACAAGGTTTTTGAGGAACAAGACCCCGATCACCTTCAAGGAACCAGGGCGGTGGTAATTGTGTATAAAGGAAAGATAATCGCTGAGCGATATGCACAAGGTTTTAACAGGGACACTCCCTTGATAGGTTGGTCGATGACAAAAAGCGTGATCAATGCTCTGGTGGGGATTCTGGTACAAATGAATTTGTTGCACCTCGAAGATGATCATCTTTTTGACGAGTGGTCTGATGAGGGTGACCCTCGCAGCAAGATTACCCTGGACCAACTGCTACGGATGAGTGGCGGTTTAAAATGGGATGAAATTTACTCCGGCCTCTCAGACGCTACCGAGATGCTCTTTAATGCTCCAAACCCACCGTTGTTGGCCTTGTCCAAGTCCCTGGAGTTTCCTCCGGACAGCAGCTGGAAATATAGCAGTGGGACCACTAACATAATTTCCGAACTGATCAGGCGTAAAATTGGAGGAGGCAATAAACAATATTGGAATTTTCCCCATAATTTTCTTTTTAATAAACTTGGAATGCGCAGCGCCATAATCGAACCTGGCCCTGATGGTACTTTCGTTGGGTCTTCCTACATGTATGCTACTGTCAGGGATTGGGCCCGATTTGGCTTATTGTATTTAAATGATGGGGTTTGGAACGGAGACCGGATTTTACCGCCAGGCTGGGTGGAATATTCCCAGCAACCAACTGCTAAGGCGCCTCGTCAAAAATATGCAGCCCACTTTTGGCGTACCAAAGGTGAGGACGGCAGCGGACCGGATATGCCAAAGGATGCCTATCATATGGCGGGGTACGAAGGGCAGAAAGTAGTGATCATCCCATCCTATGACCTGGTAATTGTTCGTTTGGGTTTTTCACAACCCGAATCAAATTGGGATTTTCCTGGTTTTGTGGAAGACGTTGTAAGAGCTTTTCCCTACCGTTAAGAGCGCCATTGCAATGGTATTTTCTTAATAAATACCATAAACCCAAACAGCCCCAAAACCAGAGATAAGGCAATAGTGGCAATCATTAGTGGCAAATGCTCCCCCTGACCATTTGATATTAATCCCATACTGGGGTATAATACGATGAAAGCCAGAGTTGCGAACACGAAAGAAGTAAACAGGGCAAGGTATCGTTCCATGGTCTCGAATTTCCTTGCCCTCTTCAAGTCGTTGTATTTTAGCTTGAAATCCTGATTTTGTCTCTCAAAATTTAGTACTTCCAACTCTCTGATTTCCTGAGCGCTTAAAGCTCTTAAATGACGGATCTCTTTCAAGGCATCCAGACGGATTTCTATGTGCTCCAGTTTGGTGACCATTTTATTTCTGGTATTGATCATCGTGGTTCGTAGTTTTTAATTGAAAAAAAGGCACTGCCAAACAGCGCCTTTTTAAACGGAAATCATTGAATAGTGTATGTCCTCTATGTTTCTATTTCCAAATATAAACCTGTTGCATGTGCATTTTTAGCCTTATTGTCTGCTGAAAATTCCCTGCTTGCCGATAGGCCAGGAAAACAATACTGGCTATGTCATTTAAAGTCAATAGTATACGGTGTTTCATGCAATATGCTAAAGTTCAATATTTTGTTATAAAAGTGCTATTTTTTATAGCTGTTTCTATTATATACTATGTGTTGGTAAAAAGTAACCCCTGTAAGGTTTTAGTTTATTGAGGGCTTTTTTAGGTTGCCTGTGCGTATTACTGGTTGGTAGTCGCAGACTACGAACAGCAGCGAAGCAGCTTTCCCCAGCAGCGAAGCAGCTTTCCCCAGCTTGAAGCTACGGAAGCGGAAGCCTATATTTCTACGATTAGTTACTATTACGTGCTTCTACACTATCGACCGAACCTTTCTTTTTCTTCCTCTTAAAAAGCTTGAATACTTCCCCCACCTTCTCTTTATTTAACAGTTCTTTTGCTGCGCTTTTTACGGTTTCGCCGGAAGTACTATCTTCAATATTGCCAGTTATTAGGCTGTCCAGCCTTGATTTTACGGATTCGGTAAGTTGTTGAGATTGCTCTTTGACAAGTACTTTAGCGCTGTCTTTGGCCTCTTCAGACTTTTGTTTTATTGCCGTTTGAGCCAGGCCGGCGGTGGTATTTTCCCCTTGTATTCCACCTAAGCTAAAATTAGGGTCAGTATATTTCCCGGATAGGTTCAAATTAAGATTTACTTTATCACTTACCGGTTGATTGGTCCCCGTTAAACTGGCAATTGCCTGGTTTATTGAGGTACCTAGTACCCCAGCTGGAACTTCCATATTCAATAGAAAAGTAACGCTGCCATCTATGCCGGTACTTCCCGATACTATGGTTTTATAGTCCCCGAAGGTTGCGGTAAAAGGTGCTACATGGAGCTGTCCATTTTCGATTTTTACCTTCATAATCACATCCTTAAGATTAAACTCCGAAGGGGCGCTGGTAAACTGGGTTATCTCCGTAAATCCTTGTACCAATTTGGAATCCATTCCGGAGAGTGCGGCAGTCATAATGTTTACCAGTCCGTTTCCTGTCAAGGTGTTCAAAGCGGGCATCATGTCTTGCTGTAGTTCACCTTTCAACTTGAAACTTGAACTAAAATCCCCATTGATAAATTGGGTAATTGGAGCCAGGATCTGTACCGTATTAAAGGTGTTGAAAGCATCTTTGAAGGCGACTTCCTGCATATCAATCTCAAAATCAAATTTTGGATGTTCCAAGTCCCTGGGGTCATAGGTTCCGTTAACTGCAATATTCCCACCCAAAGAGTTAAAAGAAAGTTCCCGCATTTGTGCAACTCCATCTCTTACCAGTATCTGCCCTCTAAATTCTTTAAGTGTCATGTTATCGTAGTATACAGTACCAGCCCTGGATTGTATATCAAGATCAATATTGGTGGGGATTGGTAGCACCGACAGTTTTTCCGCATCATCAGGTTCATCCGATGTCGTCATCCATTCATTAAGGTTTACATTTTCTGATGTTATGTTCAGTGTGCCGATTATCGGGGCATTTTCCTGAAATACATAATTAATATAGTTTGATACTGCGCCATTAATTTTTAGGTCTGTGGAACCGGTCAGTGCTTTAATTTCAGAGAGTGTGATTTGTTGTGGCGTAAATGATGCCCGGCCTGAACTTATCTTAAAAGGATGATTGAGGTCCTCACTATCATAGGCAAAATCACTGATTGTGAAATCACCGGAGGTGGGGATCTGCTCATATTGCTCTGATTCCAGGCTTGACATTTTCCCTTTGGAACTTAAACTGCCCCGAATGATCCCTTTTAAGATAATGTCCTCCAGAGAAAACACCTTTAATATCTTTTCCAGGTCTATACCTCCTTGAATATCTACATCCCAGGAATAGTCGCTGGGATTCAATAAAGTAAGGCTTCCTGCAAACTTTTCTCCATCCATTAAAAAACTAAATTCAGGCACCTCGATACGAGTATCCGGTATCAGGCCGCTATGGTTGGTTACCGTAGAACGCAAATTGAATTGTTCCAGTGACTCTGGAAACTCATCGGTTTTGATGAACCCATCTTTAAGTTCCATACTGGCATCTATAACAGGGAATATTTGAGCCGCGCTATCATAGGTGCCTTCCGCTTTAAGAGTTAGTTGATATTGACCTTTTAGCGTGGTGCCCTCCAAAGGAAACATTTTGTTCAATTCTGCCAGATCGAATCCGGCGGACAACTCAGCATTAATCTCAGGGGTTGACAAACCATCAATTCTAAACTTACCATCCAGTGGACTCTCCCCGAATTCAAGATGCAGCTTACTGATGTCGATCAAGGTATGGTCGGGGTCCCCGTCGTCATTCGCTACTAGCAACTCCAGATTAATATTTTCAACCGCTGTTGGCAGGCCGGGATACTGGAACATGCCATCAGCTACTTTCAAAAACAGTTCAAATGCTGGAATCTGTGACTGATTATAAGTGCCGTTCACCGAACCATTCATGGTAACTACTCCACTACTGGTGATATTTTCAAACCCCTCCCGATACATTCCAGGAACCAGGGATAACAAATATTGGAACTCATTCTGATGTGTTTCAAATGACAGGTCCATTTGTATGTCGTCATTGTCCTCTGATAATGCCAGCCATCCATCAAAACCAACAGTGAATTCATTAATTGATACCTGGTTTTCCTTAAAGGTATATTTGGACTGAGCAAGGTCCATTTCCAGGGTGACTTCCGCTTTTATTTGTTTGTCACTAAGATATTCCAGATCCTGGTATCGCACAGAAACCAACCGCGCTGATGACGAAGTACTAAGGTTAAAGAGACTCTCTGAAAAGTCTCCTCCTCCTTCATGATTGATTGCTCCCAGTTCCACATAGAACCCGGTCTGGTGATCATCATAAATTATGCTCCCCTGGTGTATTGCCCAACTATTGATGCCAAGATCATAGGTTGATCCTTCCGAGGAATCGGCGTCAGTTTCTACCGCTATATCATAGCTGGCGCTGCCATCCTCCAGCACCTGTATGAGTATCTTAGGGTGGTCCAGATCAATACTTTTAATCACCAGCTTATCATCAAACAACGCTTTGAAAAGGTTCAACCTCAGTGATATCTCCTCTGCAAACAGCAGTGTGTCGCCCTCAAATATTTCTTGCCCGACCACTGCCAGTTTTTCTACTGACACATTAAGGTTTGGGAAGTTTTTCAGCAGTGACAGATCAAAATCGTGGTAGGTAATTTCCGCGCGTACCGACTCAGCTATCAGGTCATCTACTGCTTTCTGGATGCGATCTTTGAATAAAATTGGGAGAGCTACTGCGGCTAAAAGGAATACCAAAACAAAAGCTCCGATTATTACCAGACTCTTTTTCATAATAGTTTAAAA
>CAZOJZ010000132.1:0-5993 GCA_964580205.1 uncultured Roseivirgaceae bacterium
AACCAGCTAGTAAAACAGAAACGAAACGTCTGGATACAATTGGTACGGGTAGCGGCTGCCCTCGTCCTGATCGCTATTAGTGTGTATGTAGTTCGAAGCTGGAATGACACGGCAAACGACGACTATATACAACAGGCCACCACCAGTACTGAATCTGCCAGAAATGCTACAGAGGAGATACCCCAGCCCGGGACAGCATTGTCAGAAAAGTCCGGTACACAGAAAATCAATACACTTACACCTAAAGAACCCGGTGGTAAAACCCCAATAAAAGAAACCAATGTTCAAAATTCTACCAAACCATCTGAACATCAACTCCCGGTATCAGAAGTGGCACAACCTGCACTGGCCTTAATAAATAAGCCTAAGGACGTATCACGAGATGAAAGCAATGGGGAACCGATTGAAAATGAACAGGTTATTGACTCAGTAACGTCAATTTCAAAACCTTCAAAACCTAAAGTGACGATTACTTATATAAAGTCTCCTGCTCCCCCGGAACCAACATTAGCCCTGCAAACTCCATCTGAAAATAAAACCAAAGGGTTCAAAAGATTATGGAGAAAAGCTCAAAGAATCAACTACAATGACATAAGCCTGGCTGGAATCCGTGGCACCAAAGATCAAATTTTAGCTTTTGACAGGAAAGACAAGACTAAAGAATCAAAATCGAATTAATAATGAACTTTTATAAACATATACATACCGTGGTACTAGTAATGTTAGCGCAATCCATGTTTGCTTACGTAAATGTGGCGGATACCGTAATTATAGAGCTAGAGAATAACACCCGAATTATCATTTATGTGGAGAATGCAGAAGGATTAAAAGACCTGGAAAATTACGACATTAATGCCATGCTGAGGGATCTGAATTTGAATATTGATTCATCTGGTTCCGATACTAGACGCCTGGTAATCGAAGATGAAAGTGGGGAAAAATACCTTTCTGATACCACTATCGTGTTAAGTGAAACCAACGGAGTGACTTATGACCATGATGGAAATAACGAATTCAAAATAAATCTATGGAATTACCGAATCACCACTAAAATAAAAAATTGGGACGAATACGAGGAGGAATTTGAGGGCTGGGACGATGGCCCTGATTTCACAAAGAGCACCCGTGTAGAAGAAGGCCCCAGGTCTTCTAGCAAAATTGCCATTGAACTCGGAATGAATAACTACCTTGAAAACGGCGATTTTCCGGACGCTAACGGAGCTCCCTACGCAGTACGGCCCTGGGGCTCCTGGTACATTGCTTTGGGCTGGTCACGTGCTAATTATGTTTCGCGGACCCTTTTCTTTGAATGGGGCGGAAATGTTAGCTGGTATAACTTTAAATTAGAAGATGCTCAAATCGTTATACACAAAGGTCTGGATAGGGTGGAGTTTAATCCGCTCCCTTCTGAATTCAATGGCAAAAAAAGTAAACTAACCGCTTCATTCTTCAATGTCTCATTCGTTCCAATGTTTGACTTTAGCCACAACAAACGTAAGGTAAAAAGCCTGGAAAGCGGCAGCATCAAAATAGAAAACTATAAGAAGCAAGGATTCAAGATTGGTCTGGGAGTGTATGGTGGATATCGCTTGGGAAGTCATTCCAAAATAAAATTCAGTAAAGATGGTGATACCGATAAGAACAAGGAACACAGCAGCTTTTATCTACAAAACTGGCGATATGGCCTGCGCATGCGAATGGGAATCAAGAGCCTGGATTTATTTTTTAATTACGATGTAAATGAGCTGTTTAGTAAAGGTCGTGGACCTGAATTGAATGCCTTCAGTTTTGGGATAATTCTTTAGGGAGCAGGGGATTTTTTTGTATAGTCTTCCGTAGCTACAAGCTACGGATAAATACCCTAGCCGCACAACCGCATTTATTATTGCAAATTTGTTGCCTTATGCAAATTTGACCATATCCTTACATCCGTGTGGTATCTTCTTGCTCTAAAGAGCATCTAACGGTATTCTCCTATAGTTTTGGGTATTTAACACCAATAAAAATTCTATTATGATAGATAAGGGAAAATTATGGTTCTTCACACTATTAGTTGCAGGATTTTGGGCATGTGGCGATGACGCTGAAGTATTAAACCAGGAAATCACCTCTGAAGACATTAGTAATGTTACATCTGTAGATGATGCAACGCTCCGCTTTGCAGATGCAATAACCATTTCCAATCAGATACTTGCTGACCAGGAAGTATTAAATGGGAGAATTCAACAGTGTTACAGTGTGAGCGATACTCAAATTGGAAATCAATTGTTGGTAACTTTCGAAACTGATTGTATTGGATTAGATGGTAAAGAACGAACGGGAAGATTCCTTATTGATTGGAGTGGTGAAATAGGAACCGGAGACTTTGCCTATACCTTAACCTTCGATGGTTACGAAGTAAACGGATACGGGTTGAGTGGCAGCATCACAGCTTCCAAGCTCACTTTCAAGCAAAATGGATTCAGCATTAATGTAATAGTGAATGATGGTATAGTGAATTGTCCTGATGGCAAACAAATAAACTACGAACAGGACCTTGATTACGATTTTACTTTGGGTGAAATAACTGAGGTTCGAATTACCGGATCTTCCTCTGGAATGGGCAAAGAAGGTGTGAGTTACATTGCAAACATCAAGGAACCACTATTAATAGTAGCGGATTGCGAGCATGTGGTTTCTGGTTCGTTTGAGGTCACATTTAATGGCAGGCCGGTGGTAACTGTTGATTATGGCAATGGCGCTTGTGATAATACAGCCACAGCAATCAGGGGTGCTCATTCGATCATTTTCGGATTAAACTAAGTAGAATGTGATCTAAGTCTGACTAGTTCAATACCTGTTGCCAGTAGCAAGAAAGCAAATAACAACATCTCAATTTCCACAGGTCCGAATCTGCCAGGAATAACTCCTGCACTGGAAAGCACAAATACCAACAGGGCAATTGATGTACAGACGGGAATTAGTAGTCCCGGTCTTTTCTCGCTCAGAATACCCACGAGAATCAAAGGGCCCAACATAGCGGTTCCAGCGAAACTGGTTCGTGCCAACAAAACCAATTGTTCTGAACTGAGGATAGAAAACACCAAAGCAATTACCCCAAAAACCAAAATAAAAACCCTGGTAATGGCCAACGCTCTTTTATCGTCAACTGTCAGCAGTGACCTAAGTTCGGTACCCAAGGCAAAAATCTGAGAATCTGAGGTAGAGATGGCGGCTGCAATCAGACCAATTAATCCTAAGGCAGCAATGGCTGGCGCCTGATCATATAGCAGCACATGACCAATAAACTCCTGAACCGAACTATCCGGATAGAGCACAGCGCCATACATCCCCATAAACATAGTTGGAAGAATCACCAGGGTTGCAAAAATGCCCAGGCCGATGGCCATCCTGCGAAGTGCAGAAGTGCTTTTCATAATGATCACACGAGTAGATATTTGGGGCTGTGTAAATGGAAGCAATACGATGGATATGGCGGAGATGATAAAAAACTGGGTAGTGAATAGGCCATTAGGGCCGGGGACTGACAGTAACGCCGCTTTGGTGGATTCAACTTTTTCAAACATTGCCTCAACACTTCCAAACTCACTTAAGCAGTTTAATCCAATGATCCATATCACAACGAAGAGAATAATTCCCTGGAGGGTATCATTGTACATAATGGCCCTTAAGCCTCCAATCTCGCTGTAGATGATCATAATAGCTACAATGATGGTCCCCCATCCCCAAACAGGCAAGGCATTTGGAAACGCAGCATTCAGAAAAATTGATACACCCCGAATTTGAACAGAGATATATGGGATAAGAAAGATCACAACCCCTGCAAAGGCCACAAAACCGGCAAATTTAAATCCATAGGCGTGTGTCAGAAGACCAGCCATTCCCTTATAATCGCTGGCTCTGGCTTTTTGACGAACAATTACCCCCAGCCTGATTAGCACGTAAACCATCATGGCGTCCGCAACCCCCAGAAAAATCCAAGCCCCAATACCGTGAGTACGGAAAAAATCGGGCATGCCGATTACTGTAAAAGCGCTAAAAATAGTAGCAGCGGTGGTAAACAGTCCAAGAAGCATTCCAAGGTTTCCTCCCGCCAATAAATAATTGGAAGTAGTTTTTTCTTTTAATCGGGACCTTCGAGCTAAAAATATAAGTATGGACAGGTAAATTGTCCCGGCGATTATAAAACTAGTGATCATCGGGGCCCTCCTCCTGCAGTATTGATGCTATATAGGCCAATAGCACATATAAAATGCAAAACAGTACACCCACCCACACGGTATAAGGTATACCAACTAATTTCGGATTGATCTGACCTACCGGTATCAGTATATCAGTAAAACTCGCAATAACCATTATTATGAATATCGAGTCAGTTAAATAGATTTTTTTAAGTTTCATTTTCATTTGCAATTATAATCTTGGAATAGACAGGCCACCGTCGACCGTTATTACATTTCCCGTACTGTAAGGGAATGTTCCCATTGCCAGGTTTGCCACCACCTTCCCAACATCACTGGGGTTTCCCAGTCGGGATTCTACAAACAATCCCTGATCTTTGAGCTTTTGGTATTTGTCAATTACCCCAGCTGTCATATCTGTTTCTATAACTCCCGGGCGTACTTCGTAAACAGGGATCCCAAATTCGCCCATACGGACCGCGAACAACTGTGTCATCATGCTTATACCGGCCTTCGAAATACAATATTCCCCCCTTTGGGTTGAAACCATTGTGGCGGAAACTGAGCTGATGTTTATTATACATGCTGCGAACTCAGGGTCATTTTTCTTGCAATCCACCATGTGACTAGCAATCTGCTGAGTAAGGAAAAACGGACCCTTCAGGTTAATAGTCATCACCCGGTCATAGCTCTCTTCTGATGTGACCAGTAAATCCTTTCGTTCTACTGGTGCTACCCCGGCATTGTTAATTAGCACATTGAGTTGCCCAAAATGATCAAGAACCGAAGATACCAGATTTGCACGGTCTTCCGCTTGAGCAATATCGGCCTGACAGTAGATCACCTCAACCCCCAATTTCTTTAGTTCGGATAGTGTCTCCGTAACATGACTTTCATCCTTTACTCCGTTTAGCACAAGATTAAAACCTTCTCTGCCCATTTCTTTGGCAATTCCCAGCCCAATGCCCCTGGTTCCGCCGGTGATCAACACATTCTTCCTCATGACTCCAGTTTTTGCTTTATTTCTTTTAACCGGGCAGCCTCTGGCATTCCCTTATAAAAAGGATCCAGTGGAAAACAACCTGAAATCATTCCTTGTCTGGGCGCTGTAGTACAATCCGAAAATGTTCTGCATATCTTTTGCCTCTTCAGACCATTGCCTTCAAGTATATCAGCAGGCATGTCGGGGTAGCTTAGAATCATCCGACCCAGGCCTACAAAATCTACCAGTTCTTGTTCGACCACAGCCTCTGCAACCTGTGGGAGCCATTCCTGAAGATAAGAGTATGCCGAGCCGACTATCTTCATTTCAGGGAATTGTTTCTTAATCTGACCGGTAATTTGAATTTGTCTGGCTACCCCCACCAACGGATCCTCAGGGGGCAAGTAGCCATCGGACGGTGGAAACAATGCAGGCCTTTGAATATGTGGCACATAGTATGGGCTTCCCCCGGTGATACAAACCAACTCGATTCCCAGGTTTTTAAATATCTCAAATAACTGGAACACTTCTTTAAGGTCAGCCCCTTGTCCTGTTTCATTACCACCAAATCCTTCTGTGTATGCCCCGTTAAAATGATATGGCTCCCCTACGCCGTCAACCCCCTCTTTAAAGGGAATCCAATCAAATGCGCTCAACCGAACAGCTATGGGGATGTTACTAGTAGCTTTGATGCCCTCAACGATCGATCTCAGAAACCGGGTACGGTGTTCCAGGCTCCCGCCATATTTTCCAGGTCTATTGAAAGCACTTAGAAACTCATGGCCCAGATATCCATGACAGTGTTTGATGTCAACAAAATGAAAGCCTGC
>CAZOJZ010000133.1:0-6704 GCA_964580205.1 uncultured Roseivirgaceae bacterium
TTGGATCACAGCTATGTAAAAGAAAACGACAGAACCATGGATCGGAAAAATATAGTGTTGGGGTGATCTGGATGGTATCGAGTGTTGTATTCTTTACTAGGATTCCGGACAATCTAGCTACACACTCACCTTTTTCAAATACTACTTTCGCCTTAAGTCCTCTGCCTCTTTCATCTCCCGTATCTACAACTATAAACTGAGCAGAGGTGGGGTGTCCTTCTTCTACTGGTATAAAACCGGGGTATAATGGAATAATTTCTTCAGCCCTATGTTTGTTGTCAATAGTGTTATTCATATCGAGCTCCTAACGTTGTTTACATTTTTATAAGCTTTTATGATTCTTATTCTTTAAAATTCCCGGTTTCAATCGGGTCGATGGAATCTGTTTCGATCATATGCATGACAACCTTCCACAATTATAGGCGGGCAGGTTGTGGGCTTTTTCATCATGCCCCAATGTATTGCAAACTATTTTAGCATTAGGGTATTTCACCGTCCATACAACTGGGAATTCCTCACCTGATTCAAGGCCTCTGCCAATGGCCAAAACCTCAATATCCACCCCTTCCGGATCCTGTTCCCAGCGATAAAGCTCATCGGTAATCCTGAATTTTAAAGGCACGTCTTTCATAACCGGATGGTTCGGTTTTATAACCTGCACTTCAAATTCCTGGAACTTCTCATGTGATTGAGAGCCGCCTCCAACAAGCTGTTTGTTATACTCCGGCCAGTCTTTCCAATTATACCAGGTACTGGGATGATTGATGAGCATACCCATTCCTTGATTGGCACGGGCCATAATGGATTTACGGGTTTCCGTATCAAACGGTTTTCCAGCCACTCTCCAAACTGCCGGGACTGCTCGGTATAACCAACAGAAACCCTCCCATCGCTACTTAGTATTTTCCCATCCAACAAACCGAAGTGATTAAGAAAATCATGTGATCCCCCGCCGCCCATTATAGACACCCTGTCCACATTAGGATCTTCCGCAATAAAAGATCCCGGTGCATTGACAATAATTACCCTTGCATCAGGCGCCAGTGACCAGGGAAAGTGCATATGAAAGGATAGCGTCCAGGGGTGCCCGGAAGTTTAAATACCACAGAACCGGTTTCCCCCGGATTCAACATTTTAGTATTTCCCAAAACATATTTGGACCTGGGAACATAATCCAATTCAACTGCATCGGGGGTTTGCAGAAAACTGTCTACCATTTTCCCGAAGGTTTCCAAACTGCCTGCCTTAATAATCACCAGGTTATGAGGCATCTTAGACAACTATCAATAATATAGCCTTGTTCAATATAGTGAACAAAGTTTCTTTAATTAAAGTAATAGGTTACAAAAGAGTCTCAAGCAATCGTTTGATCAGATAGTAGATTGCATTATTTGAAAGTCAACTCCTTATTAAATTAAAAGCCCCCAACAACAATATTTCTTTGCCCACAAATTCATCCTTATTCAGTATTTCCACCCACATACCTGATTTCGTTCCTAGTCTAACTTCTTGTGGTTCGAAAGTAAAATCAGCATTAGCATCATTACTGTCCATAATTCTGACAAGCACCATATCTGTACCCTTTGAATTGATAATAGCACTTTCAGGAAGACATGTAACCAACTGACTTTTCAGTTCTATTTCAGCTTCGACAAACATTCCTGGAATGAATAGTTTTTCATCCTCTTCCGCTATATGTCCATGAACATTAATGGTTCTGGTTTCCCCGTCTACAGATTTACCAACCAGGTGCACAGTGCCATGAAATATATCATTCCCTGATTCAGGGACCTTAAAACTAATTGATTGGTCCTCAACTACATGCAGGGCATCCTTCTCGAAAACTTGCAGCTCCAGGTGAATATGATCAGTATTGGTGATCTGGACCGCTGCTTCTGATGCATGAATAAAGGCCCCTCTGATAGCCGCAACATCCGTAATAAAGCCACTTATGGGTGCATAAACAGGGATGGTGCTGGCTATCTGGCCCGCTTCTACCCTGGTTACAGAAATGTTTATCAATTTCAGTTTTTCCCGCATCCCGGTGTATTTTGCCAGCATTACTTTATAATCCGACTCCGCTTTAAGAAATTTTTTCCTGGATGAAATATTTTCATCTGATAGTATTTTTTGGCGCTCATAATCGGCTTGCAGGTAGGCTAACTGTACTTTGGTTTCCATATACTCCTGTTGCATTTCAATAAGGTCAGGGTTTTGTATAGTGAATAATAGTTGACCCTTTTTAACTGTTTGACCTGGAAGAAGATCAATATCATTGACATAACCTCCATGATATGGGCTGACAGATGCCTTATTTCCCGGTGGAACATCGATAAAACCTCTGGTTGAAATTGAAGTAGAAATACGCTGTTCCGAAAACGTTCCTAATTTCATTCCAGCGGATTTAAAGAGTTCATTTGAAACATAAATCTTACCGTCTGAAGGGTTTAGGTTCTCTTGAGTGGGCAAGCCTTTTTTTTCATCAGCACACGAGAAGAGAAAAGTGCTTATAACTAATAAATACATGGCTAATTTATAGTCATTCATTACTTTAATATTAATTAATTATATAATTGATATTCAACATAATATCATTGTAGTTTCTTAAACTTTTCAAGTAATTCATTTCAATTTTAACCGCACTGTCAATCGACAGAATATATTGAAAGAAATCGATCTCCCCTCCTTCCAATGATCTGCTAGCTGCATGGATGATCTCTTTAACCAGATTTCTTCCCCGTTGTTCAAAATTGGCTAAAGCTTCATCCTGCTTGCTTAGCTCTGCCGAAAGTTGTTGCAACCTTCCTTTCATAACTTTCCTATAGTTTTTTCTTTCCTGGAGGATCCGCTCTTTTTCTATTTTAGAGGCATTTATCTGTGCCTTTTGGTTTCCAAACAAGATAGGAATGCCCAGGCCAACCTGGAAACCACTATAAGTATCCGCATTTGGAGCATTGTTGTTACCCTGAAAGTATTCCAATTGTATATCCGGGAGCATTTTGTTTTTCTCTACTTGCGCTGCTTCCTCAGCTAAAGTCAATGCTTCCAAATAAAACATAAACCCCGGGTGATTAACGGTATCCGGAAATTGCAAAGTCAACTTTTCGAAAGGCACTCTTTTAACTTCATAAACTTCTTCGGTTTGCATCCACCTGGACAATTCCGCATATACGGACTCAAGATCCTTTTCCAGCTGTTTAAGTTGTAGGGATGCTTCGTTCTGTTTGTTATCGGCAGTGAGCTTGAGTAAATAATTTCCCTCTCCCAGTTCGAACCGGCGATTAGCAGCCTTGGAAAAATGATCATATAAACTATCCAAATATTGATAGTCCTCCTGAATTCGCTTCAAATAGGTGATTTGGTTATGAATGGACGAAACATTTTTAACTAGTAACATTTCTTCCATGGCGTACTGATGCTGTTGCAAACGAACAGCACTTTTTTGCAACCTCTGCTGCGATGAGTATACAGATGGGAATTGAAAATTTTGTTTCACTCCCCACACTTTCAGCGGCTGGTCATTCCTGGCCAGGTTACTTTCATCGTAGTTATAATAGACATTTGTTTTTTCAAAATTGAATGCTGTTCCAATTAGCGCCTCGCTTTTTTGGATGGACAGTTCTGACGCCTTTAACTTTGCGTTATTGGATTTTGCAAGTTCAATGGCCTGTTCTAAAGTTAGCTCCTTTTCTTGTGAGTAGCTAAACAACGGGAAAACTAAGAATATTAGCAGAATCGCCATAGGTTTCGGTTTGAGGGAAATTTTGACATTATCAAATATGGAATACAGCACCGGTAAAACAATTAATGTGAGCAACGTGGCAGTGACCAAGCCCCCAATTACTACAGTAGCTAGTGGCCGCTGAACTTCGGCACCTACCGAGGTGGATACTGCCATAGGAAGAAAACCCAAGGCAGCGGCAGAGGCTGTCAGCAACACCGGTCTTAAACGCTGTTTGGTGCCTAACAGAATTCTATCTTTAATATCAGACATACTTTCCCGTTTTAATTCTTTGAAATGATCAATCAACACAATCCCGTTAAGCACTGCAATTCCAAACAGGGCTATAAACCCCACTCCTGCTGAAATACTAAAGGGCATTCCCCGGGCCCATAGTAGTAAAACCCCTCCAATAGCAGCTAATGGAATAGCACTGTAAACCAGCAGGGCTTCTTTGATTGATTTGAAGGCAAAATAAAGTAAAAGTAAGATTAGGGCCAAGGCCACTGGAACGGCATAACTTAACCGGTCTTTGGCGCTTCTGAGATTTTCAAATTGACCACCATAGGTAATAGAATAACCCGGCGATAGATCAATGTTGCTTTCAATCAATCTTTGAACATCTTCCACTACGGATTCCAGGTCTCTATTTCGGACGTTCACTCCTACCACTACTCGCCGTTTTGTATCATCACGTGATATTTTAGCTGGTCCTGTAGTATAGGTTATTTCGGCTAATACACTTAATGGTATCTGTCCACCTGAGGGAAGTGAAACGAAGGTGTTTTCCAAGTTTCTAATATCTTTTCTAAAATTTTCAGAAAAACGTACTACCAGGTCAAATCTTTTTTCTCCTTCGAAAACACTGCCCGCAACTTTTCCGGCAAAGCCCAAGGAAATCACTTCATTCACGTCTTTAATGTTGAGACCATACTGCGCGATTTTTCTTCGATCATATCGTACCCTCATTTGCGGCAATCCAACGGTTTTCTCCACACTTATATCAGAAGCGCCTGCCACTTGTTGTATCAACTTTTCAATTTCCAAAGCCTTTTGATTTAAAATACCCAAATCCTCTCCAAATACCTTAATAGCTAAATCGGCACGTACACCGGTGATAAGCTCATTAAATCGCATTTCAATGGGTTGGGTAAATTCATAATCCACCCCAGGAATCTTGGCAATCAGCGCTTGTTTGATCTTATCAGCAAGCTCATCTTTTGTTTTAGCCGTGGTCCATTCACTTTTATCTATTAGCGTGAATATCACGTCTGTCTCTTCCATAGACATGGGGTCTGTCGGAACTTCTGCTGCTCCTATTCTGGTAATTACCTGTTCTACCTCAGGAAAGGTAATTATGACCTTTTCTATTTCTGTGATTATCTCTATAGTTTTGCTTAACGAAGTACCTGTTTTTAAAATTGGCTGAATTACAAAATCCCCCTCGTCCAGTGTAGGCATGAACTCTCCTCCCATGGTAGTGAACAAATAACCTACACCCATCAATAGGCCGAGAGATAATGACAATACTGTTTTCCGATGCAGTAAGGACCAAATTAATATCGGCCTGTAGAGTTGTTCAAAAAACGTCATCAACAGTTTTGAAATGTTGAATCCCCCTTGTTTGGAAGGCTTTAAGAAGAGGCTTGCCACCACCGGAATGTATGTAAAGCAAAAGATCATGGCACCTATCAGGGCAAAACAAAATGTTAGGGCCATGGGTTTAAACATCTTGCCCTCTACATGGGCGAGGGAGAGGATTGGAATAAAAACTATAATGATAATCAACTGCCCAAAAACCGCTGATCGCATCATTTTGGAGGTAGCGTTATGAGTTACCTGATCAATAAACGGTCCTTGTTGTTCTTTGGTTAGGGAAAGAAATTCCGTCCTTTTGCTAGTGATTTGAAATGCGATAAACTCAACAATTATGACTGCTCCATCGATGATTATGCCAAAATCAATGGCGCCAAGGCTCATTAGATTAGCATCAATTCCAAATAGGTACATCATCGAAATGGCAAATAGTAAACAAAGGGGAATAACAGATGTCACCACCAAACCAGATCGCACATTTCCCAAGAGCAGAACCACCACAAAAACTACTATTAAGCAGCCATACACTAAGTTCTCAGTTATAGTAGATGTCGTCTTTGCAATTAGTTCGCTTCTTTCCAAAAATGGGTTGATAGAAATACCTGGGGGTAAGGTGGACTGTACCTCGGAAACCCGCTCTTTAACTGCCTCGATCACTTTATTGGAGTTGGCATCTTTCAACATCATCACCTGCCCCAGCACTGTTTCACCTTCACCATTAGCGGTTACTGCTCCAAAACGAGTGGCATATCCAAATCCAACTTCTCCAAGATCTTTCACATATATTGGTAGATTCTTTCGATAGTCAACCACAATATTTTTAATATCTTCAATAGAGCCTACTAATCCCTCTGCCCTTATAAAATAGCTCTGATTGCCCTTTTCTATATATCCACCACCGGCAACACTATTGTTATTTTCTAATGCATTGAAAACATCTATTGTCGATATGTCGAGTGCTTTTAATTTTTCCGGATTTAGTGTCACCTCATATTGTTTGAGAAACCCTCCCCAGGTGTTTACTTCTACTACACCAGGAATTCCTGATAATTGACGCTTGACCACCCAGTCTTGAATTGTGCGCAAATCCATCACTGAATACTTTGACTTATAGGCTGGATCAACATCGAGTACGTATTGGTATATTTCACCCAAACCGGTGGTAATAGGACCCATTTCGGGGGTACCAAACCCTTCGGGTATTTGCTCGGATGCTTTTTTAATTTTTTCGGCAATAAGTTGCCGCGGAAGGTAGGTACCCATTTTATCTTCAAAAACAATGGTTACTACTGAAAGTCCGAACTTTGAAATTGAACGAATCTCAGTTACCCCAGGCAAATTGGCCATCTCCAACTCCACCGGATAGGTGATGAATTGTTCAACATCC
>CAZOJZ010000134.1:0-3950 GCA_964580205.1 uncultured Roseivirgaceae bacterium
TGGTTCCGATTACTGCGGAAACCAGCAGCGGCGGATAGCAGAAAAAACCGCCACATCCGGTAGAAGCGAGCATCGTAGTTAGTAATGAGATCTGACCAAGTCCTATTAAAATTTTCGTACCAGGCCATTAGCGTACGGTCGTAGTCCCCACCGAAACTGTGCCAATCACGCAATACAAAAATACCTTCTATAGACTTCATTAATTTGTACGGGCTAGGCGGCACGCCACCGGGAAAAATGTATTTATCGGTCCAGGGGTCTGAAGAAGTCCTGCTGGTATTTGAACCGATGGTATGCAACAGAAAATAGCCATTATCTACCAGACAACGATCGGCTACCTGCATAAAAGTCTGGTAATTTTTAGGCCCCACGTGCTCAAACATACCTACCGATACAATGCGATCGAAAGACTCGTTTACATCCCGGTAATCCTGATACCTAAATTCAATGTCTAAACCTTTATACCGTTCTTGCGCCAATTCGATTTGCTCTTTTGATACCGTGATACCAAGCACGCTGACACCGTATTTTTCGGCGGCGTAGCCGGCAAAACTTCCCCAACCACAGCCAATATCAAGCACCCGTAAATTGGGCTTTAAGCCTATTTTTCTACATATCAAATCGAGTTTGGCTTCTTGAGCAGCATCTAGATTATCCACATTTTTCCAATAGCCACAGCTGTATGTCATACGTTTATCTAGCATACTTGTGAATAGATCATTGCCGATACCATAATGGTGCTTCCCGACCTTAAAGGCTTTTGACTTACGCTGTTGGTTGATGAGCCACGCACGGACGAGAGGGAAAATTATCTTGAGCGGTTCTATTTTGCTTTCAAGCCCGGCGCGCAATGCCTTATAGAACATCTCATCCAGTGCTTTGCAATCCCAATCTCCATCCATATAACTCTCCCCGAGCCCTAGCACACCTTCGGCTAATACGCGATTATAAAAGCGTTCGTTGTTGATTTGTATATCATAGGCCTGATCACCATTTATCGAGATGCCAGCCTCTTTCAATAATCCCGTAATCGTTTGTTTGGCTGTTTTCATTAGGTTGTTTATTGAAGGTGTTCTTTTCATATTGTAGTTACCTAATAATTGTTTTCCCTGCCAATGTTTTTGACTACATTTTTTAGAATGTTAATTGACGATATTTGGACATGGTACTACCAAATATGAAAATATAAAAATATAACTAAGTAAGCGAGTATGGACTTCAGGATCAGTTTAAAACGCAGCTATGCTTGCTCAACAGTGTACGTTTGCTTTCCTGCCTGGCAGGCAGGCGGCCAAAAACGGCCATTGAACTTACTCTGGGAATACCACTTTATTCAGCATCTGCTGCCACCGGGGATAATTGTAAAGGGGTTCGAAGGGTGGTTCCACCTTAAGCCAGTACATTTCCACCTCATGGTCCTGATAGGCTTTCTCCAACCATTCAAAAGCGGTGTCAATTTCTCCCATTTGGGCGTAGATCATGGCCAGGTAGAAAGAGGGGCTGCCGACTGGGGATTCTTCACTTTGGGCCTTTATTTCGTGCAATAGCTGGTTGGACTTGTCCAAATCACCTAAATGGTAGTAGGCGATCGCCAAAGTTCCCAAAGGTCGTGGGCTTCTCAAATCGTTATACTCCTTGAAAAATCGATCGATCGTTTCAATAACTTTGCGATATTTCTCTAAGTACAAATACACCCTACTTGCATCGGTAAAAAGAAAATGATCTGCGAAATCAGCACTCAGAGCTGTTTTGATAGCTTCCAATGCTTCGTTTGGCTGATCATTGAAATAATTGCTTAGGATATTATCGGTCCAAGTGCCTGGCGAGAGAGGATTTAATTCAAAACTAATCTTCGAACGCTCCAGTGCTTCCTTAAACCTTCCTGAGGTTAACAGAAAATCCGTCCAACTAAAGTTAGGGTTCAGGTCGATCAGGATTTGGAACTCTCTGCCAGCTGCCTCAAAGTCCCATTCATACCAAAGGTGGCTGTAACCCAAATAAAGATGTGCCTCTATGTTATCCGGATCAAATTCCAGCGCCTTCTCATAATAGGGCCTGCCTCTTTCCACAGCTTCCTTAGCACTGTTTACTTTGGTAAGTCCCAACCAGGAAAAAGCGGATTTCCTTTGTCCCAAAAATGCATAAGCATCTGCAAACTCCGGGTCAAGCTGAATTGCCTTTTCAAGCAACTCAACAGCGTTGGCGTAACCAGCATTTGTCGCAGTTCTATCTTGAAAAAGCGCCTGCAGATATAAATTGTAAGCTTCTGCGCTAGTGGTAGGCTGAGATTCAATTTTAATCCTGACTTCGGGATGAACTTCTGCCTGTAAGGACGACGCGACTGATTGGGCAACTTCACTTCTTTATCAAAAAATTCAGAACTGATATTATTTTCTTAGATTCACTGGACATTCATGTAAAATACTTGTCTTATGAAAAATACCATTGGTTATTTATCGATGATACTGACTTTTTCACTTTTACTAGCTTGTTCAACGGAGGAGAAAGAAACATCAGGGACTGAAAGTGAACAGAAAAAGAACCGCAATATTGCTGGCTTGGGTTTACCCCGCGGGCTTATTACAAATACAGTTGAAGCTGTTCAGGGATATATTCTTTTTAATCCATCAAATTCAGCGTCAAGCTATTTGATGAATCGCCGGGGCCAGGTAGTACATGAATGGAAGGGATACTACAATTCCTGGTTATCGTACCTCACCGACGATGGTAATGTAATCCGAATGGCAGTTGATCCGGATGCTCCTATATATCATGCAGGGGGAATGGCAGGTCGACTTGAGGAACTTAGCTGGGATGGAGAGACGCTTTGGGAGTTTGAATATGCTACCGAAGAACATCAAAACCATCACGATCTAGCTATTTTACCCAATGGAAACATTTTGACCATAGCATGGGAACGCATATCCTCGAAAGAGTTACTAGCAGCGGGAAGAAACCCCGACTATCTTCCAGAAGAGGGCCTTTGGTTGGATAAAATTATTGAGGTTCAGCCCATTAAACCAAGAGGCGGGAAAATAGTGTGGGAATGGCGTTTCTGGGACCACCTCATACAAGATTTTGACCCCAATCTGAAATATTACGGTAACCCGGCAGACCACCCGGAATTGCTTGATATAAATGCTTCAGCTCACAAACCAGAACTCATACATCCGGATACATTGCGGGAAGAGAAAAAGAAAGGATTGACCCATCGTAATGCCACTGTTAGTGGCCAGAGTAGTGATGTATATCATTGCAACGCAATAAATTATAATTCTGACTTGGATCAAATAGTCCTTAGTTCACCGCACTTAAATGAGATATTCATTATTGATCACAGTACCACCACTGAAGAGGCTGCAGCCCATTCTGGTGGAAGATGGGGCAAGGGTGGTGATTTTCTATATCGATGGGGAAACACAAAGAATTATAGTCGGGGAGACTCGACGGATCAGAAACTATTTTACCAGCATGATGCGAGATGGGTAGAAAAGGGAAAGCCCGGTGAAGGTAACATGACCATATATAATAACGCTATTCCGAATGGACCTGATAGCTTGGAATATTCAGCAATTTATGAAATTTCAATACCTGTGAATGAAAACGGCCGCTATGTTTTGCTGGAAGATGGCACCTATGGACCTGAAGAGCCAGTTTGGAGTTATGTAGCAGCTGATACAATTTCATTATTTTCCCCCTTTACCTCAGGAGCTCAAAGAATGAAAAACGGAAATACATTTATCCTTTGTGGGGCCCCTGGCCGATTTTTTGAGGTGACAATTGATGGAGAAATCATTTGGGATTACTGGAACCCATACCGGGGTGATATTAGGCAAACCAATGGCGATATAGTCAACGATGGCCCTTTCTGGTACTGGCAGTTCAGGTCAACATTCATTCCTATTGATCACCCTGCATTGGTTGGAAAAGAGCTGGTCCCTTTAGACCCT
>CAZOJZ010000135.1:0-3486 GCA_964580205.1 uncultured Roseivirgaceae bacterium
TCCCGTGGTTATGATAAGGCGTATGTTTATGCGGGAGGACTCAATTATCAGCCAAAATTTTTGCCTGAATACACCACTAAAAATAAAAGTGTGAGTGAGATTCTTACTGACATGGGTATTGACTTTATAAAAGAGAGCAAACAGGAGCCCTTTTTCCTGTTCGTCTCCCACTTTGACGTCCACGTGCAGTTAACTGCTGACAGCGGCTTGATTAATAAGTATTTGAACAAGGAGCGGGATCCGGATTATGCTTGTAATGCCGTATATGCTGCCATGATAGAACATGTGGATAATAGCGTTGGGGATCTTATGGTTGCACTGGAAGAACATGGCCTGGCAGACAATACTATATTTATTTTCTACTCAGATAATGGGGGTGTCGATAATCGTTTTGATAGTGCTCCTTTACTGGGAGACAATAGCATAAACGCTTACCCTAAAGATCATCCTTTGCGTTACATTGCAACTTCCAATGCACCCTTACGCGCCGGTAAAGGGACCCTGTATGAAGGTGGTGTTAGGGTGCCATTGATAGTAAGATGGCCCAGTAAGATTGCTCCCGGATCTACCTCTGAGGCGATTGTGTCGTCTGTGGATTATTATCCTACTTTTTTGGAATTATCTAAAGGAAAAAAACCTGAAAAGCAGGTACTCGACGGGTTCTCTATGGTTCCAGCCTGGACCAAAGACGAATTTGATCCGGAACGTGAAGTATTCACTCATTATCCGGTTTACCATCACGAGCAGCCAATGTCGGCTCTACGAAAAGGGGATTGGAAAATTGTGGAAAATTTGGTGTCTGGAAAATTCTATCTCTATAATCTAAAACACGATATCAATGAAATGACAGACCTCCAGTTTAGCAATCCGGAAAAAATCAAGGAAATGAAAAAGTCATTGCAGGGCTGGCAAGTCAGTACCAACGCACAAAGGCCAATAACAAACCCAGACTTTGATGCCAGTAAAAGATATGAGTGGGGCAAGAACCCACACAGGTGATAATTTGCCAACCGCGAATACGATAAACGAGAATGGTTTACGAGCAATCTACCTTGGAAACGGACATCAGCTCAGCTACCAGAATGCTGAACTAGTGGCAGTAGTGTACAGGATGGTTTAATTGGGAATTACCCTCATTTTAGCTATTGGACTTTAACGTGCAAACAATCAAACTAGCATTGACTTTTACAAGCATGAATAAAGCACTCTGTCGCCAATGTTATTTTACCAATCTCTGAAAATGGTAAAATTGAAATTACTAAGGGAAATGAGCAGCTGAAAGAACAAAATGAAGGATTGGTAAATGGAAAATTCAGGCTGGGAGAGGGTGAATACGTTATTACGGCTTACCCTGTTGATTAAAGGTTGGCAAAGAGAAGATTATTAGAATGAACCATCAGGATGCATTTAATTCCATTGCCAAATGTCCGCACTAACAACTATTCGAACAACAAGAATCATATAGTACAATCATGAATATCTCGAGAATTTTGTGTGCCATCTTTTTACCTCTTGTCTTAACCATAGGTACGGTACAAGCTCAAAGTGGAAACACTAAAATTTCTGCATGGAAAAGCTTCAAGCGCCATGATTTTGAACTGGAACAAAAAAATGTCAGACTGATTTTTCCGAATAAACCCCTTCCAGGGAATCCCTGGATTTGGCGGGCACGTTTTCCTGATTGGCATACGGAGGCCGACAGTATTTTAGTTACCGAAGGCTTTCACCTTGTTCATATCAATACTGCCAACGAATATGGTAGCCCAAAAGCGTTAAAGTCATGGGATGCCCTTTACAAACATGTAACTAATAAATATCAACTGAATGAAATGGTTGCTCTTGCAGGCGTGAGCAGGGGCGGTCTGTTTGTATATAACTGGGCAAAAAAGAATCCCGAAAAGGTGACATGCATATACGCTGAAGCCCCTGTATGTGACTTTAAAAGCTGGCCCATGGGCAAGAATGGCAAACGAAGCGACCAGGACTGGGAAAGGTTGAAAAAAGTGTACGGTTTTGAATCCGACAATGATGCCATGGCTTATGCCGACAATCCAATTGATAACCTTGAGCAGCTTGCCAAGACAAAAATCCCCGTACTTCATATGGTCGGCTTGGATGACCAAGTAGTGCCCCCGGAGGAGAACACCTTCGTACTGGTTAACCGCTATATCAAATTGGGAGGAATTGCTACGGTTGTACCATGTACCGAAGGCCAGCAAAAACTGGAAGGTCACCACTTCGATATTGAAACACCCCGGTATGTGGCTGATTTTATCAAATACCATTCCTTGCAGAATATGCCTCTCGATGCATCAGAGTATCATAAACTGGGAGCAGGGTTACAGAATAGCAGGATTCAATTTGAACGCAACAAACAAGGACGGGTAGTTTTCCTTGGTGGCTCCATTACTTACAATGGAGGTTGGCGCGATAGCCTGATGGTTTATCTTCAAAAACGTTTTCCTCTGACGGAATTTGAATTTATTGCTGCTGGTATTCCTTCCATGGGAAGTACGCCATCAGCTTTTCGACTGAGACGTGATGTTTTATCAAAGGGGCCTGTCGATTTGCTGTTTGTTGAAGCTGCGGTAAATGATGATACGAATGGCAGGACATCTGAAGAGCAAGTCCGGGCAATGGAAGGTATTGTAAGGAGATTGAGAGGGGCTAACCCAGCTGCTGATGTGGTTATGATGCATTTTGTGGATCCTGATAAAATGAAAGATTATCGTGAAGGTCGAGAACCCAAGGTGATAACAAATCACCACAAGGTGGCCAATCATTACAATATTCCGACCATCAATTTGGCCAAAGAAGTAACGGAAAGAATTGATCACGGCGAGTTTACCTGGGAGGATGATTTTAAAAACCTACACCCTTCTCCTTTTGGGCAAGGCGTTTATGCCAATTCGATGATTCAACTTTTGGAGCGTGGATATAGTGGGCATATAGATGCTGATGATAAAATTTCCAGCCATTCTTTACCTGAAAAATTGGACCCGTTTTGTTATGATAACGGTTCGCTGATCGATATATCAACCATAAAACTATCAAAGGGATGGGAGATTGATCCTTTGTGGAAGCCGAATGATGGCACAGGGTCAAGAGCAAATTATGCAAATGTACCGATGTTGATTAGCGAAATTCCTGGTAGTACTATTGGCGTAAAATTCAATGGAAATGTGGTTGGAATAGCCGTGGCAGCCGGGCAGGATGCTGGAACTATTGAATTCAGGATAGATAAAGGAAATTGGCAAAAACAGAATTTGTTTACCCGCTGGAGTAAGCATTTACATTTGCCCTGGTATTATACCCTGGCAAGTGGGCTTTCTGCGCATGAACATAAATTAGAAATACGGATAAGTGCAGATAAAGCAGCGGAGAGCAGTGGTAGTGCCTGCAGGATCAGGTACTTTTTTGTCAACAAACAATAAAATGCCAATGTGGCAACGGAAATAGCTTTGAACAACTTGAGCCACGCTTAAA
>CAZOJZ010000136.1:0-16219 GCA_964580205.1 uncultured Roseivirgaceae bacterium
TTTGAAGAGCCATTTGATAGCGCTACTACTTATACCCTAAATTTTCGAGAAGGAATCAAAGACATTACTGAAGGGAATGTTCCTCCTAACTTAAAATTTGTTTTTAGTACTGGAAATTTTCTGGATTCCGCTTCCGTACAAGGTGTTGTACGGTCTCTAATGACCAAAGAACTTCTTGAAGATATTACAGTTTCACTATTTAATGATCCAGACACTATAACCATCTTTGACGGGCCACCAAGGTACAGCACCATTACCAATGAAAAAGGAGACTTTTCTATCGAGAATATCAAAAATAGCAACTATTCCATCTATTCTCTTGACGATAAGAATCGAAATTTGAAGCTTGAGTCCCGATCAGAAGGATATGGCTTTCTTGATCATTCCTTGACAATTAACGATTCATTAACAGCCCTGGAACTTTACATATTCAACTTAGATACCAGACCCATTGTACTACAAAGCAATAGACCCTCTGGAAACAATTACCAACTGAAGTTCAATAAATCTTTGACCCACTATCAATTGTTAACAGAAGATGAATCCTTGATTTCTAACTTATTAGAAAACAACCAAATCCTGCGCATTTATTATAATGAATCTGTCACTGATAGCCTTGGTTTACACTTTATAGTAAACGATAGCTTACAACAAACATTAGACTCGCTTGTCTATGTAAAATTTGTAGAATCCACTAAAAAACCCGATAAATTTATTGCCAATTTAGACCAAAAAAATGGTCCGATAAATAAATCATTCCGCGCATCCATTAAATTTAATAAACCGATTGCATCTGTCAATTACGATAGTATCTATTTTCAATTTGACAGCTTATACTCACTACCTATAAACGATTCAATGATATCGACTAATTATAGTAATGATGAATATATCATCTCGCTTGATTTTGATGACATTTTTAAAGAAGATTCCATTCATAATAATTGGCCCATTCCGTTTAAATTTATTATTTCAAAAGGTAGTTTTCTCAGCATAGAAAATGATTCTATTTCTGCCATAAAAAGGGAATATTCCTTTAAGAATCCCAAGGATTTTGGGATAATCCGAGGGACTATTATCACCAACTACAGTTCTTTTACTATTCAATTAGTAGATAAAAATTTCGCTGTAGTCGAGGAAGTTACACTTAATTCCCCGTATGAATTATCATATGAATTTCGTCATATTACTCCTGGCTCTTACAGCATCAGAGTTTTGATAGATGAAAACAACAATGGAGCATGGGATCCAGGTAATATTAAATTAAAAAAGCTTCCCGAAAAAATTGTAGTGTTTTTTCATCCCAATGTAAACAGTCAACAAATAAATTTAAGGGCGAATTGGGAACAATCGGGACTTGAACTAAAGTTTTAGCAATTGTTAAAATCAAGTGGATAAACGGTAACGCTCCTGTTGGTGTTGTGGATAACTATTAATTAAGTTTGCCTCATTTGTAAAATCCTAATGGTATGATGAAATATACTTTTTTACAACTAGTTATTAACGATTTAATAAACAGGATTTCATTGATCTATAGTTATCCACATAATTATAATGTTTTTGAAAATTTTATTAATTAATTGTAAATCAATCTTTTGGATGTTCACAATTTGTTCATATTATTGAAATTATCCATGGTACATCCACAAAGGAATTTTAAAAGAATTATTTCAAATTTTTATCCACTTAATCCACAACATAATAGTTAATAATAAGTAATATAATATATATAATCCTTAATTAGAGTATGGATAAAGTGCTGAAAAGTGTGCTTATAGCTATTGTATGCCTCTGCTGTTTATCAGGGATAAAAGCACAAGAATTGCAAAAAATTGGGCTGGCAATCCAATACTATGAAAAGGGAGAATTGGAAAAAGCCCGCACAATATTTGAAGATCTTTCAAAAAAATCAAAAAATGTCCCTCAAATCCATTCACGCTATTTACAGGTGTTAAACCAACTAGGAGCGATTGAAGAAGGTGAAAAATATCTATCACGACTCATCAAGCAATATCCGGATGTAGTACAATATCAATTGGATCTTGGCATCCTATACAGGAAGACCGGAAACGACCAACTAGCTGATCAATACATTACCCAGACGCTGCAGCGGATCAAGACACAAAAATTTCAAATTATTTCTGCAAGCCAATATCTGTTTAACAAACATGAAGTTGAGCATGCACTATATGGTTATCGGTTAAGCAGGGAGCAAGAACGGGATCCTCAGTTATATGCACTGGAAATGGCTGAGATTTATCGCAGGCTTAATAGGAAGGAAGAAACGGTAGGTGAGTATCTAAACTTTGCCAGTAGTAATCCAAACAATATCAACTACGTAAAGAATGTATTGCAGAACCTGCTTACCGAGGAAGAGGACCTGATTAATTTAGAAGAGTTACTATATAACAGAATACAAAAGCATCCTAATTCCAGTCTTGATGCTTCATTGTTAATATGGGTCAATTTGCAGCAACAAAATTTTTATGGAGCATTTGTACAGGCCAGGGCATTGGACAAAAGAGAAAAAGGAGGAGGTCAAAGGGTTTTGGAGATAGGAAAAATTGCATTGGACAACAATGATTATAAGAATGCCATAAGGATATTCAACTATATAATTAAACAATACAATGGTGGAATTAATTACGAGTTAGCCAAACGATACCTGATTAAATCCAGAGAGGAATTGGTAAAAACTACTTTCCCTATTGATACCAGAGAAATTGGCCATTTAATAGAAGATTACCGTAAAATGGTTGTAGAGATTGGTATTAACGAACGAACACTGGAAGCTTTGAGAAGTCAAGCGTTACTTTATGCGTTTTACTTGAACAGAAAGGATTCCGCGATCAAAATTCTAACCAAAATTATTGACACACCAGGCATTAATATAGCCCTGAAATCACAGGCAAAACTTGATTTAGGAGATATTTATCTATTAAATGCGGAGCCATGGGAATCCACCCTGCTATATTCTCAGGTAGAAAAATTACAGAAAGATCAACCACTTGGATATGAGGCCAAACTTAGAAATGCAAAACTCTCATATTATAAGGGGGATTTCGAACTAGCTCAGGGACATCTGGATATACTGAAACTTGCCACCTCCCGTGAGATTGCCAACAATGCCATGGCCCTAAGTTTATTGATTCAAGATAATACCGTATTTGATTCCACGGACCAAGCCATGCAAGCCTATGCCAAGATTGAACTGGATCTTTTTCAGAATAAGTACGATGTGGCTTTAATCAAACTAGAAACCATGATGGACCAGTACCCTGGGCATAGTCTTACCGATGAGATCCTATGGCTTCGGGCTAATATTTTACATGAATTAGGAGAATTCCAAAATGCTAATGATTTGCTTTCACAGATAGTTCAGGACTTCGAATATGACATTCTTAGTGATGATGCATACTTTTTAATGGGCACTATCTATGAAGATCAACTTCAAGATAATAACCAGGCCATGAAGATTTATAACGACTTTCTAATCCGTTTTCCGGGTAGCATATATAGCTCGGAAGCCCGAAAAAGATACCGGGTTCTAAGGGGGGATTTTAAAGAAGCTCCAGTTGGTGTTGGAACAAACATCAATTAAGAATTATATTCTGTCCAATGGCTTGCAAAAAAACTAAGTTATCCACATGCAGGGTGCTGATCGCATGATTTAAGGGATTTTTAAACGAATATTTGTAATAAATCAATATTTTATTGAAGTATTTAAATAAATATTGCTTACTTTTGCAATTCATCATTTTTTTAATAAAACATTTAAATGTCAAAAGTAACGATTTTTGGTGCAGGTTATGTAGGGATTCCTACAGGTGCACACTTTGCGAGGACACATAAAGTAACCATATACGACCCGGATATTGAAAAGATAAACACAATTAAACAAGTAATTGATAATCAATCCGATGAGTTACACATTCACGAAAAAGACCTGATTGAGCTGTTGAGAGAGAATCATGAAAACTTATTTTTAACCAATAATATAGAAGAAGCATTAAAGAATCCGGAGTTTATCTTTATTGCAGTAGGCACTCCACCAAATGAAAAAGGTCGGGCTAATTTAAAATACGTTTGCGAAGCCGCTGAGCAAATTGCAGAACATCTTACCAATGACTGTATTATTTTGAATAAAAGTACGGTTCCTCCAGGCACCGCATATCTGGTACAAAATATTATTGCAAATGGGTTAAAGAAAGATGTAAAGTTTGCAGTGGGATCTTGCCCTGAATTTTTGGCTGAAGGTACTGCTGTAGAAGATTTACGGACACCTGATCGAATTGTTTATGGCTGTGATGATGCCGAAGCCTTAGATAAAATCACCCACTTTTTTACCTTTCTACAGCGCAGGGACTCGTTGTGTTCAATGTCTACATTAAGCTCTGAGCTCACGAAATACGCCGCCAATGCCATGTTGGCAACAAAAATATCATTTATGAACTCCCTGGCTCTTTTGTGCGATACTATAGGAGCAAACATAAGGGAAGTGCAAGATGGCATTGGCAGAGATCAACGAATCGGGAGCAAATTTCTGAATGCCAGTATGGGTTATGGAGGTAGTTGCTTCCCTAAGGATACCCAGGCAATAGCTGAGTATGCATTATTGCAAGAAGTCCCCCTTTCTATTATTGAATCAACTATTCATATAAATGGTTTCACTACGGATTACTTCTATAGTAAAATTGCAGTGGATTTTCAAAATAATATGGAGCATACCAATTTTATTATTTGGGGTATAGGTTTCAAAGCCCGAACAGATGACCTCCGTGAAAGTAAACCGGTAGAAATTGCCAGAAGACTAATGGATAGTGGCGCTCATGTTCATATTTACGATACTGTTCCAGGTGCATTGAGCAATTTCGAAAGAGAAAACCAAGATTACGCAGATCAATTTACGCTGCACTACGATCAATATGAAATGTTCTCTGATGAGATTGATGGACTTATTATTGGAAACGAACACGAAAAATTCCGAAATCCAGACATTGATAGATTGACTATCATGCGGCATAAAAACATCTATGATGGCAAGAATATTCTGAACAACTATCTCATAAAGTACTTAACGCGATTGCAATTCCAATATAAAAGCGTAGGTAAGGATTCGGTGGTAAACGGGCTGGATAAAGCCAAATTGGTAGATTTCCTGCGGGATAAGTATATGGATTAATATACTGAAAATTCCCTGTTATCTAACAATTAAAATAGTCACTCCCCATTAGTTGCAGGCAATTCTTAGCCCTCAGTCTAAGTTGATTACTATCCAATCGCCCAATGGTTTCCAGTCCCATTTAACATTGCTCCGGCACACTGTTTGGCATAAAGCCCTATTGTGGATAACCTGGTTTTGGATCTTTCCAAATATTAATTGCCCCAGTGTACAATTTGGACCAATTTAATACAAAATCTTACACTGCTGGTTTCTGGCAGTGACTTCCCAAAGTATAGGTACTTATTCCCTATAATTTTACCCCAGTTCAAATCCCGCAGAAGACGGGAAGCGACTTGCAAGTATTATCACAATATACCATACGTTCAATGAAGTGGATCAATGATCGTAAACTATGGGCACTAGCCTTACTAGTAATAACGACAAGTTTTGTCTCCTTTGGGCAAAGTTTTACTGAAGTTGCCGCTGCCAGAAACGCCCAGGTTAATGCCGGAACATCAGATGGTGGACAAGCCTGGGCAGATCTTAACCAGGATGGCTTCTTAGACCTGGTAGTTAATACCAGCAATTCAACAGGACGGTCTCGTTTACTTTTTTGGAACAGTGGCACCAATCAATACGATGATGTTACCGCCACCAACGCACCAGAACTCTTGCTCAATACCTGTGAACGTTCAGCTTTGGCTGGCGATTTCGATAATGATGGGGACATTGACTTCATGAGGAGTACTTCATCCCGATTGGAGATATATGAAAACCTTGGTCCAGGCTCCGTTCCTGCTTATAGCTTTGTCATCAAACAAATATTCATTCCAACGTCTTTTTCCATTCCAGGTACCCAGACCGGAATGAACAATGAAGGACTGGCCTGGATGGATTTCGATGGAGATGGTGATCTGGATGTCTATATGGAAGACCACCAATATGGGCAGGATATCTTGGAGAACGACGGAACAGGGGTTTTCACACACTATACTCCTGATAGTAACCCTCAGGGTTTTCCTACTACAGGAGCTTCAGGAGACTATTCAGTAACCGCTGACCTAGACAACAACGGTGATGTAGATATTGTTGCCCGCCGGGAAGGGATTACTGCTGCACTGAATGAAGTAGATATATTTACCAATAATAGCGACGGAACATTTAGTCCGAATAATTCACTAAATCTTGATACCAGGAATAGCTTCAAAGGTGGGGTGGCTGTAGCGGATTTTGACAATGACGGTGATTTCGATTATTTCTGGACCAATCATGGAACTTCCTCAGCTAATGTTACACATGTTATTGCGGAACAAACGGGATTAAACAGTGGAGTATTTGTCTTAGCTACCGTCACCATCACTCCGGCACCGTCCTGGACAGGACAGCAAATTGAAGGGATAGCCATGGGGGATGTGAATAATGATGGTAAGGTGGATATCTTCCTGGCATCAGATTCAGGGGCTGGTTATTTACTTCTGAATACCACTGCCGGGGGAACCTTCAGCTTTAGCCACTCAAATTCAGGAATTAATCTGGCAGCTGACGGCGAGGGTTGCGCTTTTGGTGATTATGACAATGACGGGGATTTAGACCTATACGTAAACATCAGAAACGGGAACAACCAACTCTGGGAAAACGATTTAGGAGGGAATACTGATTATTTAAAAGTTGAACCATTGATTGATTTGGGCGGCGGTTTAACCCGGTCTGCAATCGGCGCTACAGTAGTGGTAGACCAACAAGGATGCACCGCTTTGCGTTTTATCCAGGAAGTTAGTGGGGGAGTAGGTCATGGCTCACAAAATGACAACCGATTACATTTTGGGTTACCCTCAGGGGCCAATCAGCTGTATAAGATAACGGTTAGTTTTGTTAGACCCAACGGCGGAGCAAGAACTATTGTGGAAAAATATGTAACTCCCTCAGCTTTGGCAAATCAAACGCTGCAAGTATTAGATACCGATGCCAGTGACCCCGATGCACATCCAACACCGGTGGACGATAACTTCGGCGTGCCAAGGAACTCTACCAATAACCCACTGGATGTTTTGGCTAACGACATCGACCCTAATGGTGAAGATTTAACCATTTCTTTATTATCCGGTACTACCACCCAAGGCGGCACGGTATCGGTAAATGATAACGGTACCCCAGTCGATCCAACGGATGATTTTATTGACTATACGCCTGTAATCGGCTTTGATGGTGTGGATAACTTCACTTATTATGTAACCAATCAGTCTAGTTTCTGTTCGTCTGCAGATGTTGTTATCACGGTAAACACACCGCCAACAGGTGATAACAATACGGTATCCACTCCGGAGGATGTAACCTACGTGTTTGCAGTAGCAGACTTTACGGTCAACTATAATGATGCAAATGGTGATGCCTTTGCAGAGATTCGGGTAACCAGCCTGGAATCTGTGGGCAGTTTATTATACAGTGGCGCTCCGGTAACCTTAAATCAGATAATTACTGCAGCAGACATAGGCAGCGGGTTATTAACATTTGTGCCCCAGGCCAATCAGAGTGGCAGTCCCTATGATAGTTTCGATTTTGAGGTAGGGGATGGGTCAAACTTTAGCTTGGTGGACTACACCTTGACCATCAATGTGACCCCGGTCAATGATCCTCCCACCGCAGATAATAATACGGTATCCACCCCGGAAGATATAACCTACGTATTTGCGGTTGCCGACTTTACAGTAAACTATAACGATACTGAAGGCGATGCCTTTGCGCAGATTAGGGTGACCAGCCTGGAATCAGTGGGTAACCTGCTTTATAGCGGAGCTCCGGTTACCCTAAATCAGGTAATCACAGCTGGCGACATAGGCAGTGGGTTATTAACATTTGTGCCGCTGGCCAATCAGAGCGCCAGTCCCTACGACAGCTTTGACTTTGAAGTGGGGGATGGCACCGACTTTAGTGTGACTGACTACACCTTAACGATTAACGTTGGTGCAGTCAATGATCCACCAGTGAGCAATAGTTTAACCATAACTATAGACGAGGATGTCACCCATGTCTTTGGTACAGTTCAATTTACTTCAGGCTACAGTGATCCGGAAGGGGATGCCTTTGCCTCCATAAGGGTAACTCAGCTACCTGCTGTAGGAAGTTTGCTATACAACGGAACACCAGTTACGCTCAATCAAGTAATTAGTGCCACAGATATAATTAGCGGGCTACTGACTTTTGCTCCATTACCCGGAGATAGTGGCAGTCCCTATGATAGTTTTGATTTTGAAGTTGGAGATGGTACGAATTTCAGCATTGCGGCTTATACATTAACTATTAATGTTAGTCCTGTAAATGATTCTCCGGTGGCAGTCGATGATAATGTGTCCACAGCTGAAGAGACCAGTTTGGCTGTTGACGTCTACCCAAATGACAACCTGGGGGATACACCAACATTCATCAGTAATATAGATGGAACAACTACTCAGGGTGGAACTGCAGTTATCAACAACAATGGCACCCCTGCTGACACAAGTGACGATTTTATTGACTATTTGCCGCCGGCGGGTTTCAACGGGACGGACACTTTCACCTACACCATAGAAGATGTGGATGGGGAAAGTAGTACTGCAACGGTCACAGTAACAGTCACTCCTGTAAACGATTCACCCCTGGCAGTTGATGATAATGGTACCACAGCAGAAGATACATCCACAACCATAGATGTCCTGACAAACGACGACCTGGGTGATACGCCAACTTCAATAAGTAGTGTGGATGCAAATACCAGCCAGGGTGGGACGGCAGTTATCAACAATAATGGCACTCCAGCTGACCAAAGTGACGATTTTATAGATTACACACCCGCTACCGATTTTAATGGTACCGATACTTTTACTTATACTATTCAGGATAATGACGGAGAAACGAGTACCGCTACGGTTACGGTAACTGTCACCGGAGTAAATGACACTCCACTAGCAGTGGACGATAATACCTCTGCTATAGAGGACATTACGGTAATCATAGACGTAATGGGGAATGATAATCTTGGAGATGTGCCAACTTCAATTATTACTGTTGATGCAATAACCTCGGAAGGCGGAACAGCAGTTATCAACAATAATGGTACCCCAGCGGATGTTAGTGACGACTTTATAGAATTTACACCAGCCAATGGATTCACTGGAACAGACACATTTAGCTATACCATCGAGGATGCTGATGGTGAGCGTAGTACCGCGACCGTCACGGTTGTAATAAGTCTGTCTCCGGATACTTTAGTGATCTACAAGGGCTTTTCACCAAATGGCGATGGAAGCAACGATGAATGGATAATTGATGGAATACTTCTGTATCCAAACAATACCATTCAAGTGTTTAACAGATGGGGTAACCTGGTTTACCAGGAAGTTGGCTATGATAACCAATCGAAAGTTTGGTTTGGGCAGTCCAACAAAGGGTGGGTTGTTGGAGGAAATGAACTGCCTGATGGAACATATTTTTACATGGTGGACCTTGGAGATGGAAATGAAGTAAGAAGTGGTTATGTAATGCTGAAAAGGTAATGAAAGTATTGAAAGTTTCAGTTAAAACTTGGGCGTTGACGTGGTTGTTGGCTATTTCCTCCATCTACGGATGTTGGAGTCAGCAAGAGGCTATGTTCACTCAATATATGTTTAATGGATTGGCAATAAATCCTGCCTATGCAGGATCTCATCAAACCCTTGAGTTTACTGCTTTAGCTCGAGAGCAATGGACTGGATTGGACGGAGCGCCAAGTACCCAGACCTTCACTGCACATTCACCTTTGAAAAATAGAAGTATAGGACTGGGACTATCTGTAATACATGATAAAATAGGGGTTACCAGTCAATTTGGGGTTTATGGTGCGTATTCGTACCGTATCCAATTTAACAACAAAGGTGTACTCTCAATGGGATTACAGGCAGGATTCACTCAATATCAGGAAGACCTCACCAAATTGCAAGGAAGCATTCGAGACCCTAATGACCCCAATTTTTCACAGGACCAGATAAGCAAGTTTATGCCTAATTTCGGGGCCGGGCTTTACTATTATACCCAGCGTTTCTATATGGGACTGAGTTCTCCGTACTTGGTTCAGAACAAACTGGATAATATTGAAACGGCATATTCAGAAGCACGCCAAAAACGACATTATTTTTACACCACCGGATATGTATTTGACCTCAGTCGGTCAGTAAAGTTCAAACCGAATTTATTGTTCAAAGTAGTAGAAGGAGCTCCGTTGGAAATTGACATTAACGCTAACTTTCTGTTTCAAGAATTATTATGGCTAGGAGTTTCATACCGTTCGTTCGATTCATTTGATGCGATCGTACAACTAAATGTGACAGAGCAATTCAGCATCGGGTATGCATATGATTTTGCTACCACTACTGAGTTGAAAAGACTCCACTCGGGATCCCATGAATTAATGTTAAACTACCGGTTAAAGCCGCCTAGACGAAGAATGTTAACACCAAGATATTTTTAAAATGAGAAGTTCACTGAGTATGATACGGATTTTCAGCATACTGTTGATAACTTTTTTTACAACAGCATATACCCCAGGCCCTGAACCAAGAAACGGAAGTGGTGGGTTCATCAGTGTTTTTGATAATAAGTTGAAAAGGGCCGATAGATACTTCAATAATTTTGAATATAAGTCTGCGATCAAATTATACACAAAACTAGTTGAGAAAGGCAAGGCAGATGAGGGTGTTAAACTTCGATTGGCGGAGTCTTACGTGAAAATAAATGATCCAGTAAATGCAGAAAAGTGGTTTTCAGAAGTTATGCACAGTGATCAAATTACTCCCCAGCATCAAATTCAATATGCCCATACATTACTGAGCAATGGGAAATATGAAGAGGCCAGACAAGTAATCAATACCTATGAATTTGCCGCAAGTGATTATAGGAGTAAAGCAATAATAAACACCCTGGATAAATTAGAAATATTTTATGCTGATAGCATGTTTTATCAACTAAGTAGTATTGAGGACAACAAACCCCATTATTCAGATTTCAGTCCCACCATTTTTAAAGAAGGTATTGTATTCGTCTCGTCTAGACACGACAAAGGCCCAAAATTCAAATGGGATGATACACCGTTTTTGGATCTATATTATACGGAAAGTGATGTGGCTTCTGCAAGACCATTCAGTAAAAGCTTGAATACAAAGTATCACGAAGGACCGATTGCATTTTATGATAATTACACTAAGGCCGTTTTCACCAGAAGTAATTATTTAGATAAAGAACTTGGACTAACAGATCAGGGCATTAACAATTTGCAGTTATATACTACCTCATGGGATGAGGATAAAAATGATTGGGACAACATCAAACCTATTAATTTTATCATTAATAACTATAGCTATGGACATCCAACGATTTCTACGGATAACACCATGTTATACTTTATTTCTGACATGCCCGGAGGATTCGGGGGCACTGATTTATATTTAAGCGAAAGAAATGAAAGTGGATGGGGTGAGCCAGTGAATATGGGTGAAGTTATCAACACCTCCGGAAATGAGATGTACCCATTTATTGACGATGAGAACAACTTGTACTTTGCATCCAACGGGCATGGTGGATTAGGTGGCCTTGATGTGTACCAGATTCAGTTGGATGGCCCAATGGATATACGAAATATGGGTTATCCACTTAATACTACTGCTGATGATTTCGGATTTACACTCTCACCATCAGGACAGACAGCATATATTTCCTCTAACCGAGAAGGCCCTGACAACATATTTCAAATAGATATTAAGGCAGATCTGGAGATGATCCTGGCAAATAATTCAATTAACACAGAAGTCCCAGAAATTGATAATCAAATTGAGCTACTTGCAGCTTCTGAGTTATCCACACAGGCAGATTCGGATGAGTTGGAAGGCTTTGAAGACTTATCCACAATTAATGCCTCAATCATTGACGAGAATAATGAGGTACTGGAAAATGCTAATCTGAAACTGTTGATTAATGGTGTAGAAAAGGAAAATCTGATCTCAAATAATGATGGAAAGGTTACAATACAAGTCCCGGCAGGCCAAGAATATACATTGATTGCATCAAAGGAAGGCTTCAAAGACCGGGTGATTGCTATACCTGCCGAATCACTTGGACAAGAGGAAGACCTTCTGATTGTAATGAATTCAATATTTGTTGATTCTGATATACCAGAGGATCAAATACCCACCACAGAACTTGACCCACTGGCAATATCAGCTGACCCATGGGAAGACAGCGTTCTTGAGCAAAATGACCGACCAGAGATTAACGGTGTAGCATTAGCAGCAGTTCCAGCACTCTCTGAAACAAATGAGGATGACCTTTCAACTACAGAACTGGATCCGTTGGCGGTAACTAGTGACCCATGGGATGACAGCGTCCTTGAACAAAATGATCGACCAGAGATTAACGGTGTAGCATTGGCGGCAGTTCCAGAATTTTCTGAAACGAATGAGGATTACTTTCTTCCAACTACAGAATTGGATCCGTTGGCGGTAAGTGGTGATGGTTGGGACAAAAATATTCTGGATAACAATGAGCGGCCCGATATAGAGGGCGTAGCCTTGACGGAATTACCTGATGACTCTAGTCAGGATTCAGATAAATGGTCTACCACCGAATTAGATCCATTAGCTGTGAATAGCGATAGTTGGGACAACCGTGCTTTGGATAATAATGAGCGTCCTGATATAGCCGGTGTAGCCTTAGCAGATTTACCAAATGACTCCGGCCAAAGTTCAGATGAGATATTTAATACAGAGTTAAATTCATTTGATGAATCAAACAACGAGAAGCAATTAGTGGAGGCCTTTGCCGTAGATACCAATTCCAATGAACTACTTGCAAACGCCGACATAAAATTATTTGTGGATGGCCCAAATGAAGCATTGGAATATGAATTGAAGGATGGAGTGCTAACCTTTGAAGCTCTTCCTGATGAAGATTACATTATTGTGGCCACTCATGAGGATTATCAAGATGAATTCATTAAAATATCAGGTGATGATTTGCTAGCTGAAGAAGACCTGACATTTGAACTGGTAAGGAACGATGAGTTGCAATCAAGCATCGAGGAAAGAGGACCATCAACTAAATTCAAAGCCCAGGTTCTTGATGAAGAGACAAACGAGAGGTTAAATGATGCGGAAGTAAGGTTTTTCGTTGATGGAAAGGCTATTGAGTCTGAAATCACCAAGGATAATGGAAAGACTGTTTTTAAGTCGCCTCCTGGAGAAGACTTCATGATGTTGGTAAGCAGGAAAGGCTATCAGGACTTGATATATCACCTTCCTGGCGTCCCAGAAGAAAATATGGATGTAGAATTGGCGATGCTTAAGGCCGAGGACATCGGGCCGTACTCTCCCTATCAACTATTGGCCATTAAGGGCCATGCTTATGATGAATTTTCCGGAGTAGATCTAAGCAACGTTACCTTTAAAGTATTCGAAAATGGTGACTTGGTGGAAACAACTAATGATCTTTCTTCCATTGAGGTGGATCCACAAAAACAATATAAAGTATTGGCTAGTAAAGAAGGATATCAAGAAACAATGACAACTATCGATCCTTCAGCCCTAAATAAAGACATACCGGTCGATTTAATATTCGCCATGAAGCAGGAGCAAATTAGCGAGGTGACCGGAGCACCTATTTATAACGCAATAGTTGGTGAAACCATTCCAATTACCGCAACTGTAATAGACATCAGGAACAATCAACCAATTTCAGAGGCCGTGGTGATCGTTTTTGCAAATGATATAATACAGGGTAAAACCACCACCTGGAACTCAGGTACTGCTTTAATCAATGTAGTACCAGGTAAGGATTACCAATTAATAGTAAAAAGGGACGGTTATTCTGATCGAATAGTAAACTTAGGCGTGATCAGGGGATCCTTGAATGATGATTTACAAATTGCCATGATTCCCCAGGATATTCAGAATCTGCGTCAATCCGGATTAGATCTTAGCGAGGCTAATATGCTGGTTATGACTGGCCCCTCCGGAGAAGAACAACTTTACTTATCCACAGATAACGATCTGTTTCAATATACCATTGAAAATGGGAATCACTATTTAGTAAATGATAGTCAAACAATACTTTTAAAAGAACGATCTCGATCGATTAACTCAAAGGTAACAACCAAACAGGACACCGACCATTTTAATATGAGATCAGAAGATCAGTTTCTGTATGATCAATTGACTGCGGACGAAAAGGAAACAGTGGATCAGATCGTAGACCATCTTCAGCAGGGCTCTAACCTGGAGGAGTATCCGGAGTTAAATATTTATTATAACAATCTACCAGCTGAGTATCGAACGCTTATTGATATGGCAGCTTATAATTCAGCTGTGCCTGTACTTAATGAGCAGCCAATGCTGGCATCATCGGATAATTTTGGGCAAACTCTTGCAGAGAATAATATTTCTATCATTGGTACTTTCAATATCAACAATATATACTATGACTTTGACAAGGCAAACATTCGTGAAGATGCTGCATTAGAGCTAGATAAGTTGGTGTTGCTAATGAAGGGAAATCAAAATATCATGATCCAAATGTTCTCGCATACTGATAGCCGGGGGAGTAATAACTATAACAACAGTCTGTCCAAAAAGAGAGGACAGGCTGCTGTCAACTACATGGTTGAACATGGTATAGACATAAACCGTGTTAGCACGGAGGGCAGAGGAGAGTCCCAATTAGTTAATTCCTGCGGGAATGCTATCAAATGTAGCGAACAGGCACATCAACTAAATCGTCGCACAGCGTTCATTCTGAGCGCATAAAATAAGATCAAGGAACATTTATTTTTCCACATATTTATTCGTACACTGCTTCAGTGTATAGTGCAAATACCTGCCATTTATTCACAATAGGACTATTCCTGGGTTTACAAGTTTCGCCCAATCCAGAACTTCACACCAAGAGAGAAGAGCGGACAGGTATTTTGAAGACTTTTCGTATTATAAAGCCAGTGAATTGTATCGGAAAGTAATTAAGAAAAACCCAGGAAATGAACCAGCTAAGCTTAAATTGGCACGAACATATTTTAATACAAACAAGCCGGATGATGCTGAAATTTATTTTTCAGAAGTTATTCACAAAACATATTTGGTAAAATCATTGGACTATCTGCATTATGCCCAGATGTTACAGTCGGTCGAAAAATTTAATAGCGCTACAAAATGGTGCAGAAAATACCTGGCAATAAATCCACGGAACATAATTGCACAAAATATAACCAGGTAATTGAAGTTAAGGACCCTGAAATGAACCAGGATTCAAATTGGTTAAATGACCTGCTTGTGAGGAACAACATCTTTATAGACCAAACGGTTGAATTAAACCCCATTCACTATGGATTTGACAAGTCTTCAATAGATCCAGAGTATATTTCTGAGTTAGACAAACTTGCCATGCTAATGCAAAAGTACAGTTTTATTGAATTTGAGCTAGGAGGTCATACGGATGCAATAGGTTCGGATATTTATAACCAGCACCTTTCGCAAAAAAGAGCTAGTTCAGCACTGGATTATCTTCGGGATAAGCAAATCGAGTCAGACCGGGTATTAGTGGTTGGCTATAGAGAGTCAAGTCCCGTTAATAATTGTACGGATGATCAATCCTGTACCAAACACCAGCATCGACTCAATCGGAGAACAGAATTCAGGTTGATCTATATGGGTGAAAATCAAGTAGTAAGCAACTACTAGGCCATACCTTTTTGTCTGATAAAATGCTATACTTTTTAGCGCTCATTCCTCCTGAAGATATTTCGAGACATTTGTGGGATTTTAAAAAGCAGGTAGCCAGCAAATATCTAAGTAAAGCCTCCCTGAGATCCCCTCCGCATGTGACCTTGCACATGCCTTTCAGATGGCCTGACAAAAGGAAAGATGAATTAGTAAAGAGATTAACTCATTTTTGTGCACGTTATGAGCCATGCTCCATCGCGTTTAACGGATTTGGGGCCTTCCCACCAAAAGTGATATACGTACAGGTAGAAACCAACCAACAACTAGTAATTCTTCAAAATAATCT
>CAZOJZ010000137.1:0-2587 GCA_964580205.1 uncultured Roseivirgaceae bacterium
GTATAATCTTCCCAATCCTGTTCACCGGCAACCAACATCGGATGAGTATGTTTGTCTGGCTCATTTTTCAATACCTGGATCATTTGCCGGTCGTCCCCTTCCTGCTGAACATGCCAGGCACGCATAAAATCTGAATCCCAGGTAAAAGTTGAAACAGCCCATTGAGATGGGGGAGCTGCCATATGTACATAATGATATTCGGTGTGAGCGCCTACCTCAACCGAATAAGGGCCACGCCGGATTGAGTTGAAATCATCAAATAACAGTACCTCATTAAATTGATTGGAAGGTAGGTGGCAGCTTGCCAAAACAACTGTAAGCAGAATTGGAATGAATATTTTATTCATATAAATTATAATTTAGAGTTCAATGGAAATCTTACTTTAACTCCCTAGTTCCAATCCCAAACAATGTCATTATTATTCTTAATAATATTGTCTGGAAAAGGATGATTTTCATCAAACGTGTATAGGTCTTCAATTTTCTCTAAGGTAATCCCCTTTTCATTAGGCATTCCATCCGGATCCATAGCTTTGGAAAGATCAAGTTTCAGATGTTTTGCTAAAAACGGATAAACTGCAGCTCGTTTAATAAGGCCATAGCCATGTTCCTCATCAGGAAAATGTGCATTTTCTACCATTGCTGATTTGCCAAATAATCCGTAAATGTATTTGATAATTGGATATTCAACCTCGGGCGTAGTTTCTGTGGCATCCGTACCCACAGAAACCAGTAACAACGGGTTTGGCGCTATGCAAGCGGCAATTTCAACGTTGTTGGTCTTGAAGTTATTACTTTCATGAATAGACATACCTAGTTCACAAATACACCCTCCAAAATGACGATATGACACCATTACCACAGGCACTGAAACAGAAATCCGGGGATCGACAGCGGCGATTTGAAAAGTTTGTGTTCCTCCACCCGATGCACCGGTACAGGCAATCTGTTCAGGATTGACACCGATTGAAAGCAGAAAATCAACCGCTCGAATACCATTCCAGATCTGCAGTTTCATGGTTTCGGGATGTTCATGCTGCCATCCCAATTCCGTAAGCTGCCCATAGCCAACCATATCGTATGAGAATACAATTGCACCCATGCGGGCCATGGCTGCACAACGGTTTTGCACGTCGGGTCGATAACGTCCATAATCATCTTTGTGGGGCCAATGTCCATGTGGGCTTAATACCGCGGGAGGTTCATCTTTTTTTTCAATCGGGCTATACAAACTGCCGGTCACATATACGCCAGGGAGGCTTTCAAATGCCACGTTCTCAACCTGATAACCATCAAATATGCGCTTCTCCCCAAAGATGGGGTTAAGCGGGCATTTTTCAGGATACGGATCCAAGTCGATTGCTTGTAATATTTGAGTACGAATTTGCTTAGCTCGCTTTTCCCATGCCTCAGGAGTGGTAATATTTTGGCGTATTTGGCGGTGAAACTCTTTTCCCTCAGCTTCTGACCATTGATAGATTTGACCGGATTTGGACATCTGAACTTTATCTGCTTTCTCAATTTTTGAACTTTCCCCAGTGCAGGAGACAAATAACCCTTGCATGGCGCTGGTTGTTAGGAAAAGTAAAAACAAAAAATGCTTGAAAGGTGATCTCATTATTAGGGGTTTAATGCAGGTTATTCTCTAACATATTGGCCAGTAAGTATTTCTTTGAAAGAGCAATATCCGCAAAACTCATAAATGGTTTTAGTAAGCATATATTGTGAAAATATCTTGTTTTTTATTTCGAATGTTGTGACAAAGTTATTAATCCTTATTTATTATTTTGAAAACACCGACTGTTATTATAACTTGGCTAGGCGACTTAGCCCGAAACCTCGATCAAATCAGGATCAAGATAAATTAATGTCAACTAAATCATTATCTCATGTTTAAGCGCCACCTGATGCTACTGCCTCTTTGGCTTATTTTTCACCCGGTACTGAGCCAGGACGCCGACCTAAAACTTGTTGACTGGCAGCCTAATAGTCAATTGGTAGTTTCCAAAACCAACATAGAGAAAGCCAAGTTTCCAGTAATTGACATTCACAACCATCTGGGTGATCTATCAAAGACCAAGGAATATTTGGAAGAAATGGACAAAGCCGGGGTCTGGAAGTGTGTAAGTCTTGATGCAAAATCGAAAGACGATTTTTATACAGAACATCTCAAGGTTTCACATAGTGTATCCAAGGACCGGTTCATTCTTTTTTTTCGACCTGATTTCAGTAGGATCGATGAGCCGAATTTTGGCAGCACAGAAGCCAACAGGTTGGAGGCAGCGGTAAAGATGGGTGTGCGGGGGGTGAAGGTCTCCAAAGCGCTTGGCCTGGTGTACCGCGACAAAAATGGTAAGTTATTTCGGGTTGATGATTCGCGCCTTGATCCAATTTGGGCAAAATGTGCAGAATTGGGCATTCCTGTGGTGATTCATGTCTCTGACCCAAAAGCATTCTTCACCCCATTGGATCAGAATAACGAAAGATACGACGAATTATCAGCCCACCCGGACTGGTCTTTGATAGATCACCCAGATGGTTGTGAATGTCAATTACTGGAAACTTGGCTTTCTCTATGTTGGTTTTG
>CAZOJZ010000138.1:0-5099 GCA_964580205.1 uncultured Roseivirgaceae bacterium
AGCTGGTCAATCGGCTTTTGGTGATTTACTGGCCTGGTTCAGGGATATTGTGGCCTGGCCGCTGGATAATTTGCCTGAGCTTAATTTATCTAATGAGCAACTCGAAAGGCTCAAGGATGAAATAATTGTCACACTTTCACAGCAAGCCGAACAAATTCAGGCCAGTGACAGCGCCCCTGTGGCCCTTGACTGGATCAATGGCCGTCGAACTCCAGACGCCAACCAGAACTTAAAAAGCGCCTTGATCAACCTAAATTTGGGGACTGGCGCCCAACATATTTTCAGGTCTTTAGTGGAAGCAATTTGTTTTGGCTCTAAACAAATCATAGAGCGATTTGAGGAAGAGGGTGTAAAAATACAATCAGTGGTAGGCATTGGCGGTGTCGCCAAGAAATCACCGTTTATTATGCAGACCCTGGCCAATATATTGGAAATGCCTATTAAAATTGCTCAGTCTGAGCAGGCTCCGGCGTTGGGTGCGGCCATGTACGCAGCAGTTGCAGCAGGAATACACGCCACTGTGCAGGACGCTATAAAGGCCATGGGCAATGGATTTGTCACTACTTATTATCCGGATCCTGAAATGTCAGAAGCATATCGACATTTGTATGAAAAATATAATACCTTGGGAAGTTTCATTGAAAAAAATACCGTAACTCAATAGCTTATGTCGAAATTCCAGGACTTAAAAGAACAATGCTATGAGGCAAATATAAAGTTACCGGAGCTTGGATTGGTCACCTATACTTTTGGTAATGTTAGTGTGGCTGATGGTGGATCTAAGGTGTTTGCCATAAAACCCAGCGGTATGCCTTATGATCAATTGAAGGTCAACCATATAGTAGTGGTAGATTTTAACAGCAATATCATAGAAGGCCAGTTGAGGCCCTCATCAGATACCAAGACCCATGCCTTCTTATACCAGACATGGCAGGGAATTGGCGCCATAGTACATACTCATGCCATTTATTCCGTTGCCTGGTCTCAGGCACAGAAAGACATACCGATATTTGGTACTACCCATGCCGACCACCTGACGGAAGATATTCCCTGTGCTGCTCCTATTAGAGATGAACTGATCCAGGGAGATTATGAGTACAATACTGGTAAGCAGATTGTAGACTGTTTAAAAGAACGTGGAATGAATCCTCAGGAAGTCGAAATGATCCTGTTGGGTAATCACGGACCATTTACCTGGGGTAGTGACGCTGACAAAGCGGTATACAACAGCAAGATATTGGAAGAACTGGCCAAAATGGCTTATCTCACCCTTCAAATTAACCCCGATGCACCTCGCTTGAAGCAAACCCTGATTGACAAACATTATCAGCGAAAACATGGAGATAGTGCTTATTACGGACAGAAATGAAAATATCAAAGCATAAACAGGTTTGGTTCATAGCCGGTAGTCAGCACTTATATGGCCCTGAGACTCTGGAAAAGGTTGCCGCAAACGCCAGAGAGTTGACGAAAACGCTGGACGGTCATGGTGGAATACCCATAACCATTCAATTTAAGCTGGTAGTGACCAATGCTGAAGAGATAACTGAAATTTTCAGGAAAGCCAACAACGATCTAGACTGCATAGGTGTGGTGACATGGATGCACACCTTTTCGCCCGCGAAAATGTGGATCAATGGTCTTAACATACTTTCCAAGCCATTGGCACATTTACACACTCAGTTCAACCAACAAATACCTTGGAGTGAGATCGATATGGATTTTATGAATCTGAATCAATCTGCACATGGTGATCGCGAGTTTGGTCATTTACTAAGCCGGATGCGCAAGCACCGCAAAGTAATTGTAGGCCATTGGAAAAGTGATTCGGTAATATCTCAATTGAACAGTTGGATGCGTGCCGCTTTGGGATGGCATACCATGCAGGGTATGAAGGTAGCTCGAATTGGGGACAATATGCGGGGTGTGGCGGTGTCGGAAGGAGATAAAGTGGAGGCAGAGATTAAATTCGGATTTTCAGTTAACGGTTATGGGGTAGGGGATCTGAGCAAGGTTATTGAAAGCTTTGGTGACCAGCCGGTGCAAAACCTTATTGAGCAATATGCTGACGAATATATAGTTAACGATGAAGTGCTAAAAAGCAATTCACTAAAGCAGGCTGCACGGATAGAATTAGGACTCAGGGCATTTATGACAGATGGAGGGTATGATGCCTTTACCACTACCTTTGAGGACCTTCATGGTTTAACTCAGTTACCCGGGATTTCTGTTCAAAGAATGATGGCAGATGGTTACGGATTTGGAGCAGAAGGTGACTGGAAAACAGCTGCTTTGCTACATATAGTTAAAGTTATGCATAAAGGACTTGTCGGCGGTACCTCATTCATGGAGGACTATACCTACCATTTCCAGGAAAACCACTCTATGGTGCTTGGTGCCCATATGTTGGAAATATGCCCGTCAATAGCTGCCGGCACACCAAAATGTGAGGTTCATCCGCTGTCTATTGGTGGTAAAGATGCTCCGGCAAGACTAATTTTCGAAGTGGATGCCGGCCCTGCCATAAACGTATCTCTGGTTGATCTGGGCAATCGATTCAGGATGGTAGCCAATAAAGTACAGGTGGTAAGTCCGGAAATAGAGATCCCCAAATTACCGGTGGCCCGGGTGCTTTGGGAGCCGATGCCGAATCTGGAAATTTCAGCACATTCCTGGTTGCTGGCTGGCGGTGCCCATCATACTGTTTTTAGCAAGGCCATAAGCATGGAGATGATTGAGGACTTAGCTGAGATAGCTGGGATAGAGCTTTTGGTTATAGATGAACACACCAACATTCAAGATTTCAAACATAAAATTCATTGGAATGAGGCATATTACCAACTGTTCCAGAATAATCTTTAACGAATAATTCTTAATCATTTAATGAAAAGCTTAGACACTCTGGATTGGATTTTTATCGCACTGTATTTTCTGGTGCTTTTTGGCATAGCTATATGGGTTATATTGAAGAAAAACGAAAACACCGAGGACTATTTCCTGGCTGGTCGAAATATTGGTTGGTTTGTAGTAGGAGCGTCCATCTTTGCCTCCAATATAGGTTCTGAGCATGTAGTGGGACTGGCAGGTACTGGCGCCAGTGATCGAATGCCATTGTTGATCTATGAACTTCATGCCTGGCTGGTGGTGATGCTGGGTTGGGTGTTTCTCCCATTTTATGCCAGAAGTGGTGTTTTTACCATGCCCGAGTTTTTGGAAAAGAGGTTTGATGCTAGATCCAGATGGATATTGTCGATATTTTCAATTGCGGCTTATGTGCTTACCAAGGTATCAGTGACCATTTACGCCGGTGGAGTGGTAGTGTCCGCTTTGCTTGGGATCAATTTTTGGGTAGGGGCCATTTCCACATTAGTGTTAACCGGAATATATACAGTATTGGGCGGAATGCGCGCAGTGGTATATACTGAAACCATCCAGGCGATCATATTGGTATTTGGCGCTGGGGCTTTGACTTTCATTGGGTTGCAACATGTCGGTGGCTGGGGTGAGCTGAAAGCTGCACTCGACCCGGGTTATTTCAATATGTGGCGTCCGGCCTCGGATCCTGAATTTCCCTGGCCAAGTCTGTTCATAACCAGTACCATCGTGGGTATCTGGTATTGGTGTACCGATCAATATATAGTCCAAAGGGCCTTGACTGCCAAAAACCTAAAAGAGGGCAGGAGAGGTACTATCTGGGGTGGGTTTTTGAAGTTGTTGCCGGTGTTTTTGTTCCTGATACCAGGAGTTATTGCCTTAGTATTGAAGCAACGTGGTGAGATACACTGGGACAGTCCTGATCAAGCCTTTCCTGTTTTAATGAGCAATTTATTGCCTTCTGGACTTAGGGGCCTGGTAGCCGCAGGTTTGTTAGCAGCCCTGATGAGTTCATTGGCTTCAGTATTTAATTCCTGTTCTACATTGTTTACGGTAGATATCTATAAAAAACTCAGACCTGATACACCTGAGAAGTCATTGGTTAATGTAGGAAGAATTGCTACCGTCGTTGTGGTGATTCTTGGGGTGCTCTGGATTCCCATTATGGCCAATATCTCAGGTGTTTTGTATGAATACTTGCAGAAAGTGCAGTCTTACATTGCACCTCCTATCACCGCAGTATTTCTCCTTGGAGTATTTTACAAGCGTATCAATGCTCAAGGAGCCTATGTCACACTGGTTTCAGGTTTTGTCATTGGTACTGCAAGAATTATTCTGGAGCTATCAAAAGACAGTCTGGCGGAAGGCAGTCTATTGCACACTTTGGCCACCGTGAATTTTCTGACCTTCGGTGCCTATTTCTTTCTACTAAGCATTTTTATTCTGGTGGGTGTAAGTTTAATCACTCCGGCTCAATCGGAAGACCAGGTCAGGGGCCTGACTTTTGGCACCCTTACCGAAGAACAAAAAGCCGCCAACAAGAACAGCTACAATTGGGTAGATGTAGTCACTTCCTTATTAATTGTAGGAGTGGTTATTTATATAATGACAACATTTACTGCGTAAAAATTATGAATGATGAATTACAAATTATGAATTTCGGAAATGAAATTCATAGCAGCTATCCGTAGCCACAGGCTACGGATCAGTGTGAACCACCGCGGATAGTCTTAACCCCAACCCCAACCTCTTGCTCGATCTCCAGCAGTCTATTATACTTTGCCAGCCTTTCTGATTGCGTAATGGATCCTATTTTGATGTAATCTCCCTGCCAGCCCACTGCCAGATCTGCCAGCCAATGGTCTTCCGTTTCACCGCTTCTGGCGCTAATAGTGACCTGCCATTCGGAATTTTTGGCCAACTTTAGTGCGCCCAGGGCCTCGGTTATGGTGCCAATTTGGTTCACTTTAAGTAAAAGTGCGTTGGCTGCATCTGTTTCTATGGCTTTCTCGATCCTTTCAGGGTTGGTACAAAGAAAATCATCCCCTAGAACCACGCAAAAGTCCCCGACTTTCTGTTTAAGCATTGGCCAATGATCCCAGTCATCTTCGGCCAAACCGTCCTCCAAGCTTACAATAGGATATTTCGACACCCATTCGGACAGAGTACTGATCATTTCACTACTGTTTAACACCTGGTCACCTAAATGATATTTACCATTCCTA
>CAZOJZ010000139.1:0-5836 GCA_964580205.1 uncultured Roseivirgaceae bacterium
GAGATCATTTATCATAATTTTGATGAACTTCTAGAATTTTGGATTGGGGATGTCCGCGACTTTCATTCAGTAGCTTCCGCATTAAGGAATTCGGACATTGTTTTTAATGCTGCGGCCTTGAAGCAAGTACCTACCTGTGAATATTTTCCTTACGAAGCAGTTCGGACGAATATCGAAGGGGCTGAAAATATTGTTCGATGTATTCGCGAAATGGCACTTCCCGTTGAAACGGTGGTGGGAATCTCCACGGACAAAGCCTGCAAACCCGTGAATGTTATGGGTATGAGTAAGGCCATTCAGGAAAGGATTTTTATTAGCGCCAATTTGACTTGCCCATCCACCAGGTTTATTTGTGTGCGGTATGGGAATGTTTTGGCTTCCAGGGGATCCGTTATTCCACTTTTTTTGGAACAAATTCGTCAGGGTGGGCCTGTGACCATTACGAGCCCTGGTATGACCAGGTTCCTTCTTAGTGTTGAGCAAGCCGTGGATGTGATATTTGCTGCGGTTCGTGATGCATCTGATGGAGAGACCTATATTCCGCGTGTTCCTTCTGCGAGGGTGATAGATATTGCCGCTGCATTAATGGGAGAACGACCGATTAAAACAAAAATCATAGGCGTTCGACCTGGTGAGAAGACCCACGAAATTTTAATCTCTGAAGAGGAAACCCATCGTTCAGTGGAAAGAAATGACTATTATGTAATTAAAGCCATCCTTCCTGAGATAGCTCATGAGCTACCTACTCCATCTGCCTTAAAGGGGGAGTACAGTTCTGAGTCAGATCCACTGTCAGTAGGGGAAACGAAGGACTTTTTGAAGCAACACAATCTTTTTCTTGATGGAAAAGACGAGGAAACGAGAGAATGAATTCGATGAAGGTCATGACGATTTTGGGGACTCGTCCTGAACTAATCAAGATGAGTCGGGTTATAGCTGAATTCGACTTGCATACCCACCATATTTTAGTCCATACAGGCCAGAATCACGATTACGAACTGAATCAAATTTTTTTTGAAGAATTAGAAATACGAAAGCCAAATTATTTTCTTGATGCCGTGGGAGAGAATGCCACGCAAACCATTGCTCAAGTGATTATGAAGGCAGATGATGTGCTGGAAAAAGAGAAGCCCGATGCTGTTATGTTGTATGGTGACACGAATTCATGTTTGTCAGTGATTTCCGCAAAACGCCGAAAAATACCTGTGTTTCATATGGAAGCAGGTAATCGTTGTTTTGATCAACGAGTTCCTGAAGAACTGAACCGAAAAGTTTTGGATCATTTGAGCGATATCAATTTGGTATTGACAGAACATGCACGTCGTTACTTGATTGCTGAAGGAATTCGTCCTGAGACTGTTATTAAAACCGGGTCGCACATGCAGGAAGTATTAGATTATTACATGCCAAAAATCCAAGCATCTAATGTGTTGCCTCGTTTAAATTTAGCCAGTGGCAAGTATTTCATTGTTAGTGCCCACCGTGAAGAGACTGTAGATGTACCAGAAAAACTTTTTAATCTTGTCCAGACGCTAAATGCGCTTGCAGATGTTTACGGTTGTCCGGTTATTGTCTCGACCCATCCGCGGACGAGGAAAAGGCTTGATGCTTTAGATGTAAACGAGCTAAACCCACTGATTCAGTTTGTTAAGCCTTTTGGTTTTTTTGATTATATCAAGCTGCAGATGGAAGCCCTCTGCGTGTTGTCTGATAGTGGAACGATTACCGAAGAAGCCTCTCTACTAAATTTGCCGGCCATTACTATTCGCAATGAGCATGAACGGCCAGAAGGTATGGATGTTGGCACTCTCATCATGAGTGGACTGAAGAAGGAAAATGTGCTCGATGCCGTGGCAGTGATACTCGCTCAACATAAAGGAAATACACGGGTAATACGATCAGTGGAAGATTACAAAGCAGGTCTTGTATCCAAGCAGTTGCTTCGGATTGTCATGAGCTATGTTAAATACGTCAACCGTACTGTCTGGTCAATTCAGACCTGACGGCCCTCCAGGCTTTTTTGATCTAACACATGACAACTATTTTGGTGACGGGCGCCAATGGTTTCATTGGGCGGGCATTGTGTGCTGAACTTGCCCGGCGCGAATACTGCGTTCTGGGTGTAGTTCGTGACCTTTCTCGCTCTTTGAACCTGCCATGCAAGATGACGGAGATAGGTGACATTGAACCTGCAATGGATTGGTCTGCCACGTTGAAGGGAGTCAAAGTGGTGGTACATCTTGCCGCTCGGGTGCATAAGATGTGCGAGTCAGTTTCTGATCCACTGAAGGAGTTTCGTAGGATAAATGTAGCCAGTACCGAAAACCTGGCTAGGCAGGCTGTGTTGGCAGGGGTGCGCCGATTCATCTACCTTAGTTCGATTAAAGTAAATGGTGAGGAAACTTTTCCAGGTCGACCTTTCACTGAGCAGGACCTTTCTGCCCCCGTTGACCCTTATAGCATTTCCAAGTATGAGGCTGAAGATAGATTGCGCCAGGTGGCGGGAGAGACTGCTATGGAGGTTGTAATTATCCGTCCCTCATTGGTCTATGGCCCAGGTGTCAGGGCAAATTTTTTGAGCCTCATGCGTTGTTTGAATAAAAGAATCCCTTTACCGCTTGGTGCAATTCAAAACAAGCGCAGTTTTGTGGCTTTGGATAATTTAATTGATCTGATCATAATCTGCATAACTCATCCGGCTGCCGGCAACCAGACATTTCTCGCTGGCGATGGAGAAGACCTGTCTACCCCTGAACTATTGTGCCGTATGGGGATGGCACTCGGTACCCCAGCGCGTTTATTCTCTATACCTATGGGGTTGCTCCAAATTGGCGCCTTATTCCTGGGAAAACGAGCAGCGGCACAGCGTTTGTGTGGTTCCTTGCAAGTGGATATCAGTAAGGCCCGCACCCTTTTAGATTGGACGCCTCCGGTCAGTGTGGATGATGCATTGCGGAAAACCGCGCATTATTTTTTGGGAACTTCCCCACAATGAGTTTCTTGTGGTTATTGCAGTGCTGGCGGTGGTGTCTCTGGGACTTACTGGCTAATGAGCAGGTATAGCCTGGCTAATTGAATGGGGGCAGCTCACTGTTGAACTCACAACGGTTATGCCATGAAAGACGGCTTTATTCAATTCAGTCGGTGGAAAATTCGGGCTAGAACCTATCGCAGCTCGCCATTAAGACCAATGAACAAAGTTGCACTGACAAGCTGAATTCAGTTAGAAAAACAATTCCACCCTAAGACCGCATTATTTTTGAGTATTTCTAATGAATACGAAAAAAACAGTACTGTCCATTATCATACCCGCATTCAATGAAGAGAAAACTATTGAAGATATCATCATTCGAGTCAAAAATATTGATTTGAGAGGAATAGAAAAAGAAATCATCGTGGTCAATGATGGATCTACGGATAAGACACAAGAGGTTCTAAAAAAATGCTCTGGAATAGTCCAAATTGCTCATAACCAAAACTACGGGAAAGGAGCGGCCCTTAAAACTGGTTTTCAGGCAGCCACTGGGGATATCTTGTTGATCCAAGATGCAGACCTGGAATACGACCCCAAAGATTATTTGGCTATGATTTACCCAATTTTAAAAGGAACGACTGATGTTGTCCTGGGGTCAAGGTTTCTTCGGTATAAATTCCGCTTCTTTGGCAAACATAGATCACCCTATCTCTTTCACTATTTTGGGAATTTTCTTATTACCTCCCTTACTAACATCCTTTACAGAAAAAACTTCACCGATTATGAAGGATGCTACAAAGCCTTCACAAAAAAATCCATTCAAGAGGTTTCCTTAGAATCCGATGGGTTTGAATTCGACAATGAATTGGTGGCAAAACTCATCCGGAAGGGTAACCGTTTTACTGAAGTGCCAATCCAATACCACCCACGAAGTTATCAGGAAGGAAAAAAAATAAATTGGCGCCATGGGCTTATCATCTTATGGACCATATTGAAATGGCGATTCCTTCCGGTGAAATAATTTCAGATGCAATCATCTCCGCCTGCAGTTGCTACACAAAAGACTCGATATATCACTTCTGATTTGGAAGACCTCAAGGGTCTTACAAATTATCAATCCTGGATCTACCAAGAAATTCAGCCGTTTTTGGGACTCCGGTTGGCAGAAGTAGGCAGTGGGCTAGGAACATTTTCAAAGGTTTTAATCGACAATCATCTTGCTTCTTGTTCAGCATCAATAGCTGTTTACGAACCCGCTCAAAACCTTTTTCCACACCTCAAGAATTTTTTAGATGGTCAATATCCCGACCTAATCAAGTCAAAAAAAGTTATTTTCTCCAATTCTGAATTTTCTTCTCGTCCTCAAGAATATGACACTATCATCTTAATCAATGTTCTAGAACACATTAAAAACGATACGGCATTCCTTCAAGAAGCCAGAGAATCACTTATTAAATCCGGGAGACTTATTTTATTTGTCCCTGCCCTTACCTGGCTTTACAGTGAAATCGATAGGGAAGCCGGACACTACCGAAGATATACTAGAGAAACCCTCTCGCAGTTAATGAAACAAGAAGGCTTTGAAATTATTAAATCTATTTACATGGACTTTCTCGGAATACTACCCTGGTATATTGTAAATGTAATAGGCAAATCTAAATCTTTCAATCCCAAACTAGCCAAAATTTATGACACCTTAGGAATCCCTTTAACTAAAACCATGGAAAAGTTATTGCCACCGAAAATAGGAAAAAATATTCTCATTATTGGTCAAAAACCAAAAAAATAATTACCTCTATAATAAATTTCAAGGATCTTTGGCCGAAAAAATCAAGATTGAACATTGGCGATCATCAAACATTTTAAACGATTAAACAATTAAATGATTTCTTTATCTCCTGTTTTTCTTAAGGCACGGGTTATAGTTGGAGTGACCCTTCTCACAATTGTTGGCCTCTTTCCTACGGTTCAATTAAATAAACCAGCGGATAAAATCATCCAAAAATTTACCGGAATCACCAAAATAAAAGACCAAGAGCTTCAAAGGTTATTTGACCAAGCAAGATCCTTAAAGAAATACTTACCTCCCGATGGATGGATTCATTTCAATACAGACATCACCATTTTTGAAAGGAATACCATTCTTGAACATGCCCTATCTCCCCTAATTTTTGATAATAATCCCTCCCATATTTGGTGGATTGGAAATTATAATTCTCAGATTTTTAAGGCCCAGGCCATAAAAAAATACCAACTCAAAGAAATACGAACTGTTGGCAAAAGTCTCACGGTGTTAAAAAAACAAACCCCATAAGAGCCCAATGGTGTTGCTTCTTTTAAGCTTTCTTCTCCCTTTCGCCTTCAGCTATCTACTGACCTCTTGTCTAATAGAAACACAGGAAGGTGAGAACCAGGCCTCCACCATCCTCTTAAAAGTCACCATTGCTTTAGGGCTAACCATTGGGCTGACTTCTTGTTTTTTCTTCCTTTGGCTTCTCCTTGGAGGGACTTCTAGAGGCAACTTTGAACTGATGGAGATGAATATTCTTGGAGTATTAAGTCTTGTGCTGTTCATGTATTCACGAAAAAAAAAGGTGAACAAGGGCATTTTTGCAGTAAGACCAAATATAAAGAACTCCGTATTTAACAAAATACTCCTCCCATGCACTTTAATCGCGTTAATAACATGTACCATTCGTTTTATTTTTTTATCTCTGAACCATCCTTTCGGTGCTACAGATGCACTCATAACCTGGAACTTGCGTGCCAGGTATCTATTTTTTGGAATACATAATTGGAGAGAATACTTTACAGAAAAATTACTAACAAGCTCGCAGCCAGACTATCCACTACTACTCCCTA
>CAZOJZ010000140.1:0-7187 GCA_964580205.1 uncultured Roseivirgaceae bacterium
GTAGCGCTTATCGAAAAATATCCCGGACGATTCTGTTCATTCCATGTGAAAGATGCAGCTGAGGATCTGGAACAAACCACTGTGGGCACTGGCATCGTGGATTTTGAATCCGTATTCAATATTAAAGGTAAGGCTGGCATAACTTACTACTTTGTGGAAGACGAGCGTACCGATGATCCGTTTGGAAACCTGGAAGCCGCTTTCAACTACCTAAATCAAGCTGATTTTATTTAGACTGATTGTTATTTAGACTGATTTTTTCCTTTTTGTTAACCCTGAAACTGATGATTTCCCCTAAAATCATCAAACTACTGCAATCTGACGGCTTCCATGCCCATCCAAAAATTTTATGATAAAATTGTTCTATCTTTGTGCATTCGTAAAACGTCATCTTATTATTAATATGACTTTCAGGATTTTTTCGACCTTTTGCTAACGAACTGCACTGTCTTGTCAATGCCGTTCTTAGCCGGGGTTATCTGGTACCCAATAAACTAAAATGAAAGTAAAATTTAATAATCCTGTTTCATCCAATCCGCTTCAAAAAGCCATCAGGGACCGGGTAAATACCTATTTTAAAAATAATAATATCTCAAAAAAGGCCGACGGTAAAATGCTGTTTAAGTCGCTGGTGTTATTTGGGAGCTACTTTGGTTTGTATTTCACCATATTGCTTATCCCTATGCCATTGTATGTAATGTGGATGCTTACCTTTATCATGGGGCTAAGTTTGGCCGGAATTGGAATGTCGGTAATGCATGACGCCAATCATGGCGCTTATAGTTCACACCCAAAAATAAACAGCTTTTTGGGATACTCCATGAATCTTATTGGTGGAAACAGATTCAACTGGATTATTCAACACAATGTAAAACACCACACATTTACCAATATCTATGGGGCCGATGAAGATCTTGACAACGGAGATGTGCTGCGGTTGTCACCGTATTCTGACTGGTATTGGTTTCATCGTTTTCAGCACTACTATTGTTGGTTTTTATACCTTCTTGGTACGCTTAGCTGGGTAACTATAAAAGATTTCCGACAATTTCGGACCCTTCATAAAGAAATGGGCGATAAAAAGCAGAGCTATAGAAGCGAATTGATGGTACTTATTTCCTCCAAAATACTGTACTATATATATATGGTGCTAATTCCCTGGTTGGTGCTGGATATATCTATTATTTACATAGTAATAGGGTTTTTGACCTTGCATTTTGTAGCCGGATTTATACTTAGCGTGACCTTTCAATTGGCCCATATTGCCGAACATAATCATCATGATTCTGCTCATCTAAAACAAGAATTCCCTGATAGTTGGATTGTACATCAAATAAAAACAACAGCTAACTTCTCCCGAAGAAGTGCGTTACTCAACTGGTATCTGGGTGGCTTGAACTTTCAAATTGAGCATCACCTGTTCCCACAGATCTGTCATGTGCATTACAGGAAAATATCAGAGATTGTAAAGGAAATCGTTCAAAAGCATGGACTGTTTTACTATGAGCACCCGAATATGGCACGGGCCATTCAATCACACTTTCAGACCTTAAGGAAATACAGCATGAAACCGGCGGTTGCACAGCTAGTTGAGTCCTAAAAAGCGCCTCTTGACTAGAAACTAATAAATATAAGTTTTTAATTCAGGAAGAATATTATTGATCCATCCAGATAAGAGCGGCTGCTCCCGATATCGCAGCATTTTTCCCTTCCATCCCGGAGGGCAAAATACGTACTTTGTCTTTATACATTTCCAACAGGTGGTCTTCCATATGCTTTTGGGCAGGCTCAAAGATCCACTTACCGCAATTGGCCAAACCTCCTACTAAAAAAAATGCTTCCGGTTGGGAAAATAGAGTGAAATTAGCAAGTGCTTTGCCCAATATCTCTCCAGTGTATTGAAAAGCTTTTATGGCAATTATGTCACCTTCCTCAGCCGCCTTGGTTATATCTTCCCCATGCAGGTCATTAAACGCAATGCTGCGGAACCTGCTTTCATCCGGATACTTACTAATCATGTAAAGTATGGTTCGCTTCAACCCGGTAGCGGAGACATAGGCCTCCAGCCCTCCTTTTACGCCCACACCGTCGACTCTACCATCCTCCGGAAGCACTGCGATATGTCCAAATTCTCCGGCAAATCCATCATAACCATACACAATACTGCCATTTGCAACAATCCCACTACCTAAACCAGTGCCAAGGGTAATAACTACAAAGTCCTTCATCCCCCTGGCATTCCCAAAAAGCATCTCGCCTAAAGCCGCTGCGTTAGCATCATTGGTTACTTTCATGGGGAGGTCCAGTCGCTCTTGTAATTTTTTTTGAAGTGGCACTATTCCCTTCCAGTATAAGTTGGCGGCATATTCTATGGTTCCACGTTTATTGGATGCATTAGGTGCCCCAATACCCACTCCCAACAGGTTCACCTTCGAATCCATATTCTGAATAAGTTCATGCACAGACTGGGCAGTCTTATCCAGAAAATCATCAAAATCAGGATATTCCTTGGTACGGAAATTCATGGTCACCGCACATTCCCCGGAATTGGTTACCAAGCCAATTTTTGTTTTTGTGCCTCCGATATCAATCCCTGCTACTAAGTCCATTTGTGTTTGTAATAAGCCGCGAATAGTCAAACCCGGGTACCGCGGGCTTGACTATTCGAAAAATTGATTGTCAGATCAGTTCAGAAATAAATTCGAATAACTCTATCTTGTAGCTTTTAAAGCTGTCCTTGAAACTGGTGATTTTGTCATCTATAATGTCATGCTTTACCCGGTATGACTCCTCATCAGACTCTTCTCCGGTGATGATTCGATTTAGATATTTTTGATGTTTCCGTACGGCTTTAGCAAACTCGTCTAACAGTTCCCCCTGGTAGTAGGTAATAAGATTTTGAAGGTGACCAATGGTCTTTTTCCCTTTATAGGTAGTTACCTTAGGGGCATTTGAATCTAGTAACTTTTGAAAGAATTCTAATTCAAGTTTCCAAAGATCAACCTCAGAAACCCATTGCTTACTTGTTTTGTGTAGGTCCATTAAACCCTCACGAAGCAGGAACTCAGTAGTCGTTGCTTTTAAATTCTCCATAGTGAATGATACATTTGTGCTACAAATTTTACTATAAAAAAAGGTATTGGATGATTCCAATACCTCTATATCCTAATTAACTGGATACAATATTTCATTTTTTACCGGAATTTTTACGACAAATTTAAAATTTTGGAAGATAAGTAATATCATATATCCGTTCTCGACTTGCAACCAGTACATTAATTTAAAAAAAAAATGGCACTTTCCAAGTGCGATTTTCTAAATAGTTGCAAGAAGAGTTATTGGGAATTTTTGATGTGTCCTAACGGCTAATTGGAATAAAGCCTGATCATTTGATCCAATTCAAAGGAATAAACCCTAATATAAGCCTGATGTAAAAAAAATCCGCGTGACATAACTATTTGCTCTGATTAACACTTACAATTCAAATATTGATTACAAGTTGCAGAAACTTCCTTTGACAACCTTTTAAGTTTAAATCCATTCATTGCTAATGTAATATTGACTGTTAAAAAACTTGTTCACTTAAACTAACAAAAGTAGTCTGAGATGGTGGATAAATCTGTGCAAAAGTGGTGTATAAGTATTTCGCTGATTATTTTGTGTTGTAAAATCTTGGCTTTACATTTGGTATACCAAGGAGAGATAAAAGGCCGGTTGTAGAAAGCCGGATATGTTTAGATGAAGGATTGGTTGTAACAGATCTTACGGGGTTTGCAAAGGTCGATACGGACTTTAACATGTTAGACTTGGAGTTAGTCAGTTCTTCGGAATTGACTTCGAAAAGGAAGCCAGAATAACTGTAACTTGGAGTTCTTCAAGATCTACGGATGTTGTAGAATTAAGCGGGAATATTTTCGTAAGAAGGTGTTCCCGCTTTTGTATTTACATTAAACCCGGTTTTCAGTTTACGGTGCTTTTTTTAAGATGACGTTATTTAGCTCAATTCGAATATGACACTTAAACCAGGGGATAAAGCACCGGATTTTGAGATCCAGGATGAATCTGGCAACATCGCAAAGCTATCAGATTACCGGGGCAGTAAACTGGTGCTGTTCTTCTACCCCAGAGACAATACACCCACATGCACCAAAGAGGCCTGTAATCTAAGGGACAATTACCAATCATTCAAAGACCTTGGATATGAAATACTAGGTATCAGCAGCGACAACAGTAAATCTCACCAAAAGTTCATTGCCAAGCACGAATTGCCCTTTTCCTTATTGGCTGATACTGAAAAACACCTGCACCAGGCCTATGGAACCTGGGTGGAAAAATCGATGTACGGACGTAAATATATGGGAACAGCCCGGGTTACTTTCGTAATCGATGAAAATGGAGTAATTGAGAATATCATTGACAAGGTCAAAGCCACAGAACACAGTGACCAAATACTTGGATAATTATGAATTATGAATTATGAATTATGAGTGATAGTCGCAGGCGCGGCAGTCAATCAATCCTTCAATCCATCAGTCCTTCAGTCCTTTACTAATCGATGGAATTCATTTTTTCTTCAGACTGCTTACTTCATAATACCGGCGGACATCCGGAATGTATTGGACGTCTTGATAAATTCAGAGATCTACCTAACAATGTCGTTCACTCTGGCGAACAATTTCTAAAACTGGTCCATACCAATGACCATATCGAAAAAGTCAGGCAGTCTTGTATGCAATCACTTCCTCTTGACAATGATACCCTCACAAGTCCGAATAGTTATTTGGCCGGCTGTGCAGCAGTAGGAGCAAGTATCACTGCAGCAACCTCTGGTGGGTTCGCTTTGGTCAGACCGCCTGGGCATCACGCTTACCCTCAAAGATCCTCTGGATTTTGTCTTTTTAACAACATTGCAATAGCCGTGCGGTTTTTGACCAATCAAGGAAAGAAAGTATTCATTATGGACATAGATGGCCACCTGGGTGATGGCACCAGTTCTGTGTTTTATGACAACCCACAGGTCTTATATTGCTCACTACATCAATATCCCGCTTTTCCAGGAACCGGATGGGTGGATGAAATTGGATCTGGTCGAGGTCAGGGCTTTACTATAAACCTTCCTATGCCACCCGCTTCCGGGGACGATGTATTTCGGAATGGTTTAGATTATATACTCCCCATTGCCCGGGCCTTTGGTCCTGAGATAGTAGCAGTGTCCGCCGGATTTGATGGCCACCAGCTAGATCCGTTACTTCAACTCCAACTTAGCCTGGGTTGTTACCACCAATGCGGTGCCTGGTTAAGGAGTAATTTTGAGGAAGTTTTTGCGGTATTGGAAGGAGGATACAACCTCAATATTCTGCCAAAAGCGATTTATCAGTTTGTGGACGGTATCAATGGGAAAACTCCTGAGTTCATGGAAGAAAGTACAAGCTCAGATCCCGCAGTACATACTGCTTTCAATAGAAACCTGGACCAACTACATCAAATATTAAAAGACTATTGGCCTATATAGCACTCTTTATTGAAGAATTAGCATTATATAGGTACTTTTAGCAGTAATCATCTTTTACGGCTTTGATCGAATTGAATTTGTCTAATACCCTGGTAATTATTGGGTTGTTACTTTATGTTTTTTTGATTGCCTATATGGTATTTTCTCTTCTTCAAGAGAACAGGGACCCTGAGATTACCCTTGCATGGGTGCTGGTACTTATTCTCATGCCTTTCATTGGCCTGGTCCTGTATTTAAACTTTGGCAGGAATTTCCGGAAGGTTAAGATCTTTTCCAGAAAGGGACTTACTGATTTGGTTAGAATTGAAGAGTTGAGCCAGAATCAGATCAAGGACCTGTCCGGAATTACCTCAAATCATCAGGGCATTCTGGTAAAATCAAACATTATTAAATTATTACTAAACAACAGCAAGGCCTTATTAACTGCCAAAAACAAGGTCAATATTCTCCAAAATGGGACCGCTACTTTCTCTGCTATTCTCGAAGCATTAAGTGAAGCCAGGGACCATATTCATCTTGAGTATTATGTATATGAAGACGACAAAATTGGCAACAAAATTAAAGACCTGCTGATACAAAAGGCATCCCAGGGCCTGGAAGTTAGGTTGATTATTGATGCCATCGGCAGCTGGAGTTTAAGTAAACGCTTTTTGAGAGAACTTAAAAAAAGCGGCGTGGAGGTAGGCATTTTTATGCCCGTAAGATTTCCCCTGGTGGCTAACAAGATCAATTACCGGAATCATCGCAAGATAATAGTAGTTGATGGAAAAGTGGGGTTTATAGGTGGCCTGAATATCGCCGATAGGTATATTGAGGGAACCATAGAGTTGGGAGAGTGGAGAGATACCCATCTAAAATTGGAAGGAGATGCCGTGCAGAGTTTACAAACAGTTTTTATTACAGACTGGTATTTTGTTACGAAAAGCTATCTGCGGGGAGACCGTTATTTCCCCCCTCATTCAGTGCAAAACCAACTACTGGTGCAAATAACCTCCAGTGGACCAGATTCCGACTGGTCAAACATAATGCAGGCCTATTTTACCGCCATAACCACAGCTGAAAAGTTCATTTATATCTCTACACCTTATTTTATGCCGAATGAGAGTATTCTTACGGCATTGAAAACAGCGGCATTAAGTGGCGTGGATGTTAAATTGATTCTGCCGGGTCGGTCAGACCTAAATACCATGCGCTATGGCTCTATTTCATATGCGGAAGAATTAATACGGGCAGGTGTCCATGTATTCATTTATCAAAAAGGTTTTAACCACGGAAAGATCATGATGGTAGATGGCGTGTTTTCCTCCATAGGAACAGCCAATATGGACGGTCGAAGTTTTAATAAGAATTTTGAAGTGAACGCACTGATCTATGACCCCAAAATAGCCGATGAAATGCGTGAAAGTTTCCTTCAAGACATCGCTGATAGCGAGGAAATTCGCCTTCAGGAATTTTTAATACGACCCAGAAAGCAAAAAATTAAAGAGTCGTTATGCCGGGTGTTAGGCCCCCTTTATTAAGGCAAACCCTGTGCATAACCCGATCATAAAATAATTGCTATGTTTTTTATCTTATCGAAGACTATTCCTTATTTGCTAATGCCCCTTAGCTTGATTGTGGGCCTCCTTTTCTTCTCATTTCTTATAAAAAATTTAAAATGGAAAAGAAGATTACG
>CAZOJZ010000141.1:0-2748 GCA_964580205.1 uncultured Roseivirgaceae bacterium
GGATTGAAGATTATCCTCGTCAAGCACATCACATTGATATGCTATGGCTTTACCTCCCCGCTGCTTAATATCTTCGGCTACCACTTGAACATTTTTTAAAGTCCGTCCAAGCAAAGCCACCTTAACTCCACGATCTGCCAGCACCCGTGCTATCTCCGAGCAAAGAACTCCGCCAGCCCCGGTTACTACCGCTGTTTTTCCTGACAAATCAAATAAAGGGTCCATAGTCAAGCTCATTTTAAACCGGCGACCGCTAATGCGGTATTCCTTATGAGCGTTCTGCGTGAGGTATTTTTCATGTTGGCAATATTGTAGTTAGAACTCCCGGATTTTGATGCTGCGAAAATGCACGGTGTGCCCATGCTCCTGTAATAAGATATGACCTTGTGGCCATTGGCCGAAGCCATCCCATACTTTATACTTACTATAAGCTACCAATGCCCTGAACATGGGTGAAAACCGGTCATATTCTACGGTTTTTTCATTGTTTAACCAGTGCGATACTTTTCCGTTTTTTGATACAATACGTGCTTTATTCCATTGACCAATTCCCTTGAATTGTTTGCCCCTGCCGGCAACTGACAAATTTCCCGGTGCAATCATATCGTATAGTCCAGCCAATGTTCTGTTTTTGCTAACGCCCTGTTGAGCATCCGGATGGGCCTTATCATCCAAAAGCTGATACTCACAACCGATGGCTGATCCGGCACCTAAATTTAATTCCGGCTGCACAAAATATTTGATACCACTATTGGCTCCTTCTGATAGCATAAACTCCAGTTCAAGTTCAAAGTTAGAAAACTGTTGTTCTGTAACTATATCTCCGGGTCCTGTAGATTCACCACCGTCGGTAGCTTCAATAGTAAGTACTCCATCATTTATGTTCCATCCGCTTTCGGGAAAATCCGTCCCTTTCGCAGCACGCCATCCGTTAGAAGACTTTCCATCCCAGAGCAATCGCCAACCAGTACGTGTTTCTTGCTCAGACAGTCTATTAACTAAATAGCTAACTTCTGGAACTTCCGGGTCCTGAGGCATTCTGTAGTTCTGCAAGTCCTCAGTCAGTATCCTGATGTTTCGCCATTTTACTTGCTTACCTACCTGATCAGGTTGATTTACACTGTGCACTTGTAAACCGATAAATCCTTTTGCAGTAAGATCATCCCTCAAGTTGGCGCATTGAATCCCATTGATCCAGGTGCTGATGGAACTTCCAATAGCTTCAACCCTCAGCTTATTCCATTGACCATTCAAAAATGCCCTTCTACCTTTTGGATTTCTGGACAGTGGATATAACCAGGCCCTTCTGGCCTCATCGTAAATTCCTCCTGAATAGCTCCTGGGGCTGGGGTCAAGTTCCACCTGATAACCGTGCACCCTGCCATCTCGGTATTCCGGATTACTATTACTTCTTATTTGCACTCCTGAATTGAATGAAGGGTCTACCCAAACTTCAAATTCCAATATAAAGTCTCCATAGTCTTTAGTGGTGGTTAAAAAACTATTGGGAGTATCCGGAACGGTAGTCCCTACGACAGCGCCAGAAACCAGCTGATAAGAAGCTTTTCCTCCAAGTTGTTTCCATCCCGTCAAGTCTGTGTCAGGCATGAGTGATTGCCAGTTTTGTGCGGGGCATACCACAAAACCAAGCATTAGAAATACCAGAGAAATGCCAGAAAGTAAGTGGCTGGTGTAATTGTTTATGTTCATGATGTTAATTAATAGATTATTGAGCAGTTCACTTCCGGGCTTAATGTTGTTGATGGCTGTTTGTAATAGCCGCTCAATTTAACCGCAGACTGCTTAGCAACCAAATTTGACTTGCTAAAATGCATGATCCGGCTTTGCAGTTGAATTACTGAATGATACTCAAGTTCGATTGGAGAAAATATCAGGAACCATATCCATGGCGGCCTGCAACGCTTCCTTATTATAATCAATCCGCTCACCCAGATCAGCCAAACAAGCCATCAGGGATTCGGTAGGTATATTGCCTACTAATTGATCCTCAGCCATTGGACATCCACCATACCCCTTCAAAGCGCCATCAAACCTACGACACCCTGCCCGGTATGCGGCAACTATTTTTTCGTGTACACCCGATGAATGTGAATGCAAATGGGCGCCAAATTCAACTTTTGGGAAACCTGGGATTAATGAATCAAAAAGCTTTGTTATGTTTTGTGTATTACTTACTCCTGTGGTATCGGCTAATGAGATTATATAAATTCCCATATCTACCAGCCTTTCAACAAATGATGTTACCATACCTTCATCATAGGGATCATTATAGGGATTTCCAAACCCCATTGACAGATAGGTCACCAGTTGCATGTCGCTGTTTGCACACAAATTTTGAATTTCAGCTACAATCACTATGGCCTGATCAATGGTACGGTTGGTGTTCCTCTTTTGAAAAGTCTCCGATAAGGAAAGAGGAAAGCCCAAATAGTGAATACCGCCAACTGAAGCGGCGTCTTGTGCGCCTCTTAGGTTTGCTACAATGGCCAGTAACTTGGATTGTGAAGGGCCAACCTGAAGACCATTTAATACTTCTGCGGTATCGCGCATCTGGGGTATTGCCTCTGGGCTCACAAAACTCCCGAAATCAATGGTGTCAAACCCCACTTTTAACAATTGATTGATGTAGGAGACCTTGCTTTCAGTGGGAATGAATGCTGCTAACCCTTGCATTGCATCCCTGGGGCATTCTACGATCTTCATGTAGTTAAATTATGAATTAGAAAT
>CAZOJZ010000142.1:0-11931 GCA_964580205.1 uncultured Roseivirgaceae bacterium
CTGGTTTCACATTGTCTTTCATATTTGAAGTTAAGAGGCATTCTTGATAGTCGAAGAGACGGGAAAAGAATCTACTATCGATTAAAGCTGAAAGAGGTATTGAAGGTGATTGAGTGCATGGAAAATTGCGATTTAAATGATTCCTAAAACACAGTTCACCAGTATCTATAAGCACTAACTATTAAAATATTAAATAATCTAAGAAATGAAAGTCGAGCAATTTTATGACAAAGCACTGGGTCATGCATCATATGCCATTCTGAGCCAGGGCACGGTAGCGCTGGTAGACCCAGGCAGGGACCCACAGCCCTATATTGATTTTGCCGATTCTAACGGGGCCAAGATAATAGCGGTGTTCGAAACTCATCCGCATGCTGATTTTGCCAGCTGCCACCTCGAACTGCATGAAAAGCTCGGGGTGAAAATTTATATCAACCCTAAGGTGGGAGTATCCTATCCCTTTGAACCCATTGAAGATGGTGATGAAGTAAAAATTGGAGGGGTAACCATAAGGGCTTTATTTACTCCGGGTCATTCTCCCGATCACAATTCATATTTGTTATTGGATGAAAATGAAAAACCGCATTCAGTATATACCGGAGACTCCCTGTTTGTTGGTGATGTTGGTCGACCCGATTTAAGAGAAGGGGCCGGACATATTCAGATGAACAGGGAGGGTTTGGCGCGGATGATGTATAAAACGCTGAACGAAGTTTTTGAACCGATGGATGATGATGTTTTGGTTTATCCAGCTCATGGAGCGGGCTCTTTATGCGGTAAACAGATGGCTGAGGATACTTACAGTACCATTGGTCAGGAAAAAAAGCAAAACTGGGCTTTTCAAATTGACAATGAGGAGTTGTTTGTGAAATCATTGCTGGAGGACCAGCCTTTCATACCGAAGTATTTTCCCTACGATGTTGAGATTAACCGGACAGGTAGTGCCCCTTATAAAGAAAGTGTGGATGCTGTACCGAGATTGGGAAAAGATGAGGTATTAAACCCTGATATCCTGGTAGTGGATACACGGCCTCAAGAGGAATTCAAGAAGTCAGGCCATACTGACGGTGCCCTGAATATAATGGAGGGTGATAAATTTGAAACCTGGCTGGGATCTATTGTTGGACCCGATGAGCAGTTTTACCTGCTGGCAAAGAATGAAGATGAGTTGAAAAGTGTCATCAGAAAGGCCGCTAAGATTGGTTATGAAAGGAATATAGCAGGCGCCAAAGTAGTAGCACTTGATCAATTTGATGATAACGGTGAGATGCTGGATCTGGAAAACTTCAAAAACCACCAGGAAAAGTATTTTATAGTTGATATCCGTAACGCTTCTGAGTTTAAATCAGAGAAGTTTTTTGATCATTCCGTAAACATCCCGTTGCACGAATTACGCGAAAGGGCGCAACAGATCACCACTGAAAAACCGATTGTGGTGCACTGTGCCGGAGGTTACCGGTCAGCAGCGGGTTACAGTATTTTGTCTGCGGCATTGCCTGAAAGTAAGGTATATGATCTAAGTGTAGCGGTAGATGAATATATGTAGAAAAGGCTACCGCATGAGGCGTGGAGTAATTCCTAATTTCTAATTCCTAATTCCTAATTAAACAATGATAGAATACATTAGCCAGCCCTGGCCCTGGTATGTAGGTGGCCCATTAATCGCACTGGTCATGTTTGGCCTGCTCTACTTTGGCAACAACTTTGGTGTTTCCGCCAACCTCGCTACAATGTGTTCCATGGCTGGAGCTGGAAAGGTAGCCGATTTCTTCAAATTTGACTGGACAAAGCGAATCTGGAATTTGGTATTTATAGTCGGTGCTTTGATCGGTGGATTTATTGCTCAACAATATTTAACCATAGAACCAGGGATACAGCTTGCCGAACCCACAATAATTGCATTAAAGGAGTTGGGAATTGACAATCCCGGGGCTGAATATATTCCAAGTGCTATTTTTAGTTGGCAAACCCTGTTCTCACTAAAAGGACTAGTCATGCTGGTTGGTGGTGGATTCTTAATTGGCTTTGGCTCCCGTTATGCTGGCGGTTGTACCTCCGGGCATGCTATAAGCGGTATTAGTGATCTGCAAATTCCATCAATGATCGCGGTGACCGGGTTCTTTATAGGTGGTTTGGTCATGACTTACCTGTTTCTACCTGGAATAATGAATCTTTAAAGGCTGAGTTAAACATGAAATACTTAAAATATTTAGTAGTAGGGGTGTTCTTCGGGATTTTAATGAGTAAGTCTGAAGTGGTTTCCTGGTATCGTATCTATGAAATGTTTCGATTTGATTCCTTCCATATGTACGGGGTGATTGGATCGGCCATAGTGATTGGAATAATTTTCATTCAATTGATCAAAAGAACCCATATGAAGTCACTAGTTGGAACGGAGATCAGTTTTACCCCGAAAAAAAGGAGTATTGCCCGCTATCTGATAGGCGGTATCATATTCGGGTTGGGTTGGGCCCTTACTGGTGCCTGCCCCGGACCTATGTTTGTTTTGGTTGGCCATGGGGTGGGAGTGATGCTGGTGGTTATAGCCAGTGCTACTGTGGGCACTTTTACCTATGGCGTATTAAGAGATAAATTACCGCATTAATACTTGATTAATATAATGAAACAAAGCAGCAAATTCTCGGACTTAATCAATAGCGACAAACCAGTGTTGATCGATTTTTCAGCAGAATGGTGTGGGCCATGCAAAATGATGCCTCCAATTTTGGATGAGTTGAAATCTCAATTGGGTGACAAGATAAGAATTGTAAAAATCGATGTGGATACTAATCCAGCGGTGGCACAAAAGTATCACATCCAGGGAGTACCTACCTTGGCAGTGTTCAAAAATGGCGAGTTAATGTGGCGCCAATCCGGAGTACAGCAGGCCTTTCAATTGAAAAAGGCAATTGAACCATTTATAGACTAGGTGTACAACATTATATCCATATTTAATGGAAGTAGAGGTCATTCGTCCAAGCCAGGCGACAGTGCATATTAGAAACATTAGAAACATAAAAACCATGGAAAATTATAAAGTTATAATCATTGGCGGAGGAACCGCAGGAATCACCGTAGCAGCACAATTATTGCGTAAACAGTCGGACTTAAAACTAGGTATTATCGAACCCTCCAAATTTATGCATACTGCGCCTCCCCAAAGCGCTCCTGATTTTATAAAAGAAAGTTCCTTGGCCATGGCTGATGACCCTTACGGCTGGGGGGAGCTTTCCGTAGCTTGAAGCTACGGAATCATGATTAACGCTATTTCACTTTTACAAACCTCACTCCTTCACCAAAGCGGAACCGGGCGGTGACTCCTACGTTACCGGCCCTGAATTTAAAGTCGTCGGTGGTGCGAAAAGCTGGTCTCCAGTCTATTCCTACAGTCAATGGAAAATCAAAAGAATATTCAGCACCAAAATTACCGGCAATATCAAAATCGAAATCACCTTCCAGCCAGAATTCAGGACCTACACCGGGATAAAACTTTAAACCTTTTGGGCCCCCTGAAATTGCAAACATCCAGTCAAAATAGGACGCGATTCCGAAACGGTCAAAATATATTGCCGGGTGTAATCTGGGAGCCAGTCCTATGGGTATGGTGGCATCGAAGGAGACGAATTCACCAATACGGATGCCTGCTTCCCAGTTGGATTGGGCTTTTGAATCATAAGGATGGAATAAAATAAAAAGTGTAAAAAGTGCAAATACTAAAGTCTTTTTCATAAAAGTTGAGGTATGATTCCGATCATAAACAATAGAGACAAACAACTGTTAAATTAGCCTTGTCATAGCGAACAGAATAATTAGGAGAATTAAATCAACAAAAAAGCGAATTTAAGTATTTTAGTTCGTGAAAACTATGATTAAGCCAAGACTACAGGCTGATCCTTGTCAACAATGTAAATTTAAGTCAGGAGTTAACCTCTAACATTCAGTAACTATGAAAGCCATGGTAATCCCGCACTTAAGTAAATTGGATGAATGTGCAAATCCTTTGGTATTGGTGGATCTTCCTGTTCCTGTTCCCTGTGATAAGGAAGTCCTGATTAAGGTTTCTGTTTGTGGCATTTGTCATACTGAATTGGATGAAATTGAAGGACGCACTCCGCCGGCTTGTTTTCCCATGACCCCCGGTCATCAGGCAATTGGGGAGGTAGTAGAAACGGGCAAAGCGGTAAGTAAATTGAAAGTGGGAGACCGGGTGGGAGTAGCCTGGATATTTTCTGCCTGCGGGAATTGTACCTATTGTCAATCGGGTCGAGAAAACCTGTGTGCCGATTTTCGTGCAACTGGCCGTGATGCCAACGGGGGTTATGCAGAATACATGAAAGTGTTAGAGGATTTTGCTTATAAAATTCCTTCGGCCCTTTCAAATTCAGAAGCTGCTCCTCTATTGTGTGCCGGCGCTATCGGTTACCGCTCTTTGCAGCTTACCGGCCTCAAAAACGGACAAAACCTGGGACTTACAGGGTTCGGGGCCTCTGCTCACCTGGTACTAAAGATGGTTAGGCATAATTTTCCAAAATCTAAAGTTTTCGTATTTGCCCGCAACCCTAAGGAGCGTCAGTTCGCCCGAACACTGGGAGCGTTCTGGGCAGGGGCTACCATCGATAAACCGCCGGAGCTGTTGGATGCGGTCATTGACACTACTCCAGTATGGAAACCAGTGTTGGAAGCTCTGAAATGCCTGAAGCCAGGTGGAAGATTGGTAGTCAATGCCATAAGAAAAGAGAATCAAGACCGGGATATCCTCACAACCCTTGACTATACCGATCATTTGTGGATGGAGAAAGAAATCAAAAGCGTAACCAATGTTACCAGAAAGGATGTAGAAGAATTTTTGTGGCTGGCAGCTGAAATTCCGATCAAGCCACATGTTCAGGAATATGCCCTGAAAGATGCAAATCAAGCTTTGCTTGATCTCAAGTTTGGCTTTGTCCGGGGGGCCAAAGTTTTAAGGATAAGCGACCACTATTCTTAACCTGGTTGTCGCGACTGTCCCAATTAGGGACGCAACAAAATGGCGGCTGGGTGATTTTTGTCAACCCGGTCCAGCACCAGTTTAAAAATGGCTATAAAAGGCAAAAACAATATCATTCCTGCCGCTCCCCACAGTAACCCCCCCGCTACTATCACTACAATGGCTGCCAGTGCGTTTATCTTAAGATGATGACCTACCACAATTGGAAATATCACGTTGGCCTCCAGGATCTGAATAAAAATAAATACCGTGATAACCCCTAGTGGATACCAGAGGGAATCATAAATAAGCCATGAAATGGTAATGGGCAACAATGCTCCTATTGTGATCCCTACGTAGGGAATAAATGTCAGTATTGAGGCTATAAACCCAAATAATATGGCATTCGGAATATCCAGCAAGGCCAAGCCCACACTGTTTAAGATCCCAACAATTAAGTAAACTAGAGCCATTCCCTTAATAAAGCCAAAATAAGTATGAATGCTGTCGTTTAGTATTTGTTTGAGTTCTTTGAATGACCATTGGCTGGTGAGACTGTGCAAGAATTCAACCAACAAACTGCGATAATACAGCATAAGAATCACGTAAAAAGGGACCAATAAAATCAAAACCAGATTTATGGAAGTTTGATACAAACTTTGTGGCAGCCGATTTAGAAGATACTCGGTAAAATTATTTATCAAAGTATTGATCCACTCTTGTTGTTCCACATCAGAAAACCCTAGAAAAGCTCCGGTGTTTGTTGCAGCTTGACTTATTGCCGTTTCCAGCTTTACCTGCATTTGAGGCCACCGGTTTAAGAATTGGCTAAACTGCTGGATCAATAAAATGATAAGACCTGATAATATTACCAGTAAAATAGACATACTACTGAGAATAGCCAGAATCTTTGGCCATCCTCGCTGTTCCAACCAGCGGGTGGTTGGGAACAAAATCAAACTGATGAGAAGAGCAAAACTCAATGGAATTAGGAGTTTTTGACCCACATAAAGCAGTGCAAGTAGAAAAAATATTCCTGGTATTAACTTAAATGTATTTTGCCAGGAGTATGTTAGCATAGCTTTGTAAAATAATTTATGTGCTTTACTATATTAGTTAAAAATCCTGAAATTATGGCGCTTCCTACCAGAGAGATTTAAAATTAGACGTTTTACAATATTGAAGGTTGTCATGATTTGGGATGACCAGGATCATGGTTGTTAAATTAATAAAAGTAAAAATTTGAATATGCCCGCTAAAAGGGTCAGAGCCCTCTGTCCATGCGCTTTGCTTTAAAGCCTCAGCTATGAAACGCCAGCATTGGAATCTTACTGTGATGAGCCAGTTGTTTGGTTATACTGGTCTGGAACAATCGTTCAAACATGGTGTGTTTCCTGGGCATAACAGCCAGGGTATCAATCCCATGGTTTTTAATATACTCCAGGATTTCACTTTCCACATGTTCCCCAGCCAGCATATGATACTGGTGAGGAATATCTTTTAAATACTGCTCCAATATCTTTGCCTCACTTATGGCCCCGGAGTGTATTCGGTCCAATTTATCAGTAATATGAAGCACATGTATTTGGGCGCCGAATAAGAGGGCAAAATCAATCAAAGGTAGTATGATTTCTTTGCCATCTATAGAATGGTAATCATAGGAGAACAATATTTCTTTGATTGTGAAACGGTTAACTTCATTGGGTACCGCCAACACCGGTATGTTGGACTTTCTAATGATGTGTAAGGTGTTACTACCGACCAATTCTTCAAAGGCATTGCTGGCTCCATGTGTTCCCATTATTATCAGGTCTACTTTACTTTCTTTTATTTCAGAAGTAATGGCATCTGTGGCAAATGCCATTACATTTTTTTTGGCTTCTACCAAGTGATCCAATTCAGGATATCGTTCAAAAAGTTGCTTCATTTTTTCATCACCTTCCTTTATAAAATCATCCACCAATCGGGTATTGATGGACATTGTCGCCTCTGCAGCCGGGACCGGAATATGGTAAGCATGCAACAAAATCAGTTTGGCCTCAGTTTCTTTTGCAAAGGATATGGCATATTCCAAAGCGTTTAATGCACAATCTGAATAATCGATGGGAACTAAAATTCTTGAATAGGTCATGGTAAAATCGTCCCTCATTTATCTTTAAAAAAGTCCCTGACCTTAGCCTTGATCTGATTATCAGTAATGCGGCCACAGGATTCTACCGCCAAAATTTTTTCAGATTGTCGTGGTTCTTTGTTCATTTCCTGCTCTAAGCCAATTTTAGCCTGAGATGGCCCCATTATGTAAATTCCATCACGATGCGATAGTTTTTCAATAATGGAGTGGTAATACTGCTTTTCTTGCTGTTGGCGGCGGCGTAAATGTCCGGTCTCGGAAATTGCCTCCTGGGATCCATAGGGAGTGGATGTCCCACTACCGCCAACCGGGTGAGATTCATCAATATTTGAAGATAAATGGAGTATTTTTTCTGAACCATTATCTAAGTAGACAATATAGGCATCGCGCGAGTCCAGCCATATACCAGCTGGTTTTTGAATATTCTTCATGATTCCATAATCTTTTGAATTTCTGCTACGGCACTTTCCGGTAACTCAATACCGCCAGCCTCCAGGGTTTCAGTTAATTGCTGAGGACTACGTGCCCCCACAATAGCGGAAGTTACACCGGGCCAACGTAGTACCCACGCTATGGACAACTGGGCCACGGTAATATTAAGATCTTCCGCAATGACTTTTAATCGTTCTACAAGATTTAAATTCTGGGTTAGTTTAGGTTCATTGAAGTTGGGATCGTTTATGCGATGATCGTCTGAGGGAAAAGCAGCCAACCGCTCTCTGGTAATTTTTCCCGTTAATAAACCTTTGTACATGGGGCTGTAGCATACCACACCAATATCATTAGTTTCACAATACGCCCGTAGCTCGTTTTCAAAGGCTGGGGCAATCATACTATAGGGTGGTTGCAATGACACTGGCTTTTGAATGGCACTAATTTGTTTCAATTGTTCAACATTATAATTGGATACGCCGATATAGCGTACCTTTCCTTCTTTCACCAATTCCGTCATGGTTTTCCATCCTTCTTCAACTTGCTCCTCCGGCTCCGGCCAGTGGACCTGGTATAAATCGATCACATCAACCTGAAGTCTTTTCAAACTGTTTTCGACTTCTTCTTTGATGCTTTCCCTGGTTTGTATTTTTACAATATTTCCTTCACTGTCCCAGTTACGCGCACATTTGGTAGCAATGATTGGTCGATCTGACATTCCCTTCAGGGCTTTTCCAACAATTTCTTCTGCATGTCCCAATCCGTAAACCGCTGCGGTATCAATCCAGTTAATACCGCTATCAATTGCCTTGTGAATGGCTGCAATGGATTGATCGTCATCCTGCGGCCCCCACCCAAATTTCCACCCAGCACCACCCTGTGCCCAGGTCCCCAGACCGATGACGGTTAGTTCAAGATCTGAGTTTCCAAGTTTTCTTGTCTTCATATTATTCTTAAATCACTAATGGTAATTAAAGGTGTTTATAGCCAGGATTCTGGCTGTGCGCCTGGAGCCAATAAAATAAACCAAAGGTTAGCAACAATATTCTTAGCATCCGCGAATATTAAAATTTAAGTTGCAATTTACCATTTCAATGCTCAATATTAAAGTTTCCAAATACATGCGGACATACGTGATAATGGTAATATTAGCCTTTGTTGGTTGTTCAACCAAAACCGAAATCAACTGGCCGGTATATCTGGGTGATCACCACAGTTCTCATTTTGTTGATGCAGTACAGATCACCAGGGAGAATGTTTCAAACCTGCAGGTTGCCTGGACATTCGAAGGGGGAGAGGCAGATCCTAAAGGTCGCTCTCAGATTCAATGTAATCCCCTGATCATAGATGGCGTATTGTATGGCAGTACCGCCAAACTTAAGCTGCTGGCCCTTGATGCGGTAAACGGGAAGCTTATCTGGTCGTATGACCCATTTGATGGTGACTTCAATAATTTTGGTATGGGGGTGAACAGGGGATTAATTTATTGGGAAAATGATAAGAAAACTGATCGCAGGATCTACTTTTCAGCTGGTCCATTTCTCCGTTGTATCAATGCCGAAGACGGAAAGCCCTTCTTGTCTTTCGGTGATAATGGCAAAATTAGTTTGAAAAAAGGTTTGGGCCGGGACGTTGAAGATCGTTTTATTTTGTCGAACACCCCGGGCGTTATTTTTGAAGACAAGATAATCATCGGTACCCGGGTGGACGAAACCAGCGGGGCAGCACCAGGACATATACGGGCATTTAACATTCATACAGGAGAAAGGGAATGGATTTTTCATACCATACCCTATCCGGGAGAATTTGGCAGCGATACCTGGCCGGAGGATGCCTGGGAGCATATCGGTGGCGCTAATTCCTGGACGGGCATGAGCCTGGATCAAGAACGCGGATATGTCTTTATTCCTACCGGTTCCGCTTCTTACGACTTTTATGGAGCTGACCGTCATGGAGCAAATCTTTTTGCCAATTGTATTTTAGCGCTGAATGCCAGAACCGGTGAACGGGTATGGCATTTTCAGACCATTTATCACGATATGTGGGACCGGGACCTTCCGGCACCACCTAATTTAGCCACCATCAAGGTAGATGGCAAAAAAACGGATGTGGTGATCCAAATTACCAAGATGGGATTCGTTTATGTACTTGACCGGGACACTGGCGAACCGGTGTTTCCCGTAGAAGAAGAACCTGCGCCACCATCCGATATGCCGGGAGAGCAGGCCTGGGAATTCCAACCGGTCCCTGCAGTAATGCCCCCATTTATCAGGCAAGAATATACCCGTGAGACGGTTACGGATATTTCAGGAGAGGCACAAGAGTACGTATTGGACATTCTTTCACGTACTCGTTATGGGCATCGGTTTTTACCTCCTTCGGAGCAAGGTGGCATCGTGTTTCCGGGGTTTGACGGGGGAGGTGAATGGGGTGGAGCAGCTTTTAACCAATCCACCAATACCTTATTCGTAAATGCCAATGAAGTACCCTGGATACTGACCATGGTGGAAGTACAAGAAGATGCAACTACCAATATTGAACGGGGAAGGGGTCTTTACACCCAATTTTGTGCCGGGTGTCATGGTGCGGATATGCAAGGCGGGGATTTTATGGGCAAAGTACCATCGCTGGTAGGTGTGAAAGACCGCCTTAGCGCAGACCAGTTTAGTGCAACACTTACCAAGGGTAGGGGGGCCATGCCGGCATTTGCCTGGCTGGCGGAGTATCAGGTGGAAGATCTGGCTGCCTATTTGTTTGAGTGGGAAGAAAAAAAGCTTGAACTCCAGGATCAACAGGTCTCTGACCCTGATAAGCCAAAGAAATACACCAACACCGGTTATATTCGATTTAAGGACCATGAAGGTTACCCGGCCATCAGTCCACCGTGGGGTACTCTTTCTGCGATCGATATTGAAAATGCCCGGATAAAATGGCAAATCCCTTTTGGCGAGCATCAGGAACTGTCCAAAAGAGGCCTGCCCGTTACCGGAACAGAAAACTATGGAGGACCTGCTATTACTTCCAATGGACTGCTGTTTATAGCCGCCAGTCAGGATGAGCATTTCCGGGTGTTCGACCAGGAAGATGGAACCCTTTTGTACCAGTCAAAGCTTCCTGCCGCGGGGTACGCTACACCCAGTATATATACCGTCAACGGAAAGCAGTTTGTAGTGGTAGCATGTGGAGGCGGAAAACTTGGGACCAGGTCCGGGGATTACTATGTGGCATTTGCTTTGCCGGAATAGTGAGACCCTGGTGCTTGGCGAATGCATATTGGATGGAGAAACTGACATTTCCTGATCAGAGAGAACAAGGTAATACCTGGTTGTTCAAAAAACCAGGTGTAAGTACTGAATAGAATACGGGGAGTAACTGAATGCCAGTTTCCCATAAACATTCGTGATTAGTAATTTATAATTCGTAATTTGTTCTTATTCCCAATCAGGCAAACTTGCTGCTATCATATTTACCGTCATCATCGGTTATACGGCGGTGATGGATAAGAAAAGATGTGACAACGTCATTTTCTGGTTTAACGGGCTGCCCACTGAATGATCTATAATACATTACATGTACACTGGCCAGAACGTCCAGTTAATTTAGCATTATCTTAGCCCACAATGTTCATTATATATTTAAAATTATGATCAGGTTACTTATTACCATATCATTTATTTTTGGCTTATTTCAGGTAAGTACCGGACAAGAACTGGAAGAAAAAGTGCAGTTTCTGACAGAATATACTGGAACTGTTAAAGGCAAAAAAAAGGTATATGACCAGGAGTTTTCTCAAAGCACGGATCATCCGTATGTAATATCGGTAAAGATTACTGATACAAACAGCGGGGATGAAATTGTCAAAACAGTAAATACACAAGACCTAAATCCATCCCGGGTATTCTTCGAACCTAAGAAAGACATTGTTCAAATTATTGGTCAGGTTAAGGCCGATAAAAGACTTATCAAAATCGTTAAGGATGGGGAAATCCAAAACTACGAGAGTAAAATAATTTTCTATGCTGCTGGTATCGAGGAAGCTCGAGCATTAACCGATGCATTGGAAAGTTTAGTGGAGATGGCAGATAAAAAAAACGAAGATGAAAAATCGTCCGGATTAAATAAGCAAGAATTACTAGCATACTTTGAAGAGGCAACAGGCAATGTAGTGATCAATGATGAAAATTATCAACAGGAATTCACTTATGAGGAAAATAACTCAAATATCATAACTGTGGAGATTGAAAATGTAACTAAGGGGACGAAAGAGGAATTTCAAGTCAATGCTGCAGATCTCTATCTCAACAGAATAGATTTTGACACCAAACGCAATCAGGTATTAGTATTTCTAAAAACTAAGGCTGATAGTAGGCTGATATCTTATGTTAAGGATGGTGAGATGGGG
>CAZOJZ010000143.1:0-2244 GCA_964580205.1 uncultured Roseivirgaceae bacterium
GTATCAATAGAGACTAACTGTTTTTCCAGAGGTGCGCTCTTGGAGCTGTCGAAATAAACCACAGCCAGGTAGACCAGCACCAATAACACCAGTCCCAGGATCAATTTCAAATTTGAAATTTTCTTAATCATAATTTGTACAAGTCCTTAATTACTAAATGTATTTTCCCTCCAACCAACGTTGTCGCTTGCGTAGGTTTTTTTGCCTTCTTTGAAATCCGAACAACAGCACCAGTAGAATTGGAACCACTACGTTGGAATACTTTATTATATTTTTGGTACCATCTTCAACAGGGTCAAGTGGCCGGCTGATAACGCCCTTGGTGCGCAGGTCGATCAAGCCGGTATCATCAGACATCCAGTCGATGGCGTTTGCCACTAAGTTGATATTGTCAGGGTTAACCTGTTGCGGCTGTTGTTGTGGCCCGGGCTGTCCGTTCACGGTGAAACTACCGCTGCCTACCACTACCATTTTTCCGGACTTACCCTCGATAGCTACTGCCACACTTTGACTGCCAAGGGGAAAATCTGATTGGTCCCATTGTTTTTTAACATCCACCATCATGGGGAGATTTGATGACCCGGATTGTTCAGATGTAAAAGCCAATGGTGTAACTTTTTGGGTGGAATCAATCCCCAATGAAACTATGGCATTGGCAAATGGCAACAGTATTGCGTCCAATCCCTCACTGGCTGGGTGATCTGCGAAATTGCTGATAATAGGAAAATATGGGAATTGAACCTGGGCGGTCATAGAGAACGGGCCTACTTGTTGCGGCACCCCAATGCTGGCACAGTTCACACCGGTTAACAACTGGGTACTGATGCCAACTCCTTTAGTACTGAGCCAGGAGGTCAATCCAATATCAGCGGCATTAGAAACGAACCCACTGTTCAGGTTGCCCTGGAAATTATCGTACCCGACAAAAATACCACCGCCAAAGCTTAAATAATTGTCCAGTTTGCTTAGCTCAGATGAGGACAATGTGTCTGTGGGGTTGATCAAAACCAGGCATTTATAATACACTGGAATATTCGTTGAATCATTCAAAAAGAAAGGTTCTACTTCATACGAAATTTGAAGTTGCTCTTGTAGCTGGGGTAGAGCAGCTAACGATGGCTCTCCATTGCCCTGAAGAATACCTATTTTGGGCTTATCAGTTATGGCCATCTTTTTGATGGTGGTGGTCAGACTGAACTCCATGGCCGCTCCTGGTTGAATTACCGGGATGACTTCTTTTTGGTCTTTCATGCGCAAGACTGCTCCCATGTAGGCCCGTAACTGTTTTACCTGATCGCGTTCTGTTATATTAACCAATAGCGGGTTTATCCCTGCTTGCTGTGCTTTGGTTTCGGACTCATCATCTTCGTTGGGGTTGATGAATTCGTAAACCAGATTACCATTGGCACGTTTTTCATACTCTTCCAGTATATCTCGCAGGTCCTTTCGGGTTCCTAAAAGCTGCGGTGGCAGGTCTTCTGAGAAATAAGCGGTGACTGTGATCACATCATTCAGATTCTTCAGGGTGTTTTTAGTGGCCGAACTCAAAGTATAGCGTTTATCGGCGGTAAAGTCCAACCTAAAGAACAATTTACTGGAGATCAGGTTGATGACAATCAAAATCCCAAAGAATATCGCCAGCTTTACTAGGATTGCTTGTTTGGTCATGTTCGTGTTAGTTTTGCCAGTTTCTACGTGAAATCATGGTGGCAGATAGCACCAGGCCACCCAGTATGATTGAAATGAAATACAGCAGATCTCTTGAATCAATTACTCCCCTGGAAAGTGAATCAAAATGAGACCTCGCACTCAAAAATTCGAAAACTGATCCCAGAGTACCTTTCAATCCAGATGAGATCAGGTCAAAAATAAGATGAAAGAAAATGCCTATGAATAGCGCCAACAGGAATGCTACAATTTGATTGTTGGTGATGCTGCTGGTGAAAATACCAATACTAACATAAGCAGCACTGATCAGGGCAAGTCCGAAATAGCCGCCAATGATACCCCCGTGGTCAACGTTTCCAAGCTTACTCACGGTGATATAGTAAGGCAATGTGCATAACAACGCTACTAATATCAGTATCCAACAGGCTAGAAACTTCCCTACCACAATGTCCCAATCGGTAATGGCTTTGGTGGATAATAATTCGATGGTACCAGTTTTATTTTCCTCGGCAATAGATTTCATAGTAATTGCCGGTATAAAGAAAAAGAGTGTCCAAAAAGAAATACCAAAAAATA
>CAZOJZ010000144.1:0-3519 GCA_964580205.1 uncultured Roseivirgaceae bacterium
ATTGGTCCAAGAAGGTGATTTGCAAATGGAAGCCAAACTTTCTGAGTTTTTTCCGGAAGTAATAAATGCGGATAAAATAACTTTAGAGCAGCTTTTAAAACACAGAAGTGGTATTTTCAACTTTACCAATGCCGAAGATTAGATCTTACACACCGTCTTTTAGATTGGCTTCAAATTCAAGGTCGCTGAAACGGTAGGCGCCACGTCCCCAAATCAGGGAACGCCCTCCCGATAACCCCGGAACCACCTGAAAGGCTGGTCTTCCGGATACTCATAGCGATGCTCCTGTATTTAGCCGGATGGAGACATCTGTTACTATTTCTCAAAATGCTCCAGTGCCCATTGGACAAGCTCTACTTCATCGACAATTGACCAGGAATGTGGGTGTCTTAATCCATTGCTTCTGTAGCCGGGTTGGGCTGATTGCATAAATTCAGCACTATCATTACCTAAAAGTGTCAGTTTATTAATTAATTCGGACGCAGGCAGTGCATTACTATCGTAAAGGCTTCTTCTGCGATTATTCAACAGCCAATCGACATCAACATCATGATAAACGCGTACACTTATGTCCTTTAGGAATCTTTCATTTCCTGGTAAATCCATATTAGCATTAAAGGGGGTCAGTCGGTTATAGTTCTCAACATTATTTATGGGATCACCAATTTCATTTATCATTATATTTTTAACGAAATTGGCTTCATTCATCCCCACTTCTGAAAAGATCCTGTTCAATTCTCGCCCGAAGTAATTCCATATATGAAATAAATCTACAGGTGAATCAACTGAAAAAACCGCTTGAGGTGAAATCGGTGTTTTGTTCGTGGCTTCATAGCAATATTCAACGTACCTTAAACTAATAGTTCCACCTGCTGAGAACCCTCCAATTATAAATCTATCCGATGGGATATTATATTTTTCTTTAATATGCTCGACAGCCCGATTTAGCCTACTAATAACAGAATCATCGGCGTATAGTTTGCGGCCACCTGCAATGGCAACGGTCAATATCCCATTGAGAAAAGCAACGTTTTGAAGTTTGGATTCCGGAAAAATAGTTTCAGGGCTTTGACCAAACCCAGGTAGTAGTAACAATACTCCTTTAATTTTGTCGGAATTTGGAACTGTAGCTAAATAATATCCATCCAAGGATTCCTTGTCAAATATGACTTTTTTAAAGTTCTGTGCACGTGTTTCGATAAAACCTGATACGATCAAAATTAATAACAGAATGGGTTTCATGATAATCTGGAAAACACGAGTTCTTTGTTAAACTAATATATGAACTTAGTCATTGCCCAAGATAAGGCCAAAGCATAGGACAAATGAATGGCCCGGAAAGCGCACTTTCGGATATGGTGAAGTAATGGTATGTTCCAGGTGTAAGTTATGTGCGCAATATGTGCGCAATATTAACACGATAAAAACATAATTCACTAAATAAAAGGTAATTACGTTTTTAAAAAGTCGGGGTGAGAGGATTCGAACCTCCGGCCTCGTCGTCCCGAACGACGCGCGCTACCGGGCTGCGCTACACCCCGTATGGAGTTTGCTTCGCCCGTCATAGTCCTTCGGACGACGACGGGAGTGTGAGTATTGAGTATTAAGTGTGAAGTTATGAATTTTTAAAGTACAAGTAACAGTTCATTATAGCACTGCTCTTGTTAACAACAGCTACACTTTCGGCAGACTCCAGGGCTTACGATATTCAGGAGTAATCAGTGCATTGGCCTGCTTGTTCTTAATGAACTTCTTGCTTTGATCATCCCAAACCAGCCGCGATTGAGTTCTCTGAGCAATATTACCCATATGGGCATATTGTGCTACCAGTCTACCATTCTCAACCGTACAATTAGGTTCTGCCCTGGTTTTAATACACCCTAGAAAATTCTTTACATGATCTTCACTGGAAGTCCCGGCTGATTGTTTGGAAACAGCGGGGGTTTTGGGTTGTTTATTTTCCATTTCGGGATTTAAGTTCCATCCACTCCGATTTGCTATAATAGTCCCATCATTTCCAACAAAGGCCAATCCATAGGTTTTACCGTAAGGCCCAGTTTGTATCCCTCCCAGACTTTCCCAGGTAATGTTGAAATCATCCAGCTGCCAGCTAACACTCAGCGTATCATATGTCTCATGAGCACGATCAACATGTGAAAAATTGCCTCCCGAGGACACCACTGCCCTCGGCATAGTGTTAACTTCACCAGCCCACAATGCCATATCGATCAGGTGCACACCCCAGTCGGTCATCAGGCCTCCTCCGTAATCCCAAAACATTCTCCAGGAGCCATGAAATCGGCCTGTATTGAATGATCTCTCTGGCGCCGGTCCCAGCCAGCTATTAAAATCCACTCCGTCGGGAATTGGCGAATCCTCCACCACCGACTGCCCCACTCCATAGTTGAAATTTGCCCAGATTCTAATGGTCCTCAATTGACCGATCTTTCCTGACTTAACGTATTCCACTGCCTCTTTCCAGTGGCTGCCACTGCGCTGCTGCTGACCCACCTGAACTATCCGGTTATACTTTCGGGCAGCCTTCACCATGACATCCAACTCTCCAAGACTATTCGCCAAGGGCTTCTCTACATAAACATCCTTACCGGATTCACAAGCGTAAACCAACTGAAGACAATGCCAATGATCCGGGGTGCCAATGATCACCGCGTCCACATCCTTTTCTTCCAGAAGTTTTCGAAAATCCTTGAATACTTTTGGTTTCCGATCCTGAAGCTCCAGGACCTCTGCCATTCTGTCTTCAATTACTGTATCATCGATATCACACAGTGCGACGCACTCTGTTTCAGGTTGCTTGAGAACCTGTTGTAAGACATTAAAACCACGGCCACGTACCCCAATCAGGCCAATATTGATCTTTTCATTGGCTGAAATGCTTCGTTTCATTGCTTTGACCAGGGTGGGATTTATTGATAATACCCCTAGTCCCATGGAAAACCGAGTGGCATCTTGCATAAATTTTCTTCTGGTGGTTTCCATCTCAGTTGATGGCGATTTGAGTTCAGCGTAATCTACCAGTTCCACCAGATGATTCCAAATAACTGCTCCCCAGCGGGATTAGTTTGGAAGAGATTCAAAAGAAATTTGGTATTTCATAGAGGGTTCGAGATCTGGTTTTATTGCTTGACATCGACACCAGGAGTCATATCTATATGTTATAAAACATACTGGGTTTTTAATACATTGACACTTATATTTGCACCCTGAAGTAAGCCCATGCGCTACTTCATGAATTGGTTCCGTAGCTCAACTGGATAGAGCAACTGCCTTCTAAGCAGTAGGTTCGGGGTTCGAGTCCCCGCGGAATCACAATTGTAACTTATTTATAATCAACTTATTAGGCTCGGATTATCGAGCCTAATTATTTTTAAAGAAATGATATTACTTACATTTTACTTACCGTTTAGTGACGTATTAGAAAACTGCAGCTGTGTTGATTTGTGATTACTGGTCTGTTAAAGGTTTGCATATTAAAATACAAAAACGTTAAAATCTACT
>CAZOJZ010000145.1:0-3390 GCA_964580205.1 uncultured Roseivirgaceae bacterium
AATCAATTATATACGTGCCATTGGTTTCACAGGACCAGGCGTTTGGGGTTTTGTCGGTCCAGAGTTATCAGAAAAACGCCTATGACGAGATTCATTTGAGTTTGATCAGAAATATCGCGGTACACACCGAGATCGCCCTGAAAAATGCTTCTGCATACGAGAAGATTTCAGAGCAGTCCCATTGGGTGCTCCATCAAAAGAAGCAGATCGAAGCCAAGAATACGGAACTACTTGAACTTAATAAGGAGAAGAATCACTTGATTGGGATAGTAGCCCACGATTTGCGTAATCCTTTGACCAGCGCGCTGACTATAGGAGGCATTCTCAAATCGGACGAACAACTGACTGAAGAGCAAAGGGAATATACGGAACATATCCTGAATGCAATGGGCCGTATGAACGATATGGTCAGCCGGATTCTGGACATAAAAGCCATTGAAAGTAAAAGCCTGGAATTAGATCTGCAAAGAACCAATCTGGCGGAAGTATTGGATGAGGTACATCAATATTTTATAGATGCTTTAGAGGCCAAGCAATTGGAATTTCAGGTGAACCTGGAACATCCTCGCCCATTTGCTCTGGTTGACCGCAATTATTTAACTCAGGTCTACGAAAACCTAATATCGAATGCTATAAAATTTTCACCGCCACAGCGTAAAATTCAGGTAGGTTTTCAAAAAAACAATGGACAAATTATTACTGCTATCAAAGATCAGGGTCCTGGTTTGACCCAAGAAGATATGCAGTTGCTGTTTCAAAAGTATCAGAAGTTAAGTGCCCAGCCCACTGGTGGTGAACAGTCCACAGGATTGGGATTATCCATAGTGAAGAAATACGTAGAGGCGATGAAAGGCTGTGTTTGGTGCGAAAGTAAGCCAGGCGAAGGCGCTATTTTTAAGGTGCAGTTTGATCTTCAGGACTAATACTCAATAACCTCGTCTACTTCAAATAACCGTGACGCTTCACCATCCACAAGTTTGTATTGAATTTGTCTGGTACCGCCAGTGGGCTCTGCATTGGAATCCCCAGGATTATAAATGGGAAAACGTTGTACAAAAGTGTTTTCTACCATAGCAAATTCATCATGACCCATGTACCCTTTGGAAATCTCCTTATTTCCGCTTAGGTCCGGCAAGTATATTTGGCTCATAGATTTTCCATTGTTAACCGAATATGCAATAATAGAACCATAGCTGCCACTTCCAACAGAAGTAAAGTAAACCAGTACCTCGGGATAATTGTCGTTGTTCAGGTCGCCTATTTCTACACCTGATATGGTCCCATAAATTTCATGAGTGTTCTCTTGATTGTTAATTTCCAATCCGCTTGGCTTGATTGACAAGCGCTTGCCGTTTACCTCAACTCGAAACTCGTACTTATTCCAAACCAATGTTTTTGAAAAAGTTGTTTTATCCATTTGGGGCAAGTCCTGAGTGATGGTGATGGTGTTATTTTCCTTATCTACCACACGATTACAGGAACTGGGTAAAGTAAATACCGGGAAAACCAATAGGAAGAATAGGTAGGTTTTAGTGATTTTCATGAGCGGTCGATATTTTATTTTAAATGTAGATAAAAAGTCTTTGCAAAAGCAACAAGAAATTGCATTTGCCCTTTAAAAATAAGCCCCTTCTTCCTCCAAAATTTCAACTTCCGGTAAATGTGCCCGCAACGTCTGCAACATAAGTGTATCGGTATCCGTACCCCAGACATAAACGGTTTTGATCTCCGGCAGATGGATCAGGTTGAGGATGCCTTCGTTGGAAAGGCAGGAATTTGAGAGGTTTATATTTTCTAATAACATGAGGTTTTTTAAATAAATTAACCCCTCACCGTTGACACAGGTTTTGGGAAGGTACAGGTCCACAAGGTTCGACATCTTGCCGATGTCAAATAACGCATCATCATCGATCTCAGCACCCGGAAGCGAGATTTTGGAAAAGAGACTTGCGAAAGGTTTCAACTTACTGATGGTCTTGTTGTTTACCGTGGCAGGAGGGATCTGCATGGAGACAGCAAAATAACCAGGGTATTCGGGATCCAATTCAATTACCAGGCCAATATCTTCTCCTAAGTCCGCCAATTCTTCCCCAAGGTCCTCTAGTTCATTTTCCTGTCGCATTTTCAAGCGTTCAGATTGGTACAATTTTGGCAAAAAATGTTCCAACAGCATGCTAATTGAATCGGGTGGTTCTGTCCCAAGTTTCATTTCAATGTCAGCACCTGCCTGGATCCACCATTTGATCAGGGTGATCTCATCATCATTCATGGGCGTTTTTTCAGACGGCGGCATCTTATCATCGTGGTCTTCAGGCAAGGTGATCCGGTGATACAATTCACTTTCTGAAGGTACATTGGCCACTAAAAGCGGCTTCTCGCTGTCTCCTCCTTTTTGTAGACCGGCAAATGAAGTCATGATTAATCCGCCCTTGGTTTTATATTGGTTGTGGCAACTCTGGCATTTATCTTCTATAACCGGAAGAATAAGATCCTGGAATATCAGAAGGTCTTGGGGCTCTTTTTGTTCCACGGGGGCTGGTTTTTCGGCTTGCAACCTGGGCATATGCTCGATAAGGAAATCCTGTCCATGGGTGATACTTCCCCCCAGGTGGCTGGTAAAGAGGATTAGTGCACCGGCCAATAGTAAAAAAACCCGGTGGGGTATTTGGATCCCATTCCTTTTGCCGAACCGGGACCGCCAGTAGAAAAAAGTAGCGCCATTCAATGCGAGCAACAACCCCACCCCACCCCACAAATGTTGTCGGACCAGCTCGCCCTGATATTCTCCACTTCGATACAACAGGTAACCGCCGACAACAGTGACCAAAGCGCTGATAACCGAGACCAACAGTAACGGACCAACCATAAATGAGACTTTAGAATGTTTCCCCTGAGTTTTGTTTTGGTATATATTCAAGCCTTCAAAGGTCAACGTCAGCAATACCAGTACAATTGGAAAGTGCAGCAAAAGGGGGTGGAAACGTCCAAGGAATACCATGAATCCAATAGGTTCTTCTGGCAGTGGCAGAAAGGGCAGCATCAAAGCAAGAACAGTAGATCCTGCCAGAAAAATCGTCAATAAAACTGTACTACGTGAAGTCACGGCCGGATTCGGGAGTACTTGAAATTTTAGAAAAATAGATATGGAATTTACGCAAGAATGTCATCCAATGTCCCGGTACTATCAGCAAAGCTGTCTATCGGCACCCCCATGGTCTTTAATAGTGTAAAGTACAGATTCGCCAGTGGAGTGTCCTCTTTAAAAATTATGTTCTGGCCGGTATCCAGGCTGCCGCCGCCTCCGCCGGCAAGTACTATTGGTAAATTGGATGCCCTGTGCATGTCACCGTCTCGGAGGCTCGATCCGAACAATACCATGGAGTTGTCTAA
>CAZOJZ010000146.1:0-3111 GCA_964580205.1 uncultured Roseivirgaceae bacterium
GATTTTTCCATGTGGTCACGTTCCAGGTACGCCATCCACAAGCTGGCCATGGTGGTGTTTAATTTGGACAATATTTCTGATGCTATGTTCTTTTCACCCATATTGTGATAGGTTAACGCCAGTTCCAGATAGGTCTGATCCGCAAATTCGCTTCTGAAGTGCAGGTCAAGTTGGTAGTCAGCATGATATTTTGACATCTCATAATGTCCCAGGTGGTTTAATGGATCGATGTCCAATAAGTTTGACAACACTTTAGTGGCCCTGTCAGTATCATCTGTTTTTCGGGCTATTATTGCCTGAATTTGCAGCGACGTGATATTGTGTCTGTTAAAATCTAAAGCTTTATGGGCCAATTGATCTGCTTCGGCCAGTTTTCCCTTGCCAAGCGCCAGTTCAGACATCTGTGTATATGCAGCGGAACGAAACTCCATGGCGCGTGCTGCCCAACCGAATGACTCCATAGCATTGGCATAGTCTCCAGTGGCCCTGTAAATATTGCCGGCAACATAGTTGCTGTACGGTCTATAAGTGTCAATACTCAGCGCTATGTTGACCTGATCGATGGCTTCGGTATACTCTGCATTTCTAAACAGTACCTCAGCTAAAGACACTCTTGCCTCTACATGGGATGGATCACGCTCAAGACATTTCTCGAAAGCCATCTGTGCTTTGCTAAATTCCCTGAACTGAAGGTCTTCCAGTCCCTGTCGATAGGCTTCTGTAGAGGCACTAACCTCAGTGAATTCCGGGTATTCGAAAGGCCGTAATAACTGATTTTCCTGTGATCCGCTTTTATAGTGAATATCCATTTCCTCTACCATTACCTCAAAGTCGATACCTGCAGGAATAGATAATTTTTCAATAATGATTTCAGTTGGAGACAGGGAAATTTCTTTTCTGAGCACTTCTCCGCCAGCTGTCTTTACCACCAGAGTAGCGCTGGTGGTGGCCAGGCCATTGATTCCAATGGTTACCTCACCGTTTTTCCTGGCAATATGCATGACCGCTTGCGGGCTCACTTCTGTCAGACCGCCAATCTGGTTAAAGGGAAACCATAACTCGGTCCAGGAATCTGAATAGTAGGAGCCAAAGGGCACCTGGGTTATGGGGTTTTGATGGGAGCCGGGAGAATATTGATCTAACAATCTGCCCGCCTGGAACTCAATGTATTGGCCATCGGTATCCGTTAACAAATCTTCCCAGATACCACCTGACCTCGATAGGGCCCACAACCATAACTTCTGTCCGGGCATCTCCTCGTAGGTGGCCCAATGGCCAAATCCATACTTATCTTGGTGAAAATAACCACCAAAAAAATCATTATACTCCCCTACCACATGATAAGATTTACTACCACCAAAGTTATTCTCAGCATATTTTGCCAGGTTATGCCCCTGTTTATCAATTGGCCATGGTTTAGCCTCACCGGGGTGCGTCAGATACTGATTGCCCGGTGTAATTAATTCCAGATCATCAGTAGCAAAAGCAGCTGCAGTCATCCAGTTATAATAGCTTTGGGTATGAGGGGTAGGATTGTACCAAAGAACTTTGGTCTCAAAATAGGACTTGTCCGCCGGAAGGGTAATATTTACCCGCCAGTGGGTCCTGGATGGCAGGTCCAGACTGCCCACAATACAGCTTACACTACCATCTTCATTGTTCCTTACCACATAATCAACGGGAGTAGCAGTAGAAGGATGATGCCCGATAATCCCGAAGTTGAACTCAATACCTCCGGAGGTCCATGGTCCCCGCATGGAGATATTTCGGAACTTCATTACTTCATTGCGATAGATAAACTCTTTACCGGTAGTCTTGTCAATGGCCCCCCAAACCTTACCGCCTACTTCAGGCAATACAAATACCTGAATATATTCATTTTCCAGAATCACTACTTTCCAGGCTTGCTGTTGCGAGGTATGACTATATCCGTCGAACTTATGGTAGGGATATATTTTGGAATTGGTAGCTAAAATTGGAACAGGGTCAGGGTCACTAAAAGGATAAGTGGCAAACATGCGGGACTCTTCAGTGATGGTAGCTGATTGTCCCTGAGCATAACCGATGCTCCCTGCGATGAACAGTATGGAAAGTAGGTTTCTGAATATGTATCTTCTCATTGGTAAATTTTAAATTCTTTTGGTCAAATTAATGGAGAATTTACTGATTCACCAACTCACCAACTCACTAATTCAGCTTATACACCAATACCCCGTCATTATTCCGCGCCCAAAGCAGCAGTCGCTTTCCGTTACCGGTTTTAACTGCCGCAATGTCCCTAACCTCGCCTTTTATCCGCAAGCCACTGGTAATTCCTGGTACCGCCTCAAAACCTCCATGCCCATTTCCTTTTAACAAGGTGCCAAAATTGGCATCATACCGGCCGAATTTAACCCTGGTGCCAAAGAAGTTGCCTCCTAAAATAATATCCTTGATACCATCTCCATCCACATCATCAATGAAAAGGCCATATGTGGGGGAAAGTTGTGCTTCCTTAGGAAAGGCGTGAAACCTAAAGCTCCCATCACCCAGGTTTTCAAGGTAACCTGTAGAAAACTCGGTGGCCTTCAAAACTACGGCCGACTGCAATTCTTCAGCGTTAAATATGTCGGTTATTTTTTTGTCAGCATAATCCGAATAATTTACATATTTTTTCTTGATCAACGGTATTTGATTCTCCATATCATCTTTGGAAAATGCCGGATAACTTTCACCATCCAGGTAGTAACATAGAATTGGATCTAATTGACCATTGTTATCAAAATCCTTACTGTATAAACTAACCGGCTCATCGAGTGAGGCCTTAATCTGGGAGTTCCATCCAAAATTTCCCAGCACATAATCAAGGTCCCCATCGTCATCCAGATCTGCCGGGGCAATGCGGTTCCACCACCCTGTGTAGGCTGCGGTGCCGGCGATATCGGTAACCTCCTCAAGCTTGCCATCAGTATTTTGGAATATTCTCACAGGCATCCATTCGCCTACAAGAATTAGATCAGGGGATCCATCAACATTGAAATCGGACCAAATTACATCTGTAACCATGCCGGGATAAAGCAGTGCCGGGTTGACTTGTTCGGTAACATCCTGAAAATTCCCTTTGCCGTCATT
>CAZOJZ010000147.1:0-2069 GCA_964580205.1 uncultured Roseivirgaceae bacterium
AGTCGAAACTGAACCAACTTTGGAGGAACCAGAACCTCAGCCAACTGTAGAGGCAAAGGCATCTCCAGAAAAGAAAACACCTCAAGTAAACAAGAAGAGCGAGGAGGTAACAACAACGCAGTCTTTAGAGAAACCAGAAACGTCAACTATATATATAAATCATACTGAATTATCTGACTCAAAATCACCCGTTTCTAAAACTGAGCCGACTCAAGCCAGTGATGCGGAATCTACACCCCGCGAGTCCAGGCTGCCCCTGAATAAACCCGGTCACGTCCAACATGACGATCAAACAACGGCAATGAGTGACCCTGATGCAAAACAATCATCAAAATCTGAAACGACGGACAGTACGGATATGAGTCAATCAACTGATCAATCCGGGGAAAAAGCTTTCGGGACTGATAAAGGCAGCAACCCATTTTTTTCTGCTCTCCGCAGCATCGACGTGGCCAAGAAGAAAAAGATTACAGTGCCGGTAAAAACAGAAACAATCGCTATTCCACTCTATCACCTCATTCCCAAGCCACACTATCCTAGCCGATCACGCGACCTCGGTGAAGAAGGGACAGTCATCATTGTTATACTGGTCGGCACAAATGGTATGGTCAAGGAAGCCAAGCTCTCGAAATCATCCGGTTTCTCCCTGTTGGACGGTAGCGCGCTGGCTACGGTCAGGGAGAAGTGGCAGTTCAAACCGGGGACCCGCAATGGCAAACCTATTGAAAGCAGAGTAAGGGTACCGATCAAATTTAGTATTAAAGATTTTTAGAACTTAAATTAAAATTAATTCTCAGGTTTATTTTATATTGAGACACTTTGATTTATTCTTCTGTTTTAATTCTATACTCCGCTTTTAGGGCCGCATGCAGCAGGTTTGGCTCCCTTACGCGCAAACAAGGGTTGAGGTGACGCCTCTTCTGTGACTTCCAGCTTTCTCAACTCTACGGCGATATCACGAATTGCAGCTACACCAGCACATTCTGGATCAAAGTCAATCGGTGCCTTGCATTGGCGTTCGGCTTCCTCAAAACTTTCCTCAGCCGGGACGGTGCCGATGATCGACATGCCATGCTTGTCACAAAATTCCTCGATTGCTGCTTGATCAGATTCATTTTTAACCTTATTGGCGATGACGTAGATATGAGGAATTTCCAGTTCTTTGGCAAGCAGGTGGATTCTGGCTGCAGCCTCAAGTGATCGATAATATGCCTCGGTCACGACCAGCATGATGTCGACATTGCGTGCCGTGCCGCGTTTCAGATGTTCTAGTCCAGCTTCCATATCGGTCACTGTAAATTCGCTATAGCCGCTCATCTCAGCAATGACCGCGCGTACCGCCAGATGAGAGGAGCACATACAACCGCTCCCGGCACTGCCATCTGCTGGCTTGCCCATGACGATTAAATCAATATCGCCGGGGGCCTTGGCAGCATAGGTACTGATTAAATCATCTTCGGTCAGTGTCATGCGAAGTTTACGTTTACCGTCTGCATCTTCCTTGACTTCCATAATGCTCGGTGGGATGTAGTTAATTTGATCGGCATCATCCCTGGAGATACCCAGGGTCAATGCCAGATTGGGATTTGGATCACCATCGACGGCAAGGATTTTTGTATTTTCATCAGCCAATATCCTGGCCAAAGTCCCCGTTATCGTTGTCTTACCTGAGCCGCCTTTACCTACTGTTGCAATTTTCATTTTGCGTACTCCTTATATAAAATTATTTTTACAGTAATATTATCTATGCATTAATACATTCTTTCACACTATCTTTAACTGCATTATTATTAACCAGGTAACTGGATGTGATAGGTTCGCGCCATATTTTATCTACCAAAGTGGCTTTAAACTCATCAAAATATTTTTTATCTTCCAATCTCTCCTGGTTGGTATTCAGGCGATCCAGCAATTCATAAAATTTGTTGGGCACAAAATCATCCCGAAGAGTTACCACATGTAAATGAATGTCATAACTAATTTTCCATTCAAATTTCATTGCACTGGTACACTTTTCTTCATGCATTATTTCTTCAGCCAATCTAAAACGATTGTCGCTGATACAGTGC
>CAZOJZ010000148.1:0-6469 GCA_964580205.1 uncultured Roseivirgaceae bacterium
AAAAGCTGATCGACCGGCTTGGCCAAGGTATGATTTCAGGGATTACCGCTACGGCCACAGGCTTTTATGGACCTCAGGGGCGAAAGCTAAACATAAAACTTAAAAACCGTCAAATGCATCGATTATTCCGGTCTTTTGAATTTCAAGGGCATCGTATTACCAACTTCGAGATGGAAACCTCAGGTTTATATGCATTAGGTAAAATGCTTGGATATCAGTGTTGTACCTGTTGTGCAGTTATAGCCAACAGAGTGAATAAAACATATAGTAAGGACCATAATAGTGTCATGGGACGGCTTATCAAGACAGTATTGGATCGACTGGTGCGTTGGGAATAATTGAATAATTGATCAACGATTGGAGATATTTGATTGTAATGATGAATGGCGTGAGTCTTAAGTCTGTTAACCGGCGTTCTCAAATTAAATCCCTGTCCTTCAGTCCCTCAATCCTTGAATCACGCTCCATATGGAATCCAGATATTCTTTATTTGCGTAGAATTTCTTAAAAACTCTGCCCCTTGACCCTGATCATCTTTCCGCCAGTCCCAGAATTTACCCTGATTTACCCAGGTGCGCTTCATATTCCCTGCTGAAGCGAATTCTACCGATTTACTACCCTCTGCGGTTCCAAAATACCACATACCGTCAACATCAAAGTGATTGGCCAAGACTTCACTTAGTATTTCTTTCGTACGGGTAACAATGTTGATTACCCCGCGTGGTGCATCTGAGGTTTCGATTACCTGATAAAAGTCCGTGGCACATAGTGGAGCATTTTCGGAAGGCACAACTACCGTGGTATTTCCCATGGCAATTGCTGGTAATACCGTCGAAACGAATCCAAGTAGCGGAAACTCGTTTGGACAAACAATTCCCATCACTCCGATTGACTCTGGCATGGCTAAAGTGACGTTTCTATGGATGGTTTGATGCACCTGTCCATCGTACTTGTCTGCCATGGCAGCATAGAAATAAATCCTCTTAATGGTAAGTTCTACTTCTTCCCGGGCATCTTTGGGTGTTACTCCGCGCATAGATATCAACCTTTTAGGAAAGTCCAGCTTTCTGGCATCAAGGTTCTCTGCCAGGTAGTACAACACTTGTGCCCGGCCATGCCCGGTCATAGCGGTCCATGTCTGTTGAGAATGAGCAGCTTCTACCGCATTTCTCAGGTCCTTTCTGTTTCCTTCTCCTACTTCACCAATTTGACCATGTGGGCCCATTACAGGCATGCTGTATCCGCTATCTGGTCGCATTTGCTTACCTCCAATGTACATTTTGGCAGTCCGGTCAATCTGCAAAGATGAACTCAACCTGACTGTACTGTGCGGTTTATAATCTACTGGATGATTGGAGATCTTATCATCATGTATTGACCTTACGTACTCATAAAGACCTTCTTTGCCTCCTTCTCTACCAAACCCTGACTCACGGTACCCGCCAAATCCGGAAGCCGCGTCAAATATGTTGGTACAATTTATCCAGACGGTCCCTGATTTTATCTTTGGGGCGATATCCAAGGCAAGATTAATATTTTCTGTCCAAATACTGGCGGCCAGACCGTATCGGGTGTTGTTGGCCAGTTTTACTGCTTCCTGATGGGTTCTGAAGGTCATAGCTACCAAAACAGGACCGAAAATCTCTTCCTGGCTGATGGTAGAGGAAGGAGTTACCCCTGTAAACAGTGTGGGAGGGTAGAAATAGCCATCCTTGGGGCAAGCCCAGGAAGGCTGCCACATTTGGCCGCCCTCATCAATGCCCTTTTTCACCAGCGTTTCGATGGTTTTTAGCTGTGTGGGTGATACTATGGCCCCAATATCAGTAGCTTTATCCATTGAATCACCCACACGCAGCTTTTCCATACGTGTTTTGATCTTTTTGTATAGTTGGGCGGCGATACTTTCCTGAACCAACAATCTTGATCCGGCGCAACACACCTCCCCCTGATTGAACCAAATGGCATCTACCACGCCTTCAACAACACTATCCATATCTGAATCCTCAAAAACCACGAATGGGGACTTCCCACCCAATTCCAGAGATAGTTTTTTACCGGTTCCCGCGGTTTTTTGCCTGATGATCCTGCCTACTTCGGTAGATCCTGTGAAGGCTATTTTGTTAATAACCGGATGGTCCACCAAAGCGGCCCCGGTTTCACCGTCACCGGTAACAATATTTACCACTCCCGCCGGTAATTTGATTTGGTCACATAATTCCGCAAACAGAAAAGCGGTAAGGGAGGTCAATTCTGCAGGTTTGAGCACCACCGTATTTCCCATGGCGATAGCTGGAGCAATTTTCCAGGCCAGCATCATAAGGGGAAAATTCCATGGTATAATTTGACCTATTACCCCAATTTTCTGAAATCCCGGCAATTCTGTATCCATTAACTGGGCCCAACCCGCATGATGATAAAAATGTCTGGCTGCCAGTGGGATATCAATGTCCCTGGTCTCCCTAATGGTTTTTCCATTGTCCAGGGATTCCAAAACCGAAAACAACCGTGCGTTCTTCTGAATATGACGTGCTATGGCATATAAGTAACGGGCCCTCACGTGGGACGCTGTTTTTGACCAGTCTGGTAGTGCTTTCTCTGCGGCCTTTACCGCTTTATCTACATCCTTGATGCCGCCCCACGGTATTTTTGCTAAAGACTGCCCGGTGGAAGGATTTGTACTCTCAAAATATTTCTTTGAGACTGGAGTCTGCCATTTACCGTCAATATACAACCGGAACTTGTTTCCATGACCTTTTAGCCAATTGAGGGCTGCCTCTGAACTTTCGGGCGCAGGTCCATATTCCATACTTTCAAATAATGATTTAACTGTCATCGATTTCAGTTTTACGGCATGGCATGTCGATAAGATGCAGAATAACTGCCTGTAACATAATACTCCAACTGTCTTTCTATATCCGTAAGCAGGCCGCTGGCCCCAAACCGGAACCATTTTGAACTTAGCCAGCCGTTCCCCAACTCTTCCTTTATCAATATTAGCCATTCAAGAGCCTGTTTGGCAGTTCGTATACCTCCTGCAGGCTTAAATCCAACCTGGTGTCCGGTGGCTTCCATGTAGTCACGGATTGCTCTAACCATAACCAGCCCTACCGGTAAGGTAGCATTGACCGGTTCTTTACCGGTGCTGGTCTTGATGAAATTGGCGCCGGCCATCATACACACATGACTGGCTTTGGCCACATTAGTTAAGGTGCTCAATTCTCCGGTGGCAAGTATGGTTTTCATGTGCGTTGGACCACATGCCTCCCTGAACGCCGATACCTCGTGGTACAAACCCTTCCAATCGCCCAGAAGGACTTTGGCCCTGCTGATCACGATGTCTATTTCCCGGGCTCCCGCACGGACCGAAGCCCTTATTTCATTTAATTTTTGACCTTGGGTGATTTGACCGGCTGGAAAACCTGTAGATACTGCAGCTATAGGTATGTTAGAACCCTGTAAGGCTTGCTTGGCTGTTCTGACTAGGTTATGATACACACAAACCGCACCTACAGTTAGCGGTGTGTCCGACATGCCCAGAGCAGTTATTATATCTTTTCTTATGGGCTGTCTGGCTTTAGCACATAAGCGATTGACATTACCAGAAGTGTCATCTCCCGACAAGGTGGTTAAGTCAATACAAGTAATTGCCCGCAACAACCAGGCAGCCTGCCATTCCTTTTTGACAGATCTCCTTTTGCTCATGGTACTGGCCCTTCGTTCCACAGCACTGTGGTTGACCCTGATGTTTTCTACAACATCCAAGTCAAAGATAGTACCAGGATTACCACCACTTGGGTGCATATCCAGCTTGGTACCGCTAACATGGCTTCTCACAACCATATATGGATTTCTTTTAAGGGGGTGCTTTTTCCGATCTCCTGAATGCCTTGGGAATCAGTTTAGAAATATAAACAAAAGTGTGGGCTTCCTCAATTTACCGTCAGTAAATCATTAAAATGAAGGCCTTGGTAATCTTGAATAAACCTGACCACATGAGGAAAATGCGAAAACTCCTCTTTATTATGGGTGGTAGTGACCACTATTACCGGACAGCCGGAATTTAACGCTGTTTGTGCCCCAACCACGCTGTCCTCAAAAACGACACAATCTTCTATCGGCACACCAAGATTCTCGGCGCTCCTTAGGAAAATTTCCGGGTCCGGTTTGCCTTTGGCTACATTCTTGGAGTGCAGTACAGATTGAAAAAACTGTCGGATATTCAGGTTGTCAAGCACAAAATCAACATTTTCCGGAGGAGCAGCAGTCCCAACAGCCAAAGGTGTCCCTGCCTGTTTCAGTTGTAATAGAAATTCCGGTAACCCTGATATTAACTGCAGGTTCTCTTTAAAGAGCTGTCGGTACTCAAACTCTTTTTCCCAGGATATGCGGTCCCGTTGTTCACGGTTAAACCTGTCGCCAAACAGTCGCTCCACAATCTCTTCATTAATTCCATGAATTTGATCCATAACTTCTTCCAGGGTCAAATCAAGGCCTAGGGCTGAAAGCTTTCGTTGCCAGGCCCGATGGTGGACCATCATGTTATCCACCATGGTACCGTCCAGATCAAATATAATTCCTTTCATCAAGTTTCATTGGTATTTTCAATGCCTGCAAAATTAGTATCATTTTTCACAACTCTGCCAAACTTTAGTTCTCAGTTGCAAAATTAATACTTGAATTTCAAATAAGAACAACTAAATTGTGAATCCAGAAGGAAGGGTTCTTTATGAAAATCTTCCGATGGTCAGTGATAGTTGCCCTGGCCGGTTTCTTAATGATCAATAACAATTATTATGGAATTTAACTATTTGGACTATGGCATTTTTGTGGCCTACGGATGTTTGATCATCGGTATTGGCCTTTGGGTATCACGAAAAGGCAAAAAGACTACCGAAGACTATTTTTTAGCCGGAAAATCATTGCCTTGGTGGGCCGTTGGTGCCTCTTTGATTGCAGCAAATATTTCAGCGGAGCAGTTTATTGGGATGTCGGGATCAGGGTTTGCCATTGGACTGGCTATTGCGTCATACGAATGGATGGCGGCTTTGACCTTGCTGATCGTGGGAAAGTACTTTTTGCCTGTTTTTATCAAACAGGAGTTGTACACCATCCCGGAGTTTGTAGAAAAAAGATACAGTACCAATTTGAAAACCATATTAGCGGTGTTTTGGATTGGACTCTATGTATTTGTCAACTTAACCTCTGTTTTGTACCTGGGCGCTACCGCACTGGACACCATATTGGGTGGTGGTGATGGTTCAATCCTAATTTATTGTATCATTGGGTTAGCATTATTTGCAGCAGCCTATTCCCTTTGGGGCGGCTTGGCCGCGGTAGCCTGGACGGACGTGGTACAGGTAGTATTGTTGATTTTTGGAGGGTTGGTCACAACTTTTATTGCTTTGGCACACGTAAGCCCGGATGGAACCATTTTAGGTGGGTTTTCCTATATTTATGAGGTAGTTCCTCATAAATTTTCCATGATCCTGGAAAAAGGAGAAATTATTACTCCCAATGGGAAAGATGCCTGGCTGGACCTGCCTGGTTTGGCAGTTCTTCTCGGGGGTATGTGGGTAGCTAATTTGTATTATTGGGGATTTACTCAATACATCATTCAGCGCACACTTGCAGCAAAAAGCCTCCATGAAGCTCAGAAAGGAATCGCTTTTGCGGCATTTCTAAAAATTATAATTCCCTTGATCGTGGTAGTTCCGGGAATCATTGCCTACGTGCTGAATGCCGGACCTGATGGTGTAGTTACTGCAGCAACAGTTGATCCATCCTTCCTCGGGGATTTCAATAATATTGTAAATGATAACGCGGCCCCCTGGCTCATTGGCAACTTTGTCCCTCCCGGTTTAAAAGGATTGGTAGTAGCGGCCCTTGCGGCAGCAATTGTCAGTTCTCTGGCTTCAATGCTCAATTCAACTGCTACCATCTTTACTATGGACATTTACCAGCCCTACATCAACAAGAATGCTTCTCAAAGCAGATTGGTGAATGTAGGTAGGCTCACGGCTACTGTTGCCCTTTTAATAGCTATTTTCCTGGCGCCTCAATTGAGAAACCTTGGACAGGCATTTCAATTTATACAGGAATACACTGGTGTAGTCAGTCCTGGTATTCTGGCGGTTTTCTTGCTCGGTTTGTTCTGGAAAAAGACTACAAATAATGCTGCCATCTGGGGAGTGGTCCTGTCCATTCCAATTGCTTTGTACTTTAAAGTGGCTCCTAATGGTTGGTCTGATGCCCTGTTTTTTATGAATATGCCCTTTTTGGATCAGATGTTCTGGACGCTAATGATTACTGCAGCTATTATGGTCTTAATAAGCTACCTGGAGAACAAAGGAGCTGATCATGAAAAGGGTATTGTCCTTTCACGTCAACTGTTTGCCACTAAACCGAGTTTCAATATTAGTGCATTTATCATTATGGTTATCTTAACTTTCTTGTATGCTATGTTCTGGTA
>CAZOJZ010000149.1:0-6447 GCA_964580205.1 uncultured Roseivirgaceae bacterium
CGGCATATTATGGATTTTATAACGACTTGCTTCAATGGGAGTATTATCCTGAAAGAGGTTACAACAAGCCATCACTGGGAACAATTCCCTTATTAATGGTATCCAAAAACTCAAAAAAACTAATTATTGGCAGTGGAGGTGGAAGGCAGGTACGTTTCGCCACGGCTACTGGGCATAGAAATATCACTGCAGTAGAGATTGAACCCGCAGTTATTAATGCCATCCGAAACCCTGATCACCTGCTTGAAGAATTTAACCATGTATATGATAAACCAGGCGTACAAATCATAGTGTCAGAAGGGAGAAAGTATCTTGAAAGTCTACAGGAAAAACAAGACCTTATTTACTTACCAAGTGTAGGAGGATATCCTCAGATGATGCTTGAGCCAGGCAATCTTATTAGAACTTACGAGTCTTATAAGTTGGTTATAGAGAAACTTTCAAAGAACGGGTTATTTGCCATTTGGTATCCCGCTGGACTCGATTCAAAGGGGGTTTTAACTGATCAATATGTATCAACGCTAAGAGGGTTGGGCATGGCAGTTAGAGCTTATAGAAACGATGAAGAGTTCTTAATTTTGTCGACGCCAAACCGAGAATCTCAGTTGCCTCAATCTGAGGATCTGATGAATCTAATGTCGACTCAATACATTGAATCAGGCAGTTCTTTCCATAGTTTTCCAATCCCAATAATCCCAATAGAATATGTAGTATCAGAAGACCCTTTGTTCCAGCCAGTAACGGATGACCGGCCCTATTTGGGTGGAAATTTAAGCCACATTTTTTCATCCCGTCAGATTTATCAATTATATGGTTTTGGAGGGTTGGTGCTTTTAGTGTTGGGACTAGTAATATATTTTGTCTTAAGAAAGAAAGGCAACCCTGAAATTCCAGGAAGAAATTTTAACTCATTGACGGTATTAGCCATATTTCTGGGAGCGAATTTTCTGCTGGTTGAGCATCATTTGGTTCTAATATTATTTAAAGTCAATTACGTCTATCATGATGCACTCATGATGGGAGCGGTGATTTTTTTAATACTTTCAGGTATAGGAAGTATAATGGCTAATTCATACTTTCGGAAAACAACCATTGTAGCTGCCTTAGGTTGTTATGTATTGCTGACATTGGCTAACCCATGGCTACCTGGCTGGATGGTATTGGGTTTGATCATTCCAGGCGCCGTTGCTACTGGAACATTCTTTCCGTTACTTTTTGAGAAAGCAATCAAGAACCCTCTAGGCGTATTCGCTTTAGACGCTTTAGGCGCAGGACTTGGTTCACTGCTAGCTGCGGCCATTCCAATTCTTTTTGGATTCCAGGTCTATGGCTATGTTGCCCTGATGGTGTTTACCGGCACCATTTTGACAGACCGTTGGTTTCATGGATCAGATGCTATACATTCGCCAAAACTGCCTATCACAAAGCACTAATCATTACATTCCTTGAGGCAACCGCAGCCTCTCACTTAGGGTTGCTTGGTGATTCTGGCAACCCATCCACCTCCGGAAGCCATGTGGATGGGTATTTTATCTTTATCGGTTATCGTAGTTTTAATCATCTTGTAGTCACTACCGTATTTTTCTGAATTAATTCCATCCTGGTAATATTGGATATTGTAAGATCCTGAGGCAAGGAATGAAAGATCCAATTCAACATCATGGGCAGTCCAATCTGTCATGCCACCCACGTACCATTCCTCACCACTTTTCCTGGCCAATAGAATATGATTTCCAAATTCCGCTTCCAATACATGAGTATCATCCCACACCGTTGGTACCACTTTAAGAAATTGCATGCACTCTTCTTCATCCAGATAATGACTGGGCGCATCAGCTAGCATTTGCAGCGGGCTTTCATAAATTACATACATAGCTAGTTGGTGGCAGCGGGTGCCCAGAGACATCGGCCGGTTAAAAATAGCCTGATAGTTTGATCTTTGGGCGTTTTGCATGGCTCCAGGAGTATAGTCCATGGGGCCAGTCAACATCCTGGTAAAAGGTATGATTAAATCGTTTTCGGGATTTGCGTGCTGTCCTTCCCATTTATGTTGCTCCAATCCTCTGACGCCTTCCCTGCTAATTAGGTTTGGATATGCGCGTCTTAGCCCTGATGGCTTATAGGATCCATGAAAATCCACCAACATCTTATGTTCGGCAGTCGCCTTGGCAACCTTTTCATAATATTGGACCATCCATTGATCATCTCTCTGCATAAAGTCTACCTTTATACCCTTAATGCCCCATTTTTCGAATTGTTCCAGTGCAGGTTGCAAATTATCTTCCAAAGCCTTCCAGGTTACCCATAATATTAGGTCCACATTTTTCTCTTTGCCATAAGCTGCCAAGGCTTCCATATCGATAGACTCCACGGGATTGATCAGGTCATTGGTTTTGATATCATACCAACCTTCGTCCAGAATTATATAAGGCAAACCATATTGCGAGGCAAATTCAATGTAGTATTTATAAGTATCTGTGTTAATACCTGATTCAAAGTCTACTCCAAAGATGTTGTTGGCGTTATACCAATCCCAGGCCACCTTTCCCGGCTTTATCCACGCTGGGTCCTCCAGCTGTAATGGCCTTGACAATTTGTACACCAGTTCATTTTGGAGCAATTCGCCGTCATTATCGGAGATCACCATCAAACGCCATGGAAAAACCCGGCTTCCGGAAGTGCGCGCCAGATAGCTCTCTCTTTCTTCGGGTCTCACATCCCTGTCAGAGGTAACTGAATAGGATTTGGGATATCTTGGAAATGTAGCTTGCAAAGATGAAGATTTATCCCCTTGCTTAAGATAAAAGCCTGGATAATCATACAGGTCTGCTTCGGTTATTACCAGTTTGCAACCATCTTCACGAGCAATAAGTACCGGCAAACAACTGAATACATCAAACTGCAACTCGCTGATCTTGTGAGTGGTACTTGGACGCTCTGAATGTGTATAATATCCATCAGCTATAGGAAAAGTAGCTTGGTGATCGTGAGGAAAATTATATACAATCAGTTCATTATCAACTACCACATCATTTTTCAAGGAAGTTTTCATTCGATATGCAACACCATCGTCGTAGGCCCTGAACACCACGGAATATCCGCCACGAAATGGTATTTCCAGCTCGGTAAAATGATCCTGGATAAGCGCACGCTTTACTTTCACAATTGGACTGATGGTTTGGTTTACTGACCTTTTCTGCGGCTTCCTTGCCCTTGGGCTGATGCCCAATTCATTGCCGTTTATGGTAATAGACAGTGGAGATCTTTCCAGAACTAGTACCTCTCGATGGAGCACCTCATATTCAATTTGTTGCGATATATAGACATTTATCCTATTGACCTTGCCTGGAGAAGTCAAGGTGAAATCTTGAGCTGCTAGAATTAAACTATTACTTAATACAAATAGTACTATTAATTTTATATTCTTCATGTTATATATTTATATATTAATTATTTAGTTTTCATTACCTCCGAAAATTTTAATAGTAGCAGTCATATTTGGCGGAACTTGTATTTGAATCCAGGATATTTCCTTCTTAGTGGAGGTCAATCTTAAATTTGCCGACATAGGTCCGTCTGGTGTCCACAGGCTATCATAGTTACCGTAAAATGCGGCTGTCCAATAGATGTCATCTTTCAAACTGCTTTTAAGGGTTGTCTCGTGGTCCAGTTGATGGATTATAGAAACAGAGCCTTCAAAAAGTGGTATCTCATCGAATTGAACCCAGCTCATGGGTTGAGTTAACCTGGAAATAGTTCTTACACTTCGTTTATGAGCGTTTGTACTCAAACCCATTAGTCCTTCCAGAATAGCCTCGACGATGGCGTAAGATACTTCAGGGTACTCCTTACGTTCCTTCATGGGGTGACTAAGATCCATTAGTTCCTCGAAAGCTCTATGTTGCTCATCAAAATTGTAGAACAACTTGGGTAAATAGGATTGGCTTTCAATATTTATGTCTTCAATACTCAATAATCCTTGAAGTGCTATTTCTTGTCTATGGGAGCTTTGTAAAATTTGAGACTGAAGGATATACCTTGACGGATTTCCCTTAAACGTACCATCTGTAAGCAATGATGAATAAGGCTTGTCATCCTTTGAGCTCCACCAATACAGATTATACCAGTCTTTCAATTTCTGAGATACCTTCTGTATGGAGTCAGCACTTTGGCAAGCACCTTTTAATCGTAGTATCTCTTCATAAGCCAGGTATGCCTGATATTGTAAACAAAACAGATCGGCTCCCAGATAAAGCCGCAGAGGCTCACCTTCTCCATAGCTGGGCAGTCCCCGGCTTACTTGAAAACTGTAAGAACTGTCAAGTGGGGCGTCAAGGTTCATAAAGCGATCTCTGGTCATTACGGAAGCGATATCAAGGTCCCATGCTTTGATATAATCGTCCATGGTATGCTGATAAAAATTGACAAAGACGGGATTCTGCAGATAATCATTGTCACCTGTCAATAGATACTGATCATAACAGGCAATCAATACATCAAAATTGGCGGGAAGATTGTACCAGAATTCCTGGTCGTTGGCATAATCTACCGGAGCCGGTTGATCGTACCTGTTGATTTCCCAATAACTGCACCAATCACGGGATTCAGATATATTTTCTGCAAACTTATATAGCATATTTTTCGTATGGTCCTGTAGTCCTAAATAGTGGGCCCCCAGGCTTTGATGCGATACGTCCCTCATGCAGAAAGCCTCTCGATCGGGCAGAGCAGCTTCGTACCACTTCCCTACCGGATCATCTCCCGAATGAGCATATGATAGCGCCTGACTTGCCGCCCAGTTAAATCGCGCAGCCAGAACACTGTCATCCGTTAATATAGTAAGTCCACCGGGATAGGCTTGTTCTTCCCAAAGTGGATGCTCATAAAGACCTGCGGTTTGAGATGGTTGACAGGAAATAGACAATAAAAAGGCACACCAGGGAATCACCCGATTCGAGAAAGTAAACCGAACAATAATGCCCTTGCCGTCTGGTTTGGAGATCATTGGCTATTAATAATTTGTGGCGATTCAAATCTTTTCTCACTCAAAGACCCTGACAGTCCAGGGTTCTCTTTCCGGATTCGCTGATATTCTGGGTTAACCGCTTGATCACCCCATATGCCTAGCATGAACTTTAAGCCTTCATCCCCTTCGGCATACTGCCCCTGATCATTGGTCCTTTCAATCCATTTCTCTAAAATGGTTCTATGCCTAAGTAGTTCCTGTTGGGCCGAGATCGAGTCTGCCAGGTTTACTATCTCAAACGGATCGATTTGCAGGTCATACAGCTCCTCAGTTGGCCTGTTCTTACTAGCATGCCTGCTTTGTATACGGTCCAGTTTTCCACTTTGGTGCAGTTCCCTGAAGTATTTTGTAGATTCCCATTCATCGCGATAATTAGGCTGCAAAGCCGGACGGTCTGTAAGGAAATTTCTAATGTATTTAAATCGCTCTGTTCTTACTGAACGGATCCTGTCGATGGTAAAATCACAGCGGTCTCGAGCAGAAATTATGTAATCATGGGGTTGGTAATTCGGTGCTAACAAATCTTTCCCATCTATATGTTCTGGTAAAGGCACTCCAGCCAGCGATAAGGTAGTGGCGCTAATATCCAATAAATTTACCAGGTCTGATTGAACCACTCCTTTTGGGAGGTTTAGGTGTTCCCCATAACCGACTAGAATAAATGGGACTTTTAGACCGCCCTCATACAAAAACTGCTTATGCCGCAGGCCTCTCATGCCGTGATCCGCAAAGAAAAAGATAACCGTATTATCTAGTACTCCATCGTTTCTTAAACGGTTAATTATTTCCTTTACCTCCGAGTCAGTAATTTGGTGCGTGTCCAGATAACTGGCCCATTCCTCAATAAATATAGAATCATCCGGGTAGTAAGCAGGGAGCTTTACCAATGATCGATCCACCGGAGGAGCTCCAAGTTTTTGTTCAAACCCTTCGCCAAAAATATGCTTCCCACCTTTTAATTGAATTTGACCAAAAAATGGCTGGCCTTCGCGCGATCGGTTGGTCCAGTCTATAGCCAGTCCTGAATTCCCATAAAGTGGGTGTTTTTTATAGGAACCACTATAGAGGTCTTCCCTCTGGTACCAAAAATTATAATCGTCTTTTCCATGATTAAAGGTATAGTAACCTGCTTGTTTCATAAGCTCAGGTATGGTGACCACCGTATCCGGTAATAAGATGGCAGATGCCCCGGTCCTGGAACTGTGATGATTGTGTAATCCTAATGTGGTTTGCATAACCCCTGTGATCAAGGCAGAGCGTATTGCAGAGCATACAGGGGCAGGTGAAATGGCATTAGTGTAAAGAATGCCTTCCTGAGCCAGTTGGTCAAGAAATGGTGTATGTACCAGATCATTGCCATAACATCCCAGGTCCGGGGAAATGTCCTCCACATAAATCCAAAGTATATTCGGCATTCTCCT
>CAZOJZ010000150.1:0-1674 GCA_964580205.1 uncultured Roseivirgaceae bacterium
TAGGTGACATGATATTTAATTGGTTACATGAATATTGGTACATAGTTTGGGGAATAGTTGCTGGAGTTCTCTATCTTGTGTATCGCAAACGTGCCGATAAACATCTAGAAAACAATTTTGGATCACACTGGCAACGAATAAAATATTCTGTAATCGCAGCTGCACCGATAGGTGCAATATTGATGCTTTGTAATGTGGGACTTGAAATATTTGCTCCTAAATATTCGCTATTTGATTACTTTTTTTCTCCATATTTTCCGGTTTTATTATTAATATTATCTTGGGCATTGGTGCCATTTATGAGTAAATATTTCACTATTAACAGGGAACGAGATTAATGAAAATGTCACCTAAGCAATCGTTCAAGCACTGGACGCCTGAATCCGGAGCCCTATGAGTTCAGCCGATAAATCTGAACGTCTGCTTTCCAGCGAAAGCGGACATTCGTGCTAAATTAGTTCATAGTTCAACACCTTTAAGAAAATAATTACAAAAGGGGTTTACCCATGAAATTAAATAAGAATGTATACGCTTGTCTTGTTATCGCTTTAGGCTTGTTTTCGGTAAACAGCGTGGCAGAAAATATTTGTAAAGGTTATGGCCCTCAAACACCCAGAGACATCAACAATTTGACAGGAGAGAATAAGGCAGCCTTCTCTATTGCACCAAGCCATGAAGTGATGAACCTATGCAATATTCATTTCCACTCCAATGCGGAACACAAAGCGATGGACTTCTCAATCTATGTCGGAGATGGTGATGATGGATATGGCGGTGGTTATCAATGTAACAATACCAAGTCACTGACAGAAGCAGAGTTAAAAGTTCCAAAGGAAAATTACTGTAAAGGCATAAAACCAGGAGATACCATAGAGGTGCACTGGGTACATACCTCCTGTGATGTAAAGCCTGGTAAAGGTTTGGGCTCTTGTTTGTCAGATAACTGCGCTAACCCAAATTTGCGTGTAGAAACCCAGGTTTTTACCGTTGTCAATGACGAGTCAGCACTGAATTTTAATGATTTATCTTATGATGGCAACGTAGTGAATGGTTATCATCAAGCAAAGGTAATCCCAACTGATACTGGTACACCGGTTGAATTTTTAGGATCTACAACCGGGCCTGGCCACAGCGACAAAAAGTGTTCAGCACTGCAAGTTTCGTGGAGCGTTCGACCACTATGCGCCAATGTGGACATCAACAGCCTAAGTGAATGGTGTAAGGACAACGTTTTTGAAGAGAACTATGCACACGGTGTAAGAAAGCTCGTTACAAATCCTAAGCTCTTATCTGAAATCAAATAATACTTGAGCTTTATTGGGAACGTCCGCTTTCAGTATAAAGCAGACATTCATTCAAGTAGCAGAATCCTGCAATCGACCAAGCTATAATATCTACAATGAAATTAAAAACGGCACATAGTTTAATCATCTGCTTGGTGCTTCTTGGAGGATGCCATGTTTTTGAAAGAAAGAGATAGCGGCCATATGGTCGAGGTTTTGAATTTGAGCGATTTATTTGATTTATACCGTGATGAAATATTGGCAAGTTGTCATTATGGCGAGGAAGCCCAGGATCCAGAGAATTTCAAAAAATCCAGTCTAATATTTCTGTCGGGGGAAGAGCTTCCTCGCTGCTGGACTGATCCGCATTATCGAGATAACCAGTTAAAGC
>CAZOJZ010000151.1:0-24700 GCA_964580205.1 uncultured Roseivirgaceae bacterium
AAAAAAGTGCTGCATTGATAAGCCCAAAAGATATTATAGACAAAATAAGCCAGCTACAATCCACGGATGATACCATCTATCGCACGGGATTGTTTCCATCTCAAAGGGTAAACACGGTACTCCCCTGCCGACGTGAGGATAACAACATTTTCTTCAGCGCTCTCATCGCCTTTACCTTGCAACAAATTCACCACCACCTTTCCACTGACCTGCAAAACCAAGTGGATAAAATCATTGAGGCTGTGCGTTCCAATTACCCTTATTTCAAAAGTGATAAGGGCACATACAATTTTTGGGAACCAGGTGGTGCAAATAATTTTCCTAATGGATGGGTACTTCACAAATTCAACCGGCTGGCAATCCCCGATGATGCGGATGACAGTTCATTGATCATGCTAACCAGTAGTCCATCAAAAGACCATCTTTTATGGTATAAAAATAAACTAGAAAATCATTATCCGTCAAATTCCGCGGTGTCGCCGCTTACTCCGTCAACCTATCGGGATTTACGGGCCTACCCAACCTTCTTTGGAAAAAGGATATTGCGTGAAATGGACGCCTGTGTAATAAGCAATGTATTGTACATGGTTTGCCATTACCAACTTCCCTGGACCTCAGTTGACTCTGACTCTGTGCAATTCCTGAAAAGAGTATTGGAACAACAAGACTACCATAAATCTCCATTTCTGGTCTCACCCCACTATGGCAACAGTTCAGTGATCTTGTATCATATGGCACGCCTGGTCGGTGGTTTTAATCGAAAGGAATTGTTAGAGCTACGCTTGCCATTGATCCAGTGCTTGAAACTGGAACTAAAAAAGAAGCTATCCTCGATGGAAATACTTTTGGTAAAGACTTCTCTGTTAAGATTGCAAATTAAAACCGCTCTTTTACCACCAGGTGATAATTATGAAGGCTACTTTCGAAATTTTTACTTCTTCCAGGCAGGTTTGCTTACCGGATTTCAATTCGCCAGTCTCACATGGTTGGCCCAACATTCATTCTTTCATCTGAAATATCGATGCGAAGCATACTATTGGGCCTTGTTGTTGGAGTACCTGGTCCTGGTCCAAAACCACTAATCCAGATCCTGAAGGGCTGATTTAAGGTCCTCCTCAGTATGTCTGAGATGTTGCTTGCAATATTTAAGTAATTCCAGTCCCTCCTTTACCAAATCTGTTAATTTATCCACATCGGGGTCATCCCCCTCAATTTGTGATACGATCTGCTCAATTCTTTGAAAGGCCTCTTTATACTTTATCTTGGACTCACTCATTGCTTACTTTTAATACCTTACTCCTTATTGATTTTGAATACAGTTTTGTATCCAGTACATCGCCTTCGTTGATCTCTATTTCGGGTTTGATCACCCGGTCATTCAAATATGTGATACTATAGCCTCTTTTCAAAATATTTTCCGGATCTGCCATGGTGATCTTAGTCTCCAAAACCTGTAGTAACCTCCTTTCCTGTGAAACTACCTTTATGGGCTGTTTGTCCAATACCTCCTGATAGTGTATCAATTGGCTGCGATTTTCTTTAACACAGCTGTCAACACCTGATATTAAGCGCTGTTTTAATATCCCCAAGGCATGATTGTTGGTATTCAATAAAGTCTTTGCTCCATAGCCCAGGTTTTTCAACATTCCAAACAATTGAGTTCTTTGATCTTGCAGGTGCCTTGATGTACGGTCTTTGATCTGCTCTAACCGAAAGTTTAACTGTTCCTCAAAAGCCATTATGCCATTGATCAGAAACTCAGCTACCGCGGTGGGGGTTTTCATTTTAGTATTGGCCACCATGTCTGCTATGGTATCATCCCTTTGATGCCCAATACCGGTTATTACCGGAAGGGGAAACTGTGCGATTTCTGAGGCCAGTAAGTAGCTGTCAAAACAATCGAGATCAATTTGGGAGCCGCCACCTCTGATCAGCACTAAAATATCGAATCGTTCCTTTATCTTTGCCACCTCCTGAATAGCGCGGGTTATGGATTCCGCAGCCTGCTCACCTTGCATAATGGATTCAAAAAGCTCTACCTGAAAAATGTATCGCTGTTGATTATTAATTAGCTGATCCATAAAATCCCCATAACCAGCTGCAGTTCCTGAACTAACCACGGCAATTCTCTGTGGTACCAGAGGCAGTCTGAGGCGGGTATTGTTAGTCATAATGCCCTGGCTGTTCAAACGGTCAATGACCATCTGACGCTGCCTTGCCCTTTCACCAAGTGTGAAATTTGGATCAAGGTCCTTTACCTGCAGACTTAACCCGTAAACCTCATGAAATTGTACGGTTACCCTGGCAAGTATTTTCATGCCTGATCTAAGGGGCTGTCCGGTTACGGATTGAAAGAGACTATTCAGATTACGAAAATCATAGGCCCATAAATTGGCCCTTAATTTAGCAACTATCTTCTGGTCATCCTTCTCTACAAACTCCATGTAACAATGACCCTTTTGGCCAATGCGCAGGTCACCGATCTCTGCTACCACCCAATAACCTGGCGCCAATTGCTGCTCCAGTGCGGACTGAATTATTTGATTTAACTGGAAAAGTGTCAGGTATTGCATAAAACATCTTGCTACTTGAATCTGGTTCCATGCAGCTTATTCAAAGATGCTTTTTTTAGAGCCAATAGCAAAGTTGTAATACAGATCAATACTAAAAAAACTGTTATTTGGATAATCAAACTCTTCTTCCGGTAGTGATACAGGTATATTGTAATTATACTCAAATATAAGTTGAAAGGGGTTCTTTGTCAGTCCCAGTGGCAGACGAAACCGGTAGTTCATCAAACCAAATTCATTTTCCTTGTTTATTAAGTATGGAAATCGATGTTGGATAAAAGCTTCCCTGCTGTAGTTTACACTAATCACATCTAAATTTCCGAACAATACTCCGAAGGACGGTCGAATTGATACTTTGTCCATTCCCAACCATCCGTATTTTTTAATATCTCCCGTTATCCTCCATTGGGCCCGATGGGCACTTTCGATATTAAACAACCATGAATAGTCAACACCGGTTTCGATTGACCCAAAGTCGAGGGTCAGCCCGCCTGATAAACTGTTGTTCAATATTGGTGGCAACAACATGTCAATCACCCACATTGGTAGGTCAAGATCAATCTCTGTTTCGGTAAAAAAGCTATGGTCGTAGGAGACGGAGTAACTAAGCTTTGGTGATAAAAATCCTATATAGCCGAAAGATACCACTGTGAGATCATAGCGGGGATCCAGACCGCTGTTCCAATACCCCGTAACATTTCCATAAATGCCTGATTTGTGGAAATAACTAATCCCGGGATTGAAACCAAACTGCTGGTAGTCCAGTGTTCGGCCGGCATTGGAAACTTCACTAATGTAGCCCAGGTGTAATGAAAATTGTGAAGTCCGGGAAGATTCCAACATCAACAAGCTGTCAATTAATTGAAAAAGCAATAAAGTGTCCAAATCCTCTTCGGGCAACGCTATCAAGCTTGAGTCTACAGAAGCTACAAAAGAACTTTGAGCGCATATTGGTGCGCTCAAAATCATGGTAATAACTAATGTTGTTAATGTGGAATTTATCCAGCTTGATTTCAACATGGGATAAGTCAGAAAACGTTTAGTCGCGATATCTATCTCGTACCCGGTCCCTGAATTGTTCCCTACCGTAGAATCGTTGCTGACGCATCTTATGTTTTCTGGCATCTTGCAGCCGTCTTAGTAAAATACCTCTAAAATCTCGCTCTGCTTTTCGCAATGAGGCAACTTGTTGCGTGGAGATTACGTTCATCATTTTCTTTGAATATTCTTTTTCCAAATCCAATCGGCGTTGCTTAAGTTCCAATTCCAGCTCAACCATCCGTTTGCTTTCATCGTCAGAAGCCACTTTTGGGTCTATATTTTCCCTGAATTGTCTGTATCCCTGAGCCGCAGCTTGATTCCTTTTTCGATATTCATGGTAGAGCGGCCAGAAACGTTCTGCCTGGTCCGGGGTCAACCCCAACCGTTCGGTAATAAAACCAATCCTGGCGCTTTCAATTTTTTCCTTTGCCTTAGGGCTTTGAGCAAAAACGCCCGCCCCCAGCAAGGTGATTATTAATATGGCTATTATCTTTTTCATGCCCGTCATATTATCATTATAGTAAACTGTCCTGTACATCGAAATCATCGTACAATTGTATCATAGTTTCATCTTCAATATTCAAATTATCGATCAGTCGGTCCTGCAGGTCCTCAAACTCTGATGAAAGTGCCATAAGGTCAACCTCCTCCAATATTTCTTCATTTGTCAGATCCAGGTCTTCAAGATATTGGATTATTTCATCCGTAGTCACCTCTGAAAGCAGTTCATCCAAGCCTGGCCCCGATTCCTTTTTATTCAGAAGACCACTATATAGTGCAATCAATACAACTACTGCGGCTAAAGGTACCAGCCTCAAAACTCCCACCCAGTACAACTGGGCCCTTCTGACAGGTTTATTTGCCGTCTGGGCTTGAATAATTCCAGGTAACCTGTCAAAATACCCTTCTGGAGGCTCCGTAAAAACCTGCTGCTTTTTTATATCTTCTAATCGATACTTCTTCATCTTTTAAATCACCTTCACAGGCTTTGACATTATTACTCAGAAAAGGTTTAATCCCGGTTAATAAATTCTTCAATCTTTTTTACAGCGTGATGATAACTGGCTTTAAGCCCTCCCACACTGGTACCGGTAATTTCCGCTATTTCATCATATTTCATATCATCGAAATACTTCATGTTAAATACCAATCTTTGCTTGTCCGGAAGGGTCAGCAGGGCTTTCTGCAGTTTAATTTCGATCGCATCTCCGTCCATTTGAACAGACATGTCCAATTTGCTTACCAGAATATCCTGATAATCAGTTAGCGACATTATGGAAACTCGTTTTTTCTTCTTAAGAAAATTCAGGCATTCATTGGTAGCGATGCGGTAGATCCAGGTGAACAGCTGTGCGTCTTGTCGAAAACTGTGCAAATGCTTCCATACCTTAATAAAAACCTCCTGAACTACGTCATCCGAATCATCGTGGTCCAACACCATTTTTCGAACGTGCCAATAAATACGCTCCTGATATTTCCGTACCAGCTGATTGAAAGCAAAATTACGGGTATCCTCCCTGGCAAGTTTTTCAATTAACTCCTGGTCTTCCAAATAACTCTCGGTTGCTTTCAACTCCTTTGACAACACTACCATGATAAGGTTTAACCCGGTTTATACATTAACCTGGTTACAACTTAGTGGTAGCGAAACAAAACTAAAATCAGAAATTGCTGCAACAGGCAGACGTGTACTGTTCCCGTTGTTTTTATTATGTAATTCTCTTACAGAGGTATCGTTTTTTAGGGAAATTGCGGTTTTTATTACCGAAATTATATAGTAAATTTGATTAGCAAAACATTACCCGCTTGAGTTAGGACACGTTTTTTAAACTTAACAGTTAATATAAACCGAGTGAGTTTGTTTTTCAAAACCGGGCCTCATCGCGCCTTAGGCGTGACCTCGTGATGTTTGTGCATTGCAGGTTAACAGTGGATGGTTGCGATTTACAAGTAGCTCAAATCTTGTCATAATGAGGTTTAATAAACCTCCGGGCTCAAGTTGGTTACATAAAACCCTGAAGTATACTTCAGGGTTTTATTTTTTCGCCTGTTTAAAACCCCGGTTTAACCCGGATTGTGCATTAGACTTCGTAACGCTTACGCCGAAGCTTCAGCGTAGGCGCTAGTGAGAGCCGTAAATAGCTGTAATATAGGCACTCGCACAGGTTTTTGCAACGGAATCATAGCACCGCTATGGTGAGTAGGAAAAATCGAGCAAGTGCCTAGATTGTAGTCAGTTAGGGCTCGGAATAGATTTCTAGTGCATAATCCGGGTTTAAGGGAACACACCTAATTCCATGTAACTGACAGCAATTTTATCCAATGAATTGATGAAAGCAGCTGTACGCAAGTCCACTACTTCTTTCTCTTTTCTTATTTCGTTTATCTCGTGGTAAGCATTTACCATCACCCCCTCAAGTCCGGAGTCAACCAACTCAAATTCACCGGCACCTTTTATCAGTTGGGTGCGCTGTTTAAAAGGCAAGTTAGTATCACTGGCATCTTCAATTGCACTAACTATCATTTCGTTATTCAGCTCATTATACCTTTTGTTTATCTTACCAAAGGACACCCTGCTGATATTCTTTAACCACTCAAAATATGATACAGTTACTCCTCCTGCACTTAAATACAGATCAGGAATAATAAACACGCCCCGCTTAATCAGAATCTTTTCGGCGCTGGCAGTAATTGGGCCATTTGCCGCCTCCGCTATAATTTTCGCTTTTATTTTTCCGGCGTTCTTTTTTGTGATCTGGTTTTCCAACGCCGCGGGTACCAGGATTTCACATTCATATTCCAGAAGTTCATGTCCGTTCTTAATATTTTCAGCACCTTCAAAATTCAAAATGCTGCCGGTATCCAAACGGTGCCTATGTACAGCATCAACATCCAAGCCATCTTCCCTGTATATTCCCCCATCGTATTCAGCAATGCCTATGATGGTTGCTCCATTGCGTTGCAAATTCAGACCTGTATAGTACCCTACATTGCCTAAACCCTGAATGATCACCCTCTTATCTCCTATACCTGGATAAAGTCCCAACTTTTGCATGTCTTCGTATCCCTCCACAGCTTCCCTGATCCCAAAATAAACGCCTCTTCCGGTTGCCTCGATCCGTCCCCTTATTCCATGTTGGCTCAGAGGTTTTCCGGTTACACAGCCCGGTGCATTTACCTGTTCTGAATTAAAGGTCATATAGGTGTCCGCGATCCAGGCCATCTCCCTGGGTCCTGTACCATAATCCGGCGCCGGTACATCAACTGCCGGTCCGATTGAGTTTTTCTTAATTAACTCTGAAGTAAATCTTCGGGTAATCCTTTCCAATTGGTCAACAGTAAACTTGGCCGGATCTATTTTTACTCCGCCTTTGGCCCCGCCAAACGGCACATTTACCAAGGCGCATTTATAAGACATCAGGGCCGCCAATGCTTTTATTTCGTCTTCCCCAACAGTCGAACTATAGCGTATACCACCCTTTACGGGAGCCTTGTGGTGACTATGCTGAACTCGATAGGCTTCAATCACCTTAAATTTGCCTTTTTGCAAGCGCAATGGGAAAGATACATGAAGAATACTGTTACACTGCTTGATTTGCTCAATCAGCCCGGTTGGGTATTTGGTAAACCTGGCGGCATTATCAACGTAGCTGTTAACATCGCTGAAGAAGCTATATGAATTACTACTCATAAGGGTTTTGGTTAATAAAGTACCCGGAATCTAATGGTATCTTTGATATTTTTCAGGTCATCGATCATTTGCTGTTGATACTTCTTATCGATGTCGGTGATCACATAACCAATAGTTTCGTTTGTTTTTAGATACTGACCTACAATATTGATCTGATGTTTAGCAAAATCCTGATTCATTTTGGCCAGGATGCCGGGGACATTGTGATGGATGTGCATCAACCTATGAGCATTTTGCAAAGTAGGAAGCAGCACCTGTGGGAAATTTACGCTGTTTGATGTGCTTCCGGTATTGATGTATTGTATGATTTGATTGGGCACAAAATCCCCTATGTTCTCCTGGGCTTCCTGTGTGCTTCCACCAATATGAGGTGTTAGTATGGTGTTTGGCAATCCTCTCAGTAATGAAACGAACTCCTCCTGGTTATTTTTCGGTTCCTGGGGAAACACATCTATGGCAGCCCCTGCTAAATGGCCGGACTCCAAACTTTCCTTTAAAGCCTCCAAATCTACTACCAGTCCCCTGCTTATGTTTATGAACGCTGAGCCCTCTTTCATTTTCATAAACTGGTCCTTACCAAAAAAGTTGGTATTGCTCTTTTGGCCATCAACATGCAAGGACACCACGTCTGCTATAGCCAGGAGTTCATCCATGCTTTGGCATCGTCGTACATTTCCCAGAGCTAGTTTTTCTATCAGGTCATAATAATAAACCTCCATCCCCAAGTTTTCAGCCAACACGGACAACTGTGAGCCTATATTACCATACCCAATTATGCCCAGTTTTTTGCCTCGAATCTCAAAGCTGGCCTTGGCAGATTTATACCAGGTGCCGGCGTGCATCTCTTTTGTTCGTTCCGGTATTTTCCTCAACAACATAATAATCTCCGCAATCGCCAATTCCACTACTGACCTGGTATTACTGAATGGTGCATTGAACACTGCAACTCCCTTGCGAAGACAAGCCTGAAGATCGATCTGGTTGGTGCCAATACAAAATGCTCCGACTGCCAGTAGGCGGCGGGCATTAGCTATAATTTTCTCGGTGATTTGAGATTTTGACCTGATTCCAAGGATAGATACCGTCTGAACCCGCTCCGCCAACTCATCCTCATCCATACCATCAGGATGTACCTCTACCTGATATCCCTCATCCTTCAGGGACCTTTCTGCCATCGGGTGAATATTCTCCAGCAAAAGCACTTTTATTCTATTCTTCGGATATGAAATCGCCGTATTCATTTTATTTATATAAAGCACCTCATCCAAACTGGGGGCCACGTGATCAGCCTTTTGCAATACTTTTTCCCTGGTCACATTTTCTGTAAATGCATAGAACGTATTGGCAAGTCCGGCTTCCTTGATCTCATAATCAGTGTACCCATCACCAATTACTGAAACTTCTCCCTTTAATTTTAACCGCTCGATCTGCCTGGCCTTCCCGTTGTTCCTGGATAAGATATTATCTTCATCAAACCCCACGATCTTATCCTGATGGTCAAACTTAAATGAGTTTGCGTACACATGATCAGCTTTAACTCCATACTCGGTAACTATGGGCACCACAAATTCCTTAAACCCGTTCGATAGGATATAAATATTATCAGCATGTTCCCTGAAAAACGCCTCATTCCGGTGAAAGGATTTAGAAATTCTCTTTTTTAACAAAGCTACCAACTCCACCAGATGCTCTTTTTTCGCCTCCAAAAGCTCCAATCGTTTAATGAGGGAATCTCTGAATGACATACCACCATCCATTCCAAGATCGGTAATCTCCTTGATTTTTTGAAGGCGTTCTGTACGTTGGTCCGAATTCGATAATGAAATCTCCCCTAACAGATCCAATGCCTCCACATTGGTGAAAGTGCTGTCGAAATCAATAATAAAATACTTTTTCACAGAGTAGTTTTGAAATTCCTCTCAAAAATAAGGAATTATCAGTCAATTTATCTGACTAAATTTGATAATATGGATCCTAAAAATGACATTGTCAATATGAAATACTTATTGCTTCTTTTAGTAGTAACCATTTCCACCATCGGGAATCACCTATCGGCCCAGGATGGTAACTGGCAACAACGTGTCAACTACTTTATGGATATTGATATGGATGTAAAAACTCATCAATTCAAAGGGCATCAATTGTTGGATTACACCAATAATTCTCCTGACACCCTGATGCGTGTATTTTACCATCTATACTTTAATGCATTTCAGCCTGGAAGTATGATGGACGTAAGATCTCGTACCATTGCTGATCCTGATAGCAGGGTAATGGATCGGATATCTAAACTGGAAGCTGATGAAATTGGGTATCTAAAGGTTAATTCTCTCCAACAGGATGGAATACCGTTGAGGTTTAAAACTGTTGGCACCATCCTCGAGGTGGAGCTTGCCAAACCCATACTACCAAACACTACCGTGCGTTTCAACATGCAATTCCAGGGACAGGTACCCCAACAAATTAGACGCAGCGGACGTGACAATGCCGAAGGAGTAGCCTATTCCATGTCCCAATGGTATCCGAAAATATCAGAGTACGATTACCGTGGTTGGCATGCAAACCCGTATGTAGGCCGGGAATTTCATGGGGTCTGGGGTGATTTCGAAGTTAAGCTGCACATTGACAAACACTACATTGTGGCGGCCTCAGGTTATTTACAAAATCCTTCGGATGTAGGGCATGGTTACAGCGACAAAAAATCAAAAAGCAAAAGGGGCAAATTAATCTGGCATTTTAAAGCCCCTAATGTTCATGATTTCATGTGGGCAGCTGACACTGAGTACAAACATGTGACTGCCCAGGTCCCGGATGGCCCAACACTTCACTTTTTTTATAAACCCGACAGTGCGACCACTCATTGGGAAGCACTCCCGGAATATACCATAAAGGCCTTCACTTATATGAGTAAACATTTTGGGAAATATCCATATCATAAGTATAGTATAGTGCAAGGAGGAGACGGAGGCATGGAATACCCTATGGCTACTCTAATTAATGGAAAACGATCACTACTCAGCCTGGTAGGGATAACGGTCCATGAGCTGATACATTCCTGGTATCAGGGAGTACTTGGAAACAATGAAAGCCTTTTTTCCTGGATGGACGAAGGCTTTACCACTTTTGCGGCTGCAGAAGTAATGGATTACCTATTCGATGACACCACCCTGCCGCACCCCCAAATAAGTCATTTCAATTCCTATTTCAATTTGGTTAAAAGTGGAATGGAAGAACCCCTTTCCACACATGCCGACCACTTTAATTTCAATAAGGCCTATGGCACGGCCGCATACAATAAAGGATCGGTAATTTTACGGCAGCTAAATTACATTATCGGCGAAGAACATTTCCGATCGGGTATGTTACGATACTTCAATGAATGGAAGTTTAAGCACCCTGAATCAAATGATTTTAAACGGGTCATGGAGAAAGAATCCGGCCTTGAACTGGATTGGTATTTTGAATATTGGATCAATTCAACTAAGACCATCGATTATAGCATTAAATCCGCAGACGGAGATATAGACAGCACATTTATCACTTTAGAGAGGCTTGGGGCTATGGTCATGCCCATTGATCTGAAAGTAAGTTATACAGATGGGACCTGGGAACTTATTAATATACCATTGCGCATAATGCGCGGTCATAAACCATTGGAAGATCAAATGAAGGTTGCGGAAGCCTGGCCCTGGACCAACCCTAACTATGATCTGGTGCTACCAAGGTCGCCGGATCAAATTAATTCATTGGAAATTGATCCTTCAAGACAGATGGCGGACATCAATCGAGATAATAATTTCATTCAACTGAATAAGGATAGAGAAGGATTCATAAAATAAGATGAACCAGCAGGAAGCTAGAAGTCGAATAGAAGTTCTGATAGATCAGATCAGTCACTATAATGATCTGTACTACCAGCAGGATGTCTCTGAGATCAGCGACCAACAGTTCGATACGCTCCTGGAGGAATTAACTCAACTTGAAAAAGACTACCCTCAATTCAAATTCGATTATTCCCCTACCCTAAGAGTGGGTGGTACTGTTACCAAAAATTTTGCTAATGTAACCCATAAGTATCCAATGCTTTCCCTGGGAAACACCTATTCGGTTGACGAATTGAGAGAATTTGATGCAAGAGTGAAAAAATTGCTGGGCCACCAAAACTACCTGTATTTCTGTGAATTGAAATTTGACGGAGTGGCATTGAGCATCACCTTTCAAAACGGCGTGTTAATCCAGGCAGTAACCAGAGGAGATGGATCGAGGGGAGATGACATCACAGCGAATGCCAGAACCATTAAGACCATACCCCTCAAGATCCGGCAACCTGACTTGCCTGGGTTATTCGAAGTACGTGGTGAGGTTTTTATGCCTAATCAAGTCTTTCACCAGTTGAATAAAGATCGAGAAGCTGCCGGTGAACCTGCTTTGGCAAATCCCAGGAACACAGCTTCAGGTACGCTAAAAATGCAGGACTCAAAGGTAGTTGCACAACGTAAGTTGGATTGTTATGTATACTCCTTGATGGGGGATAGTCTGAGTTATACTACTCACAGTCAGGCCATTTCCGCCTTGGAAAAATGGGGGTTTAACGTGTCCAAAACCTATGGAATGTGCTCAAATATTGAGGAGGTTATGGATTATATCGATCACTGGGAAGTGCTTCGCTTTGACCTTCCCCTGGAAACAGATGGCATTGTGATAAAAGTGGACAATTTTGCTGACCAGCAAGCATTGGGTTTTACCGCGAAAAGCCCCCGATGGGCCATAGCATATAAATATAAATCCGAGAACGTACCTACAGTACTCCAAAGCATCTCCTATCAAGTGGGTCGTACCGGTGCTATTACTCCGGTGGCTAACCTGGAACCGGTGTTGCTGGCTGGCACCACGGTAAAACGTGCATCCTTACACAATGCCAATGAGATTGAAAGGCTGGGGCTGAGGATCGGAGATACGGTATTCATTGAAAAGGGAGGAGAAATAATCCCCAAAATAACAGGAGTGGACTTACAAAGACGAAAGGCTGGAAGCAAGCCCGTATCATTCATAACTGAATGCCAGGAGTGCGGTACTACCTTGCTACGCCAAGAAGGAGAAGCAATACATTATTGTCCTAACCTCAAAGGATGCCCCCCTCAAATCAAAGGTCGTATCCAACATTTTATACATCGCAGTACTATGGACATTGATAGTCTTGGAGGCCGGACCATAGAACTGCTATTTGATGAGGGTTTGGTAAAAACACCTGCTGATCTATACCGGTTGACCTATGAGGATGTCTTCAAGCTGGATGGATTCAAGGCTCTTGCAACGCGAAATCTGCTCGAAGGAATAGAAAACTCCAAAAAAGCCAGCTTCGAAAAAGTATTATTTGCCTTGGGAATCCGCTTTGTCGGCAGAACGGTGGCAGAAAAACTATCTGCCCATTTTATAAATATGGACAACCTGACTGCAGCTACTCACGAGGAGTTGGTACAGACACCAGAAATAGGAGACCGAATAGCCAGTAGTATCCAGTTGTTTTTTCAGGATCCTGATAATCAACAACTCTTAAGCGAACTAAAAGAAGCAGGACTGACTTTTGAAGTAAAACAAGAAGCTGTAAATTTGGTGAGCGGGCATTTGTCAGGAAAATCATTTGTGGTATCGGGTATCTTCGAATCATTTGAAAGGGAAGAGCTAAAAAATACCATTAAACAGCATGGGGGGAAAGTATTGAGTGGGATAAGTGGAAAACTAGATTATTTATTGGCAGGGGATAACATGGGTCCGGCCAAGTTAAAAAAGGCTGAAAGTCTGGGAGTAGCAATAATCTCTGAGCAGGATTTTATCTCAATGATAAAAAGCAATGGCAGTATTGTATAAAAATTTACTTAAAAAGCGAACAGAGCGCCTGCAATCTGAGAACCAAAGCTCAAGAAAAACGGTCAGTTATGCTGCGGCCCAAACTATTGGGGTGCTGTTTAGCCAATCAACTCGTGAAAAATACCAAGCCATAAGGGAACTGGTAATACAGTTTAAGAATGACAGCAAGCAGGTAGAAGTGTTATGTTATCTGGAAAAGGGTGGCGAAAATTATGATTTCCGTTATGACTATATCACTAGTAAAGACGTAGGTTTGTGGGGGAAAATGCAATCTCCGTCTGCACTAAGATTTGCTCAACAAACCTTTGATTATTTATTCTATCTGGACTTAGAAGAAAACATGTACTTGGAAAATGTCCTGGCTATGAGCAAAGCTAGTTGCCGCATTGGTTTTTATAAAAAGAATAATGATGATCTGCTGGATCTTATGCTAAATGTCAATGGCCGGCCTTCAATGGGGGAAGCTATTGATCAAATTTTGTTTTACTCCAAGAAATTGGGTAGTGATGGAAAATAACTTTAATGGTACAGGGGTTGCCTTGATTACGCCCTTTGACCAAAGCAATGAACTGGATTTAGAAAGCCTGCACAGGCTTTTAGAACATACCGGCGAAGTAGATTTCTGGGTAGTTAATGGAACCACCGGAGAGTCCCCTGTGCTTACCGATAGGGAAAGAAAAAAGATCCTTCAATTCATAAGTGAAAATAACCGGCATAATTTACCGGTAATGTATGGAATTGGGAGCAATAATACAGAGGCAGTGCTTCAACAAATAAAATTTACAGATTTTTCAAGTATACAAGCGATATTATCTGTTTGTCCTTATTACAACAAACCCACTCAGGAAGGACTATTTAGACATTATTCTGTAATTGCCGATCACAGTCCCGTTCCTGTTTACCTTTACAATGTACCGGGAAGAACCTCGTGTAACATTGAAGCAGGAACGCTGCTTCGGTTAGCGGAACATCCCAATATTCATGGAGTGAAGGAAGCATCACCTGACCCCGCTCAATGGCAGGAGGTTGGCAAAAATAAACCGGATAATTTTCAATTGATCTCCGGAGATGATGTCTCCACTATTTCTATAATAAAACAAGGGGGATCAGGAGTTATTTCTGTTATGGCCAACGCTTTTCCCGAACTGGTTACTAAAATGGTTAAAAGTGCTATGGACCATCAATGGTATGAGGCTAATAGTATACTTGAAGTATTGAGTCCCATAAACCCACTTATGTATCAAGAAAGCAACCCGGTAGGAATAAAAAAAGCATTACACTTATTGGGGATCTGTGAGTCTTACGTGAGGCTCCCTTTAGTTCAGGCTACCGAAGAATTGGCACAAAAAATTGCCGCGGCTTTTCCTGCTATGTCGGTAGAATTAAAAAACCCTGACGGTTAAATCAGGGTTTCCTTAAATTTCAAAAGAGTGCTAGTTTCTAGCTTTCGCTGTTCTTTATTGTCTGGACCTCCACTCGAATATCCTGAGCCAAATTTTTAAGCTCTTGCATGCCTTTACGGACCCGAGTTCCCGCTGCTTGATTACTCTTATCATAGAACTTATCAAAATCTGCCTCCAATGATTCCACTAGACCTTTTACTTGACCAAATCTACTCATTTTAAAAAATTTTAGTTGTTGATATAATTTTGTACTCTTTCTGAGGCAATATAAGTAAAATGTTTAAAAAACAATACTATAGGCCATTTTTTTAGGGTTTATCCATCAAAATGAATGGCCATCTCAGTAAGTCTGTATGCTCCTTCGTCTAATTTAAGGGTTATAGCCTCAAATGCAGCCAGTGTTTCCTCCACATCTTCCAGGGAATGGGATGCAGTTGGTATCAATCGCATCATGATTACGTCCTTTGGTACCACCGGATAGATCACCACAGAACAAAAAACATTATGGTTTTCCCTTAAGTCTTTGCTCATGACTGCAGCTTCTCCCACCGAGCCACTAACGATCACCGGTGTAACACAAGACTGTGTGGTCCCGATATTTATGCCACGGGATTTCAAACCGTCCTGCAATGCATTTACAATGCTCCACAACTTCTCCTTATGCTCAGGCTGTGTCCTCAATAATTCCAGTCGCTTCATGACCCCTATTACGTAGGGCATCGGCAAAGTTTTGGCGAATATTTGAGAACGCATATTATATTTAAGATATTTAATAATATTCTTATCCCCTCCTATGAATGCGCCAATGGCAGCCATGGATTTGGCAAATGTGGAAAAATAAATGTCAATTCCATCCTGGACACCCTGTTCTTCACCTGCTCCTGCTCCTGTGGCGCCCAAGGTGCCAAAACCATGTGCATCATCTACCAGAAGTCTGAATGAATATTTCTTTTTAAGGGCTACTATTTCCTTTAATTTGCCCTGATTTCCGGACATGCCAAAAACCCCTTCCGTAATTACCAGTACCCCACCACCATTTTCTGAAGCTAGCCGGTTCGCACGACCAAGTTGCTTTTCAAGGTTAGCCATATCATTATGGGGGTATACAAATCTTTTGCCCATATGCATTCTCAAACCATCAATAATACAGGCATGCGATTCAGCGTCATAAACTATTACGTCCTTCCTGTCGGTAAGGGCATCAATTGTGGACATAATTCCTTGATATCCATAGTTTAACAACAGCACTGCTTCCTTCTTTACAAAATCGGCAAGTTCCTCCTCCAATTGCTCATGATAGGTGCTGTTACCTGACATCATACGAGCGCCCATGGGATAGGCCAAACCCCAGTCTGCAGCCGCCTGAGCGTCTACTTTTCTTACTTCTGGGTGATTTCCCAGTCCTAAATAATCATTAAGGCTCCAAGTCAATACCTCTCTACCCTGAAATCTCATTCTAGGTTTGATTTCTCCCTCAAGTTTGGGAAATGTGAAGTACCCTTCAGCCAAATGTGACCACCTTCCCAGGGGGCCAAGATCGTTGAGAAGTCTTTCAAATATATCCACCGTTATTTCTGTTGATTCTAATAATGTGACTAAAAAGTGCTTAATAAAACACACCAAGTTAACACTTACAGCATTTAAAACAAACGGGATGGCCTTTAGTTGATGCCCAATTAGAAGAGTATAAAAATCATATATTAAGATAATTTTATATTATATTGACTGAGTACCAATGTTTTACCGGCTCTTTCTGGATCAAATGATAAATTGTAGTGTCAGGTCAGGCGTTTTTAGTTGCAGATCCTCTAGTTTTAAGCAAAAAAATAGAATATGAGCCTATGACCAGCATAAAAAGGGTTTTAATTGCGAATCGAGGTGAAATAGCGGTACGGGTGATCAGGTCCTTAAAGGAAATGGGCATTTCCACCGTAGCAGTCTACTCAGATGTTGACCGAATCGCCCCTCATGTTTTTTTGGCCGATCAGGCAGCGTCATTAGGTGCTGCGCCTTCCACTGAATCATATCTGAATCAAAAGAAGATTTTAGATATTTGCAGCAATTTGAAGGTAGATGCCATACATCCCGGATATGGGTTCTTATCAGAAAATGCAGCATTTGCCAGAGCCGTGACCAAGGCTGGAATTACATTCATAGGGCCTTCCCCAGAGTCAATCGAAATAATGGGTAGTAAGCTAAATGCCAAAGCGGCTGTTTCTTCTTACAATATTCCCATGATCCCGGGTACCTCTGAGCCGGTTATTGAAGGACAAGACGCTCTTGAGCAAGCTGTTCAGATCGGGTTTCCCTTGTTGATAAAAGCCAGTGCTGGCGGCGGAGGAAAAGGCATGCGGTTAGTAGAATCAGCTGATGATTTTTCGTCAAAGTTGAAACGGGCAATAAGCGAGGCGAAATCGGCATTTGGAGATGGATCGGTATTCCTTGAAAAATTCGTCAGCGCCCCAAGGCATATAGAGGTCCAGGTATTAGGCGACCAGCATGGAAATGTAGTTTACTTATTTGAACGGGAATGTTCCATTCAAAGGCGTCATCAAAAGGTAATTGAAGAAGCGCCCTCGATGGCCGTTGACGATGGTCTTCGTAAACAATTGGGGGCCGCAGCGATCCAGGTGGCAAAAGCCGCCGGATATTATGGCGCCGGCACCGTAGAGTTTATGCTTGACCAAAACGGAAATTACTATTTTTTGGAGATGAACACCAGGCTCCAGGTGGAGCATCCGGTGACCGAAATGATTACAGGGATAGACCTGGTAAAGGAACAGGTTAGAATTGCGGAGGGAAATCCTTTGACTTTCCAACAGGAGGACCTCAAAATAAGGGGCCACGCCATTGAAGCCCGGATTTATGCAGAAGATCCGAACAATAACTTCCTGCCGGATGCCGGTACCCTAAACCTTTATCAAACACCACAGGGACCAGGTGTTCGGGTTGATGATGGCTATTATCAGGGCATGGAAGTACCTATTTATTATGATCCGCTGCTCGCAAAGCTGATAGTATATGGTAAAGACCGTGCTGAGGCCATTCAAAGAATGATCCGGGCCATAGACGAATATCGAATTAATGGGCTAAGCACCACACTTGAATTCTGCAAGTTTGTAATGAATCACCAGGCTTTCCGTTCCGGGAATTATAACACTAACTTTATACAAGATCATTTCAAGCCAAATCAACAAGACAGTGTTGATCCCGACTTGCAAAAAATTGCAGCTGCCTTTGCAGCCCAAATTACTGCCACCGCACAGAAATCTTTCAAAAAACCACCCAATGCTGAATCTTCGTCAATAGCCTGGCGTTTGAGAGCAAAAGATCAATAAAGTATGGCAGCAATAAAACCACTGCGCGCCTGGCGTTATAATACGGAGCTGAGTAAGAATATCGAAGCCTACATTTCCCCACTTTTCGATGTAGTTTCTGACCAGCAACGAGAAATACTATATAAAAATCCATACAACAGCATACATCTTTCGGACCCCAGAGGACCTGGCGCAGTAGAATCTGCAGCAAAAACATTAAATATCTGGAAGCAAACCAAGATCATTGAGCAGGATTATTTGCCCGGAATCTATTTGTACTATCAGTATTTCAATCTACCGGGTAGCCGGGAGCCTTACTGTCGTAAAGGATTCATTTGTTTTATAAAAGCGTATGACTGGGATGAGGGAGTAGTGTTGCGGCATGAGAATACCATCCCTCTGGCAGTGGAGGGAAGAGTGTCGTTATTAAAAAAGACCGAATTAAACGCCAGTGCCACCCACGGTTTGTATTCAGATCCTTCTTTCCAGTTGGAGCAAATAATGGATGAATGCATGATAGACCCTATTGTGGAAACAGAGGACTATCAAGGGGTGAAAGAGGTGTTGAGTGTAGTACACGATGCCCGGGCAATCAGACAATTCGTTGAGGTATTACGGGACCAGCAAATAATCCTGGCAGACGGACATCATCGGTATCAGGGGTCAATCAACTACCGAAAATACCGTACTGAGAGAAATCCCCATCATACAGGTACTGAAGGGTACAACTATCATATGATGTTCCTTACAAATATGGAGGCCAAAGACCTGAGAATTATGGCCACACACCGGCTGGTCAAAGGACTACCTGTCATGTCAGAAGAAGCATTTATGGATAGAGCATCAGAGTTTTTTCAGGTAAGTCCTGTCGATGTTCCACTGGATATAAACGAGATTATCCTGGGGAAGAAGGCCACTTTTGGGGTGGTAATGAGAAACCTGACCTTTAAGTTGACCTTAAAATCAGGTCTTGAGAAAAAAATTGATTGGCCATTTCCCGATATAATCAAAGAACTTGATCTGACATTGCTACATTATTACATTCTAGAGAAAATATGGGGCATCAAAGGTAAGGATCAGAGAAGCAGTTCGCATATTGTCTACGACCGGAATTTTACGGACTGCGTCACCCGGGTATTGGAAGGAGAATCTCAAATGGCCATCATTACCAATGAGCTCAACATGGAAGATGTAAAGAAAGTCTGTTTTAGCGGATATACGCTTCCACAAAAATCCACTTATTTCTACCCAAAAGCAGTTTGCGGCCTATTGTTTGGATCTATAAAGGAAGATGAATTTCAAAATTCCGATTATCCTGGCTTCTAATTCACCCCGACGGCAGGAGTTGCTTGCCTCCCTGGGAGTAAAATTTGAAGTAAAAAGCGCTTCAATAAGCGAGCAATATCCTGCCAGCCTTTCGCCCCAGGAGGTCCCGGAATTCCTGGCAAAGCAAAAAGCCCAGGCAGTGGCATGTACTGAAAGGAAAGCGCTGATTATTGCGGCCGATACAGTAGTTATTTTGGACAATACCATACTGGGAAAGCCCAAAAATCAGTGGGAAGCCGGGAATTTTCTTAGACAATTGTCGGGTCGCAAGCACCAGGTTGTTACGGGTGTATGCATAAAATACCAAGATAGACTATCACTCTTTAAGGATATTACCGAGGTGACTTTTGGGGACCTGACAGCATGGGAGATCGATCATTATTTGGAAGAATACCAGCCGTTGGACAAAGCTGGCGCCTATGGTATTCAGGAATGGATTGGGATGATTGGCGTTACCAGAATTGAGGGCTCCTATTTCAATGTGGTGGGTCTGCCGGTGCAGAGGTTGTATAAGGAGTTGAAGGAATTCTATTGAAACAGCATTATCACCACAATCCTAATTGACTTTTAGCTTTGCGAATGTTCAATTAAAACCACATATTTGGGCAATACATACTAATTCGCCCTGTGGCACTTAAGTTTGAATCATGATTAAAAAACCAAAACCAATTATTGGGTTATTTACGGTTGCTATGCTTTTAATTCTGATAGGATTCGCAGGATGTTCACAGCCGGAGAAAAAAAGAAAACCAAATATAATTTATATTCTTGCCGATGACCTGGGTTATGGGGAATTGGGCAGCTACGGCCAGCAATTGATTGAAACGCCAAATCTTGATAACCTGGCTGCCAATGGAATGCGCTTTACCCAGCACTACGCTGGAGCGCCTGTATGCGCACCATCGAGATGCGTATTACTAACAGGCCAGCATGCCGGTCATGCTTATATCCGAAGCAATGACGAATGGGCTTCACGTGGTGATGTCTGGGATTTTGCCAAAGCAGTAGAAGACCCTAACCTCGAAGGACAAATACCCATACCAAGTAGTATTCCGACTATTGGGAACGTACTTCAAAAGGCTGGTTACAAGACTGCCATAGTGGGTAAGTGGGGACTTGGAGCGCCGCTCACTGACGGAATTCCAAACAACCGGGGATTCGATTTCTTTTTTGGCTACAATTGTCAGCGTCAGGCCCATACACTATATCCAAAGCACTTGTGGAAAAATCGACAGAAAGTTTGGTTGGAAAATGATCTTGTGGTGCCCAAGACCAAACTAGATAGCGCTGCTGATCCCTACAGACTGGCGAGTTATTCAAAGTTCTTTCAAAAAGACTACGCGCCGAAGTTGATGCAAGATGAAGTTTTGGGATTTATTGAACAGAATAAGGACAATCCGTTTTTCCTATACTACGCCACACCTTTGACGCACGCTCCACTGCAAATTCCCCAGGAATATATTGATAAATATGTTGAAAAATTCGGTGAGGAAGAACCCTATCTTGGCAGTACAGGATATTTCCCAAATAGATATCCCAGAGCGGCATATGCGGCAATGGTGAGTTACCTGGATCAGCAGGTAGGTGAAATTGTTCAAAAGCTAAAAGACCTGGGACTGTATGAAAATACCTTGATTATTTTCACCAGTGACAATGGTCCTACTTATAATGGAGGAACCGACTCCCCATTTTTTGATAGCGCCAAACCATTTAAAAGTGAATACGGATGGGGCAAAGGATTCACACATGAAGGAGGAATTCGGGTACCCATGATTGCCAGTTGGGAAGGGAAAATAGCTCCCGGATCAACCAGTGAACTGATCTCAGCATTTTGGGATGTAATGCCCACATTAGCAGAAATAGCGGGTGTAGAAGCACCAGCGACTATTGATGGTATTAGCTTTTTACCCGAATTATTGGGACAGGATGGACAGAAACAGCATGAATTCCTGTATTGGGAATTTCCATCTTACCAGGGCCAACAGGCAGTAAGATTAGGAGACTGGAAAGGCATAAGGAAAAATATATTTGAAGGAAATATGGAAATAGAATTATATAACCTAAAAAATGATCCGACGGAACAGCAAAATGTTGCTTCAGCTAACCCGGAAGTAGTAAAGAAAATGGAACAAATCATGAAGCAAGAACACACCGCTCCGGAAATTGAAAAATTCAAAATTGAACAGTTAGGGGATTAAATAACGATACTCCGATTTTTTGTGTTTAAGTAAGGGCTCTATCTGTCCCACATTAGGTGAGGTTGATAAATGTCTCACAGAAGCTTACAGTCTCAATAAAAATTAATCTTTTGTCTATTGAAAGAATTATATAGTTAACTCATAGTAAACTATATAGTTCTTTTGAACTGGTAGGTTCAAGGATTTAGTGCGACACATGGTTAAATACAACACAAAGTAATATTGTTCGATATTCCCTCAGTTCTCGAATCCCCCTCCAAAAACCAGGTCTGTACTGCTATAGCTATCCCCATAACGGTCAGCTAGGGTGGCTACCTGCTTTAGTGCATCCTTGAATTGCTCTACCGTAAGTTCCTGCAGTGGATGGGTAAAGGATGACCAAAGGAAACCCTGATAAAGGCTATATTTTGCGTCCAATGCCCGGTTAAAGTTAGCCTCCAGCAAGATTTTCAGGTCTTCAGTGTCCAGGTTTTCCTCCTCTATGATGGGAGTCATTACCCTCATTCTATTAGCGGCCTCATCGGTAATAACAAACAATTCCCTCTGCATGAAAACCATTTTCCATTTCCCCGGCACATCCTCACTGCCTGGTATTCGATCCACCTGTTCCGATACCCGGTGGAGTATTTTTTCCAACTTGGAATTGGTCATTTTATCGAATGCTGATTGGGCCTGGCTCAGGTCGGTGAACACAAAAACAAGCCCCAAAATAAGCATAACCAAGTATTTCATAAGGTAGGCGATTAGCTAAATCAAGATAACAAAAATAGCCTTCACCCGGGCTATACTATTAACTTTTAATTGTCTGCTAAAGTCAATCCCCGCTTGTTAGATTTTTTTTCATTAATTAAAAATCGATTGGATTCCCTTGATAAAAATCGAGAATTTTTGTCTTGAATATGTAATCGTATTTGCTTCTTACTAGATCCGATTTGGCACCAAACAGGTTATTTTGAGCAACCTGATAGTCCACAAAGTTAACCGCTCCAAGATTATATCTTTTCTCAGTGACCCGAAAGCTTTCCTCCAGTGCCTGAACCTCTCTTTGTGAAGCTTCATAGGCCTTAGATGCCGACACGGCATCATAATAGGCCGTTTCGATGATCTGCCTCAATTGATTTCTTACTTCACGGGCTTTTATCTCCGCCTGTGCCCGGTTTATAGTAGCTCTTTGCATTCCCGAACGCGCCACCAAGCCGTTGAAAATGGGTATAGATATGGAGAAATTCAATGACCTGCTGATATTATTGCTGAATTGATCCCACAGGCCATTGTCCACATTAATGATATTCGGGTTTGGTGTGTATAATGTAATTGATTGTGATGGATCTCCCGTGACAAACCCCGCCTCCGGTATTTCACCCGGAGTACCAAAAGTACCATCTGGTTTTCTTAACGGATCAAGGGCATCAGAATAGTTGGTAAACATGCTGTATCCCAGGTTCAATGAGGGATACAATGCACCCTTAGCAATCTTTTCTCCCAGTATCGAACTCTGGATATCGAGGTCGGCGCTTTTTATCTCGGGTTGTGTGAGTTCCGCGGTATGATAAATGTCTGTCGCTGATAAAGCCAGAAAACCGTAATCTTCCGCCTCCATTTCAGGAACTACCACATCCAACTGGTCGCTGGCTGGCATCTGCATCTCCTGTTTTAGGTTTAAGAGTGCCAGATTCAGGCTGTTTTCAGCATTGATTACCACCAGTTCATTACTGGCCTTTTGTGATTGCAGATCCAGCAATTCCGAAATTGCCAACGAACCAACTTCTACTAATTTTTCGGTACGACCCAGTTGTTGAATGGTGGTACTTAGTTGTAACTCGGCGGTTTCCAATAATTCTTGATTGAATATCACATTGGTGTAAAAAGCAACTACTCTCAGTATCACGTCATTTCTTGCGTCCTCCAGATTACTTGCACTTGCTTCCAGATCCAGTTTGTTCTGCTTGATGGTATTCAACTTTTGTAAACCTGCGAATACCATGATAGAACTGCCACTTTGGATCCCCATTGATTGAATTTTCTGCGAAATAAAAAGATTGGTGGTGGGGTCAATTGATCGTCCCCAGTTGATTCCATAGCCACCGCCAACGTTAAAAGTTGGGTACATGTCGGCTTTGGACTGTTTTAGGTTTACCTCGTCCATCTCTACGTCCAACTCACTTCTTTTCACTGAAAGATTATTTTCTAAGGCGTAGTCCAGACATTCACTGTAAGTCCACGCTCTATCCTGTCCTGAAATATTCAATAGAAAAAAGGATAGAAAAACTAAACTGTAAAAGGGTTTTATAAAATTCATGATTTATAAGTCAATATCAGGGATGTAAATAATGTCTTGCACCCAGTTCAGTGATTTTAGGTATTCCAGGGTAATCGGTTTTAATCCGGAGTCCATCTCTATTATGTGACAGGCCTCATCATGTTTGCCTTTTCTGGACACCGTCATGGTGGCGATATTACAATCATCATGGGTAAGCACATTTGAAATAAAGGCAATTGTGCCTCTGACGTCTTTGGCTGTAATAATAAGCGTATGTGACCTGGCGCTGAAATTAGCGCTGTACCCATTTACCTCGGAAATATTTATCACGCCTCCTCCCAGACTTTCTCCCAGTACCTCTACGGACCCATCGGATGATTGAAGGTTCAATCGAATGGTATTGGGATGGAACAGAGAAGCGTTCCCAACCGGTTTGAACTGGTATTTTAGCCCTGCTATTTCCGCGTGATCAAAAGAATTTTTAATACGCTTATCGTCGGTTTTAAAATCCAATAATCCGGCAACCACCGCCCTGTCACTACCGTGGCCCTGGTAAGTCCTGGCAAATGAATTGTAAAATGTTATCAATGCAGACCGGGGTTTTCCCTTTAGTAGTCGAGTAGCCACCCTGGCTATTCGCACTACTCCTGCGGTATGTGAACTAGAAGGACCGATCATCACCGGTCCGATCATATCAAAAATGCTGCTACGTTGCGCCATGTCATCACAAATGGAAACTAAATTTAGATAAATACCAGGGAGTTAAAAAAGATGATATTACCGGCGGTAATATAACTACACCAACATAAAATCAGGGGGATTGGTGACACAAATTTACAATCAGAAGAAGATGAACCAGAATGAGAAGCGCCGGTCCCGATAGCCATGCGGGATCGCTACTGGTCCGGGGTCGCTAAGAACATTAAAACCGGGGTTAAAAAAAGCCCTGTAACACATGCTACAGGGCTAAACTACTACCTACTAGTTTGTAAGTTTGTGTTTATAGTGTTCCAGGTAAAGGACCGT
>CAZOJZ010000152.1:0-4795 GCA_964580205.1 uncultured Roseivirgaceae bacterium
TTTCCATTGGCAATGATCTCCAGCCGACCCTTAAATGTCTTATCATTAGCACCGTATAATCCTGACTTGAAAATAAATATAAGAACAACAGCTAGAAGGGAGGTGCTTTTTGGAAGGTTTAGGGCCATAGATTTAACATCAGAATTAAACGTGCCAATAACAGGTATTTTCGTCGATTTAGGATATTCATATCACTATAGGTTATTCGAAAAACGGTATTCCTTCCGTAGCATATTTTCTCATGCCTTCTTCATTGATTTCCACACCAATCCCTGGCTTTTCCGATAAGGGGATAAATCCATCCACTACTTTATCACCGTCATAGTCGACAATCTCTTCAAACATAGGATTGGTATGGAAATATATCTGCCATTCCAATATCATAAAATTGGGAACTGAAGCACAGACATGGGCTGATGACATGGCAGCTAAAAACGAGCCTACCATATGCGGAGCAAAAGGCACGTAGTATAAATTTGACAAATTAGCAATTCGTTGACCTTCGCCAAGGCCTCCTGCTTTTTGCAGATCAGGCATGATAATATCTACAGCGCCTATTTCCAGCATACGTCGGAATCCGTAGGCCAGGTAAATATTTTCTCCGGCGCAAATAGGCGTACTGGTTGAATCCGTAATCTTCTTGTAAGCATCAACGTTTTCAGCCGGAATGGGTTCTTCAAGCCACATTAAATTTAGCGGCTCTAATAATTTTGCTACCCTTTCACCAGTGGTGGCATCGTAACGGCCATGCATATCTGCGCAAATATCTATGTTTGGGCCAACAGCTTCTCTGGCAGCTGACATCTGATCAACCATCCGCTGCAATTCGGCTGGGCTGGCGGTCCAGTTATATTGATCATATTTGTTGGGATCGTTCCTTTGATCTAAATCAAACTTTACCGCAGTAAACCCCATGTTCACAGCATTTTTTGCCGCTTTCCCGAACTCATCCAAAGCGGGTAGCCTGTTCTGATACAAGGCTGTATCCATATATAAACGAATCTTATCTCTAAACTTACCACCAAGCAATTGGTAAACGGGTAGTCCAAGGGCTTTACCGGCAAGGTCCCAAAGGGCGGATTCCACAGCGGTGAGTACCGCTATATACATTCCTGATTGGGCACCTGCAAAGAATCCCGATCTTCTGATGTCTTCAAACAACCGGTGCACATTAAGTGGGTTTTTATCGACCAACATCTTTTCGAATCGCTTAACCAAATGGTAAGTTCCCGGAGTGGCATCTACACCTTCTCCGCACCCCCAAATATCCTGATTTGAATAAATTTTGACGAAAAGTCCGTGGCCATTGCGAATGAATCCGCATTTTATACTGGTGATTTTCAGGTTTGAAGGTGAAGAAACTAATGAGGTTTTTTCTACTGCGGCTTCCAACTCATTACCAAATGGAGAAAAAGCTGCAAAAGAGCCAGCTAATGCAGTATTTTTTAGAAAGGAGCGTCGATTTTTAATAGTCATAAAAGTCTACCAGGTTCTGGTTTTTAATAATTCTTGAATCTGCTCCTTGGGTACCGGTAATTCATCAATATGATGGTTGAGCCACTGTGAAAAGTCCCGCTCAATATCATCTGACCAGCGACTGTCTATTTGACCAGCAGTGTACCTCTGTTCTCTAAGACGTTGATGACCGAACATATCCCTTAATCGGATGACTTCAGAAATTTTAACAACCTTTTCAGCCAGATGGGGTGGAACTACCATTACCCCGCCATCCCGACCCAGTATCACATCACCAGGTATAACCATTACTTGGCCAATGCAAGTCGGGGTATTTATGCCTACCAAAGTAGTATTTAAGCGGCCATCCGGATTATTTAGATGATGGGAGGGGTGATAACTTCGATAAAAGGAAGTAAATGATTCTATCTCTTTAAGGCCATTGACATCTCTTATGGCACCATTGTATACGATGCCGTTTCCCGATTTAGCATATATTGAATTCCCCAAATTATCTCCGATAGTTGGACCGTCTATGTGTGCTCTAAATTGGTCAACTACATATACATCACGGGGGACTAGCATGTCAATGGGCCAGGAATTTTGAGATTTAATTCGTCCGTCAACCTGTCCTTGCTGATTTATTACCCTTTGGACGTCCGGACGACCTGGCATAAAGGTGGCGGTCAACGCCCTGCCTACCAAAACACTATCAGGGTTAATGGTGATCCAGCCTTCTTCGTATTGATTGGTATAATTTTCACCTTTTAAAACCGACCAGGCTTCTTCCAAGGTGACCAACTTCATTCGGTCTAGGATTTCATCCGGAACTTTGGGACGACCATCCTCGAACCGTTCGCCCTCCCAGTTGGGAGTTAGCATCAACAAATCATTCTTGGAAATTTGCTGGCCTTGTATGGATAGGTTCAAGCTGATCAAGATTGATATTAACAGACTTCGAAAGAGAGATACCACAGATATATTATTTATGATCGATAATTAACAGATTGATAAAATTTCTTACATTGGGGTTAATCATTGGCATAGTATCGGCCCAGGTGTTTAACAATTGCCTTCCTCAATTCAAAAGGTTCAACTACACCTTCTTTTGCATAAACATAATCACCGCCAGGAGCCACCAATAGGGTATAGGGTAATGACCCCTTCCAATTTATGTCTACCACATCAATTAATTTATAAATGTCATCCCCACTGTACAAGTAGTTTTGATTGGCTGCTTCCATTTTTGTCAACAATTCAAGGGCCTTTTCCTTCTTGGCAGGTTTATCTGTACTGATGGTAATAAACTCAAAATCACGTCCGCGATACATACGGTCTGTCTCCACCAATGCCGGAAGTTCAATCAGGCAAGGGCCGCACCAGGTGGCCCAAAGATTGATTAACCTAAACTTATTGCTGGGGTTACTTACCAGGGTTTTAATTTCTTTCAGATTTTTTTCCTCTAAGGTCACCGGGTCTTTAGCCCATTCTTCTTTGAGCTTCTTAGTCCAGGAGTCTTTCCAGGACCATTTTATGGAACAGCCGAATGTTTTGGTCTGGTTGGTTGTTAGCTTTTCACCTGAAAGCAATTGATCCAGTGCCAGGGCCAGGTCCCTGTGTCGGGGAGTAATATATGGGTCTTCGGTATCGTCAATCCTTCCACTGTATTGCAATTTCCGCTCGTGGTCAAAAACAAACACATGCGGAGTGGCCACTGGTCCGTAGGCAAGAGAGACCTCCTGAGTTTCACCATCATATAAATATGGAAAATTATAACCCTTGTCTTTGGCCCTGATCTTCATGTCTTTCAGGTCATCACCAAGATCGGAGTACCCCAGTTCAGACAAACTGATGGCTTTGGGATCATTAGGCGAAATAGCTACAAATCCGATCCCTTTAGGGCGGTACTGGCTTACCATCTTAATGATCTTGTCCTCATAAGCCTGGGCGGTGGGACAATGGTTGCAAGTAAAAATCACTACCAGTAATCTATTTTTAGAAAAATCTGCCAGTGTATAGTTTTTACCATCGGTGCCGGGCAGATTAAACTCAGGTGCGGCATCTCCAATATTGAGGTAATTAATCTGCTGTTCCTGGGCTGTTGAAACTATGGACCAGCAGACTGTAAAAACTAAAATCAAAGGTCTCATTATTACTCTTTTATCTATGAAATTAATTAGAATCGAACAATATACACATAATTGTAGTATTTTAAATTTTCAAAATACTACTGAACTAGCAGCCTGAATGTAATCAGGGAATTTTAATACTGTCGAAAATAATCTATGAACCAAAATAGCGCTAAACTACTAATGGGGCCGGGCCCCAGCAATGCTCACCCTCGGGTGCTTAACGCCATGTCAGCCCCACTATTGGGACACCTGGATCCTGACTTTCTAGAGGTCATGGCCGATATAAAAGCAATGTTGCAAAAAGCCTTTCAAACCCAAAATCAACTGACCTTTGCAGTTTCTGCCCCCGGAAGCGCCGGGATGGAAACTTGCCTGGTTAACTTGTTGGAGCCCGGAGATGAAGCCTTAATTTGCGTACATGGTGTATTTGGTAATCGTATGTCTGATATTGTAGAGCGGTGCGGTGCTAAATTAAGCAGAGTGGATGCACCATGGGGAGAAGCCATCGACCCGGCCCAGGTAAAAGAAGCTCTGGAAAATAGCCAGCCTAAACTGGTGGCCATCGTTCATGCTGAAACCTCTACCGGTGTCTTGCAACCTTTGGAAGAAATCAGCAAGATGGCGCATGATGCCGGGGCACTTTTCGTGGTAGATGCGGTGACTTCCTTTTGCGGCACATCATTGAAGGTGGATGAGTGGGGAATCGATGCGGTGTATTCAGGTGTTCAAAAATGCCTAAGCGCTCCTCCGGGTCTTTCGCCTGTTTCATTTAGTGAACGGGCTGTTGAAGCGCTGGACCGAAGAAAGACTAAGGTTCAAAGTTGGTTTTTAGATCTTTCATTGGTCAGGAACTATTGGCAGGGGGCGCAGCGTGCTTATCATCATACTGCCCCAATTTCCTCTATGTTCGCTTTGAAAGAAGCTTTGACCCTGGTAATGGAGGAGGGCTTGAAGGCCCGGTTTGTCCGCCACTGGGAGAGTCATGAATTGTTGAAGCAAGGCATGGAATCTCTGGGATTTGAATTCCTGGTGCAAGAAGGCTTCCGTCTGCCGATGTTAAACGCCATCAGACTTCCTGATTCTCTTGATGATAAATCGATAAGACAAAGACTGTTGGTGGAGCATCGCATAGAAATTGGCGCCGGTTTGGGGGATTTTGCGGGTAAGGTTTGGCGCATTGGTCTCATGGGAGAAAATGCTCGCCCGCA
>CAZOJZ010000153.1:0-1519 GCA_964580205.1 uncultured Roseivirgaceae bacterium
AATAAGCTCAATATCGCCGCCCATTTTTAGCAATATTTCCAAAGCACCAATCCTGTAAGGGTTTATACCCACATTTTTTATAAGGATTTGCGAATTTGGATTTATCAGTGCCGCTACTATAAAAAATGCAGCAGTCGAGAAGTCCGAGGGTATGAGAATATCTGCTGATTTATATCCATCTGATTTCGAGATTTTAATTGAGTTGCCTACTGCCTGCAGGTCTATACCCAAATATTGCATCATTTTTTCAGTGTGGTCGCGAGTCGGGACAAGCTCTATAACCTCTGTCTGTCCTTGAGCAAAAATCCCTGCAAGCAGTATTGAAGATTTTACCTGTGCGCTTGCTACTGGCATTTTGTAGCTTATGCCTGTCAGTCTTGCACCCTGTATAGAAAGCGGGAGTTTCGAGTCATCTGTTGCCTGGATTTTTGCGCCCATAGTTCTTAAAGGGTTTATCACCCTGCCCATGGGGCGTTTCTGTAGATATTTGTCCCCAGTGATAGAACAGGAAAAATTTTGTGCGCTTAAAAGCCCTATCAGTAATCTGGATGTAGTGCCTGAGTTGCCTGCATCAATTATATCTTTAGGTTCTTTTAGCCCGTGTATTCCGTTTCCTTTTATCTTTAGTATTTCGTCTTGCCAGCCAATATCTGTTCCAAGAAGCTGCATTGCAGATATAGTGGAAAAAGAATCTTCTGATTTAAGGAATCCTTCTATGTTTGTTAAACCGCTTGCCAGAGAGCCCAGTATTACCGCCCTATGGGATATTGACTTGTCACCCGGAAGCGATATCTCCCCGTTTATTGAAGTTGGTTTTCCATTTATCTGCTCAGAAGCCATGATTTCATAAACTACCACCAAGGCTGTGGGTTAACAAGAATCGTTTCAGAATGTATGTGAGATAAAAGGATAATGTCCTCATTAATTGAACTATGACTGCGGTGCGGATCTCAAAGAAATTGATGAGAAGAAAAAGAGGCTTTGCAAAAAGGGGAGAGTAGAATATCCTACTAGGTAGGAATATATCATCTAATCTCTTGGAGGATCAAATATGCCAATGGTGAAAAAAAGTATATCAGTGACCGACCAACAAGACGCTTGGATAAAAGCACAGGTTGAGACCGGACATTTCGGAAATGAAAGCGAAGTTGTTCGCGAGTTAATTCGAGAGCGTCAAGTTCGGGAGCAGGAAACACCGGAGGAAATCAAAGCAATCCGCGCAGCGCTCATCAAAGGTGAGCAAAGCGGTATTAGTGACTTAACACCCGACGAAATCATGCAAGCCGTGGTCGAGAGAAAGCGTAAAGATGGGACACTATAGGTTTTCTGAGGGTGCGGCGCATGATTTTGACCAGATTTACGACTTCGGTATTGATGAATTCGGACTAGACCAAGCGACCAAATATCAAAATCGACTGAAACAGCGGTTTTCAGAGCTTGCCGACACCCCATTGCTCTATCCGGCTGTTGAGCATATCCGAGAAGGCTACCGCCGAAGTGTGTGCGGTGTGCATTCGAT
>CAZOJZ010000154.1:0-2772 GCA_964580205.1 uncultured Roseivirgaceae bacterium
GAATCTTGAGCATCGGAGGAATCAGTATCTGAAGTGGCTGAAGTTTGAGGTTTTGGGTCATTGGAACCCTGTAATTTGATGGCAGCATTCGGTGCTTCCCATGAAACAATGTGCAGATCACGTTGAGGAAACGGTATGCTGATCCCGGCTTCGTCTAAGGCATTATATATGCTGGTAGATAAATCACTACGAGTCCGTAACCAGTTATCAATATCAGAGGTCCAAAATAATAATCTAAAGTCTACTGAATTGTCACCGAATCCATCCAGAAGAACTGCAGGAGTAGGATATTTCAGCACTTTTTCATGTGATTCAAGAACCTTGGTTAGCACTTCTGTCACCTTCTTAACATCGCTACCATAAGCCACTCCCACTCGGATTTCCACCCGGCGCTGCCGGTTGCTAAGCGTCCAGTTAATAACTTCCTGTGAAACCAGGTTGCCATTAGGTACGATCACCTCAGCACCATCATAGGTTCGAATTATACTGGATCGAATCCCTATGTCTTTTACAAAACCAGTGTATTGCTGAAGTTCCACCAGATCACCTACTTGAATGGGTCGTTCAAATATTAGTATGATCCCGGATATTAGATTGTTCACAATATTTTGTAAACCGAACCCAATACCAACACTAAGGGCCCCCAAGATAATTGTTAAGCGGTCAATGGGTATTCCAGACACCAGCAAGGCTAGAATAAATCCGATGGTTACCAGGAAGAACCGAAGAATAACTGCAATGTTTGCTGTCTCTTTGCGGTTTTTGTAGTAAGACTTGTCTTCTGCCAGGAATTTGATGGTAGAAGATATTTTTGATGACAGGTAAATAACCAAAACGAACAGCGCTATCCCGCCATAGGTAAATGTCATGTCACCCAGGATCCGTGGAGAGTTAAAGAAAAGAAGCACGGCATCCTTGGTATTGCTATATAAACTAAAGTTTTTCAAGAAGGAAATCAGAAATAGCACCAATAGTACGATATAGATGCGGTTGCTCCAGGTGTGCCAGAACTCCTCTAAACGCTCCTTGTCGGTGGCTAGATTTTTAAAAGAGGATTTTTGCCGAAGAAAATCTATAAATTGATCAAACCAGCTACCAAAATACAACAGGATTAAAGCAAAAGCGATGGTTTCTCCTGCACCGTTAATTATAATACCTCCCAGTTGTATCCGTTGAAAAAGAATACAAACGACTCCTGCCAAAAGTAATGCTGCTAATATCCAATTAAATATACCGATCCACTGCCATCGAATATTAAAGTATTTTCGAAGCGACTGCGACAGGATGGTATATGTAAAAATTGCGGCGCAGGCAATCATTATTATGGCAAAAAAACCTGACGAGCTTGAGAAAATGCTTTGAACTTTAAGAATGAGCAGGAAAACTAAAAATATAATATAGGTTCGAAAGTGTTTTGCCTCCAGATTGGAGCGAAGTATGTATAAAAACGGGACGTAACTAGCCAACAGGGCAAAGTCATACATTAGAGAGGTGGTCGGAGGAAATATCAATGGGAACAGCATTCCTGCCAAAAGTGAGGAGATTGCTATCGGATGCTGATAGAGGCCGGGGTGTCTAACATCCTCATCAGATTTTTTCTGATCTTCATTTTTAATTCGCCTCAACAGGAACAAGGTGCCAGCAAAAATTATAAGCAGATACATTACTTTAGAAATATTGATCCTGAAGAAATCGGTAATGCGCCAGACTGTATTTAAGAAACGATCACCTGAACCGGAGAGTAAGCTGCTTTCATCTCCTCCGGATAGTTTCCAATTCACTTCTTCCTTGGTCATCATGTGGTCCCAATAAAGGGCAACATAGGCCTTTAAATCTTGAATTCGATTTTGAACGTGGGCATAGTCCTGAGATATATCCAATTCCAGCTTGAGGACTTCCTCTAATTTATTTTCTACTAGTCCATTTAAACTATCTGCTGCATTAATCAGCGGAACATGACGAGTTTCATAATACTGTTGCTGAAGGTCGTTAAAACCTGTTGGATCCTGAGTTAGTCGATCCCTGTGTTTGGCCAGTTGGATCCTAAAGTCACTAAGTTCTTTGGTGATTTCTAACAAGGACTGCTGCCATCCTTCTAAATCGGACAGCTGTCGCTCAAAAATTGAGATAAGATCATCCATACGGCTTAAGCTGGCACCTTGGAGATTGTAATCCCCAATACGTCTGTAAATGTCCAAGCGGGCCTGAATGGCTTGGTATCCGTCTTTAATGGGAGTTACATTGAAACTGGTGAGCAATTTATTTCTAACTGTACGTATACTTTGGGAAGCTTCCTCGTAGGCAATTATCAGATGTGTGGGATTGGCGGGGTCAAAGTTAGTAAGGGTGTCCTCGGTAATCTGACCGATCAACGCAGTAAAACTTAATGAGAAGAACAATGGTAATGCGTAGATCCTGAATTGCTTCACTTTAGGGCTGTGGTTATTGTGTGGTTAAATTAGGGAGATTAATATTAATAGCCAAGTACAGGTGAAGTGTGGAGTAATAGTGCATGAAATAACCACGCATTATAGCGTGGTTATCGGATCAATTTCAGTAGCCCGTAGGGGAATCGAACCTATTTCGCAATAACTACTCTCAATTCCTTCTAATACCTTTATTAAGGCGTTTAATGAGCGATCTAAAGGAGTGTTTCATATAGCTTCGTAACAGTTTACTTGACCCAATACTTGACCATTCTCTTTGATTTTCGCTTTGATACTGGTATCTTAGATATAACATAATCTATAGAATCATGGCTCTTAAATTAAT
>CAZOJZ010000155.1:0-2486 GCA_964580205.1 uncultured Roseivirgaceae bacterium
GTCCGGGTAATACAACTCCGCATAAACCTTGCCGGTCTTTGGATGAATCGCCGTTTTTACGCGTAATCGAGCCATTTCAATACACCTGAAGTCATCTTCGTAATCATGGGTGTTATCCTAGTAGTTATTGAAACAGATGAATGTTAGGTGCATCACAAATCAGAATAGAAGAATGATAAATGCATCACAATATTAGAAGATACACCCTACAAATATGGGGCAATTCACACAAAACTATTACACGGCCGTCCGCTTTCAGTATTTAGCGGTCATTAGTGTTGATTGTTCTTAACGTCTGCTATCCAGCGAAAGCGGACATTCAGCCAGAGATATTGAACTGGAACTATCGGCCATTAACAGACGTTCAAATTACTATTAATTTAAGCTAGGCTATAAATTCCCTATCAACAACATAAAGTAAAATGAGACTAAAAATTAATGGTTACCCAACCGATCATGAGCCTGAGACGGATCCTCAGTCGATTGACCTTAAAGAAATCATGATCAGTGCTGATGCAAAAACACTGCAAAGGCTGGCGGAATTTTTCAGACGATCTGCTGAGGAGATTGAAACCAATGGGAAAAACTTCAAGGGCACGAAATTCCCAGAGGGCGATACCGATCTGCCCGAATTTTTTATTTTTGATATTGACGAGTAATTGGCAATCTAATTACTTCAAGAGATAATCGTCTGATCACAGCGACAGTGCTGATTCGCAGCGTGAATGAGATGATAAGGAGATAAGCAAACATCATGAACAGCCTGTATGATTTCCATGATAAATGGGCAGATATTGTAGAGAAGTCATATTCTGATGGTTATGACGCACTTACAGACCATGAAAAAGTCTGGTTTAACATCCAGTGTTTAGTACAGGCTGTCAATGGTGGAGGCTTTATTGATTATTACTCCAACAAGGAAGCCGATACAGTTGACGATTGCGTTCGCGCACTCGATGTTATCGGTGCGGCCAATACAAGAAGGCTGGTGGAACGCGTCAACGGTCTTTTTAGCATGGTGTCCCAAAGGATATGGACGAACGCAATATGGAAATGGAACACTGGCCTACATCGAACGATGCCGTTCTAAATGACTTTGAAATTGCCTATCTTGCTCAGGAGGAAGATGTTGAAGAACTTTTGGTCAACTTTATCGTAGAAACAGGAATTAGTGATTAATCAGCAAGTTCTGGAGGAATACAATGGGTAGAATAGTCCTGCCAAGTTCAGATGGTGCCACGTTAAACATAGGCATCATCGGTGAGTTCAGTTCTTCTGTTCACGCATCTTTTGTCGCTGCCTACAAGCATAAGAAAGGCCAATATGATAAATATGTGATTGATCTGAGTGAATGTAATCAGGCAGATAACGCGGCCATTGATATGATCCTAGAGATGCAAGCCTATTTGGATGCTGATAAAGAAGCACTCTGGATAAAAGATTGTGAACCTTATGTACAAAACATTATCGAGCAAGCTGATATTCAGAAAATGTTCACTATTGATTTGATTTCATAGCTGTTGAATTGATACTCGGATTTCTAGTAGGTATCGAGCCACCACCTGAGCGGTTAAGCTCTCCGTATACGTTGGAAGCGTGGTTCACGATGTGGTTCTGCCTGATGCACTCTTATATTTCGCCCTTGCAGTGGACTTTAAAGCATTTGTTTTGGTGGCAATGGTTGAATGTCTACTTCGTGTAGTTATTTGCCGATCATTACTTTTATCTGACCGGCTGCTTTCAGTATTAAGCAGACATTCATTGGTATTAGATGACTGACTCATTCTGGTTTTTTTTAGACATTTGTCGATCGAATAGGAGAGGGCACGAATGAAGAAGTAGGTATTTCAATTCAGGAATAAAATACTCTTTTCTGATGAATTAGTGAGTAGATCGATCTGCTATAATATATATATTCAAAGTATATGTTCCCATATACAGACCCCGCCTAAGATCCTACCTTCCCCCGTAATCTTGGCGGGGTTTTTTGAATCGAAACTATTGATGTTATTCCTGATAAACATTTCATAACTAGATATTAAAAAAAATATACATCCGGAAACGACCCTTTTAAGCCAATCGAGTTGATTATTTTGAACGACAGTTTTCTAGCGTTAGCGGTCATTCGGCTAGAGATATTGAATTGGTACTAAATGCCAGAAGCGGACAGGCAAACACATAAAAGTGAATACACATACATTCGCTTGGAGTAAAGTGTTAAACCGGTACGTAGACATACATATTACTCATCCCTTATCCGGAAAATAACCATGACGAAAGGGCAGCACAGTAACAGAGAAGCCAAGAAAAAACCTGCCATGTCTTTAAAAGAAAAACGTGCGGCAAAAAAAGCCAAGAAAGATACTAGGCCCACCTTTCTCGAATCAGAAAAGAAGTAATTTTCTTAACGGGTCGGAGTCAGGACAGTTGATCGTCCGATAAGGGTCGGAAGCAGACTGTTTGAATGGTTTAACTGAACGTCTGCT
>CAZOJZ010000156.1:0-5857 GCA_964580205.1 uncultured Roseivirgaceae bacterium
GATACATCAATCAATTCTACAATTGCCGACGGATACATTCAGGCATTGGTTACTTGTCACCGGAACAATATGAGAGATGTAATAATTAAATATATTACCTGTCCATTTTCTTGTGGGAAGATCAGTGGCTTCGCGGTCGCACGGCTCACGCTGACGATGTTATACTGTATGAAAATATGAGAATCCAAGGTAATGAAGTGATCGGCAAAACCATACTGCACTACAAAGTCGTTGAGAAGCTCGGTAGAGGTGGCAGTGGGTGCACAGTGGAATCCGGGAGAAACCAGTGACTTGGAAAAATCGGGATCAGTCCATTACCTGATCCGCCCCCAAGATCCCACTCAGATATGGCAACCCATAAAACTGCATCACGAGCCCACCGTACATCGGATGAGGTGGGTAAAAACAGGTGATAAGTATCAATTGATCGTGCTGCCTCTACATGGCAGAGATAATAAAGACGGGCAAGGTGCAGGTGTAAAGGTAATAGCATACGAGGTGCCCCAGGACCCCCAGGAAGAATGGCCAGTCACTTTATTAGACCAAACGATGCACCTGACGCACAATCTTGATGTACTGGTAAACGGACCCTCGGAATCTTTATTAATTGGAGGAAAAGAGGGCGCGAAAATAATACACTATCAAAATAATGCGTGGTCGAGTGTGAAGCCCGATGATTGGTTGATCGACGATCATGGATTTGGCGAAATACGGGAAAGTGATGATCTCATTGCTGGAATTCAGCCCTTGCATGGACATCAATTGGTCATTTACAATCAAAAGGGAACCAGAAAAGTATTAACTGATTCTTTGAAACAGGGGCATGCTCTGGCTTTGTCGGATTTACTATCCCAAGGACAGGACCAGGTCATAGTTGGTTGGAGAAATGAAAATGATCAGGGTGAAATTGGTATCAAAATGTTTGTAGCCAATGATCCAGAATGGGAAAGCTGGTATTCGATTTGGATCGATAAGAATGGGATGGCTTGCGAGGACCTAAAAATAGCTGATCTCGATGGAGATGGTAAAATGGACATTATAGCAGCCGGACGAAGTACACACAATTTAAAAATCTATTGGAACCACAGCGGAAAATAATAAGGTTCCTGATTTTTATACCAAGGGGTAATTAACCAAACAAATCCATTATCGGCTTTCCTTGTCCATCCGGGGTGGTATAAAAAGGCCGGCCTTCAATGGTGTAGTGGGTTTCCGGATGCATACCCAGGGCATGGTAGATGGATTGATGGACCTGATCAATTACTACAGTATTTTCAATAGATGAGCAAGGTCGCTCATCTGCTGTTTTTCCGTAAACCAATCCTTTTTTGATTCCACCTCCCCACATTAATATAGAACTGCCATCGGTAAAATGCCGGTGCATCCCATAGAATTTCTCATCTTCAATCACATCTGGCTGATTTACCTGATCTTTGACTTTTTCTCCCGGCCGGCCTTCCAATATAGCGTCACGACTGAATTCACTAGCCAAAATGATCAGGGTCCGGTCGAGGTGGCCGGTTTGGTCCAGGTCCTTGATTAATTGAGCGATAGGCCGGTTAATCAGTTCTTTCATTTTTTGGGCCCTAAGATGCCCGTTTTCGTGGGTGTCCCAACCGAGAAATGGTTCATACTCCGTCGAAACACTGATGAACCTGCCTCCATTCATGGCCAATCTTTTGGCCAACAGGCATCCCAAGCCGAATCGACCGGTATTATAAATATCATAGCGCTCTTTGGGTTCCTGTGTCAAATCAAACACCCGGGCTTCAGGAGATTTCAGTAACCGGTAGGATTGTTCCATGGAACGCATCAGGGATTCCTTTTGGTAATCGCTGCCGCCACTCATAACTTCACTTTTATTGACTAGTTGCTGGTATAGTTTATATCGGGCCTCAAATCTTTTCAAGGACATTCCTTTTGGTGGTTGTACGCTCTCCAGCCCGGTTGAAGGGTCAGGGATAAGGAAGGGGCCATGTTCACTTCCCAGGAATCCAGCGGAATGGAATGCCTTTAATTCTTCTGCTTCACCAACGGTGAACCTCTGACCCATGGCAATAAAGGGTGGAATAACTGAATTTAACGCTCCTTTTTCCTTGGCAATCCAGGCCCCGATATGTGGTGCCTGTACTGTTTGTGGTGGTTTGTAGCAGGTATGCCAGTGGTATTGATGCCTGGTATGAAGAATATGTCCAAGATCGCCTGATCGGTAGGAGCGAATGATAGTCCCTTTATCCATTACTGATCCGATAGACTCAAGTCCTTTGGAAAAGTATAAGCCATCAACCACAGTGGGTACTTTTGGAAAGGTGCTAAGCACGTTTTTGCTTTCAATGCCCTTTTCGTAGGGAGCATAGGTCTTGGGATCGAATGTCTCAGTATGGGCCATTCCTCCGGCCATCCAAAGTAAAATGACCGTATCAGCTGAAGAAGGAATAGCAGATACGCCTAAACATGAGCTTAAGAAACTGCTCAAAGGTATTGTGGTGCCGGCAGCGGTCAAACTGGCAGCTCCCATTTTCCTTAGAAAGTCCCTGCGCGAATTGATCAAATATTGTTTCATCTAACTCCGATTAAAATATAAACTGAAACTCCGGTGAAAGTACTGTTGCCCAAAAAACATCTTGTAGGGCTTCCTTATTGATTGGTTCCCCTAAGGCATCAACCACCAATTGTCGTTCTTGTTTTGAGGGACTCCTTCCAAATGACTGTTGATAAAGTGCATTGGCTATAGTGTCCCTATCATTTCCGAACTTTTCATACCACAAGTTAGCGCCTTCACTTAAAATGCTGTTAAAATAGTCCCCATTGGTTAATTCCAGTGCTTGTAATAAGGTCGCCTGTTGGTCGCGGGAAGTAGTTACATTTTCCCTGGTGGGTCTGCCCAATAACTTCATAAAGGGGTGCTGTCTTACCAGGCTGGCCCTGGCAAACGTGTATCCGTGGTCTTCAAATGTTAAATTCACCAGCCGGTCCCAATGTTTGGAGCCATAATTGCGCACCTGTATCCAATCTTCATCATTGAATTCCAAGGTGTTCCAATTTTTCGCCGGTTCAACCGCTGTGCTTTTCCAGTCAACTCCGGAACTTATTAAAATTTCCTTGTACTTTTCGTACATGACTTTCATAGTTAATAATACCCCAGCCGGATTGGCAATTTTCCCTTCATTGCTTCCTTTTAGGGCAATGAGGTTCTTACCGTTGATGAGCAATCCACTGACATCCAACCTGCCCACTTTTCTCCAATCGGTTCCTTGCGACACACTTTTTCCGTTGATATATAGCTTATATGAATGATCCACTGAAATCAGCAACCGGGCGGTTTGCACCTCCTGATCTGGCAGGGTGAACACATATCGGAAATAACGATCACCGGGTTCTGGTAAAACATCCCGATCAAATTTTATTTCTCTATGCCATATTCTGTCTGAAGACATGTTTTCAGTGGTTGGATTATAAGCGGTAGCATGATATACCGGGGCAATTATCTGGCTCACAGCATCTGAAAATTGCTCAGCACTTAGCCTCCTGATCACAGGACCTTTAAACGCATATTGGTCGCTTGCTATTTCGGCAATTTCTTTATAATTAACACTGGGTAATTGATAAGCCTTAGAGGTCATGATCATTCGGATCAAGTGTTTAAGATCGTGCCCGGAGTCTATAAAATCCGAGGCCAGCCAATCCAATAAATCAGCACTCCACGGTGTATTGTCCATCTCGTCCGCAGGTTCAATGAGACCTCTACCCAGAAGCTGTTTCCAGATACGATTGGTTATGGTGCGATACAGACGGCCATTTTCCCGCTTTACCATTACCTCAGACAATTTTGACAATCGTTCTTTTAAGGTCTCTGCTTCTACAGAACCCAGTTCAGTATACAGAAACTCAACCTTCGCCATCTTACCCAGAGGTTTGTCACAACGATACAGTTCAAGCGCGGAATCAGCAAATATAGAGGCAAACCCATAAGCTTGATCCAGGGAAAGATTACTTACAAAACTATTGTGACATGAAGCACACTTCAGGTTCATGCCCATTAGGGATTGGCTGATATTTTGGGCGGCCTGCATTTCAGTGGTTTGACTGGCATTTACTACTCCCCGCCACTTGATCCCTTTAATAAATCCTTCCGACTCCTCGGTAGGATTCATAAGTTCTTTCACCATCAAATTGTAAGATTTATTCTCAACCAGAGAAGTGTACAACCAATGAGTGATTTGCTTTCGCCCACCGGTAATAAATCCAGTACCGGAATAATCGTTTCGCAACAGGTCATTCCAAAAACTCAACCAATGCTGGGTATAGTTATGTTGGTCCTCTAACAAATTATCAATCAGTTTATTTCTTTTGTTGGCACCCCTGTCCTGAACGAAGTTTTTTATGTTTTCAGGCCCCGGCAAAAGACCAATGATATCCAAGTAAGCCCTTCTGATAAAGGTGTGGTCATCTACCAGTGAGGGCCATTCAAAGTTGTGCTCTTCAAAATAGGCTTGCATTAGCTTATCGACGGGATGCTCAAGACCTCCTGACAGCTGGGGAAGGCTTGGTTTATGCAGGGCCAGGGAGGCTTCCGGGAATACTTCCAGCGCCCGGTCTGCCCAGTGCGCTCCTTTCTCTATCCATAGTTTTATCAAGGCGATCTCATTGCCTTTCAAAATTTTTCCTTTTTTGGGCATGACGTCATCGTGATTGGATGGCAAGGAAATTCGCCGGTACATCTCACTTGATTCAGGCGCTCCAGCCACTATTACCTTACCGGATTTGCCACCCTTGTATACCCCGCGTTTGTTTTCCAATACCAGTTCACCTTTTTGCTTGTGCTCACTGTGACACTGGTAACAATTATGTGCGAAAATGGCACGTACTTCCAAGTTGAGTTGATCTTGTTGAGTATCTGTTAAGGAATCCAATGGTTGGAGTTCGGCCAAGAGTGCCAGTGAATTGGTATCATCATACAGTTTCAATTGATACTGCCAAGCGCTTGATAGAAAATCGACCCCGTGGGTAAGACTGGCACCTAAATGACTGGTAATGATTAAAGAAACAACGGTTGCAGTCAGTGTGGCCCTATAAAACCGGAAGTGCCCCCACCTTCCTTTTAGGGTTATCTGTAAAACCAGGGCAGTAGCTGAGGCCAGCACGGCAGTGACAATGCCCAAATTTTGATGTAATTGTACCAGTTCCCCAGAATAGTCGTCAATAGTACGAAGAAACCATCCCAGAATAGCTGCTAAAACCGCAAAAGCCGCACCCAGGAATACCATCCAGTTGATCCCTTCCCTTAGTCCAGGTCGTCTGCCGCCAATGGTAAATGCTTCCATCAAAAGGGCGATCGCCAACAACCCTATGGGAAAATGAACTATTAAGGGATGTAAGCGGCCTAAGAATAATTCCAGGTGCTCCATAAGAGTTGCCGTTGCATTCAATATCCAGGCTAGGTACAACCTGGTTTATTCAAATTAAATGCCTGATTAACATAAAAGTAAATAAAATTCCAAGTGAATTAAAACAAATGTGTTATTGTTAATTAAAGTACATTAATAAAAAATAAGCTATCCATAGTAGAAATTAGATTTAGGATTATCTTAAGTCACTGATAATCAATTTTGCCAGTATCTGGCATTCAATTTGTAATTGATCATATAAACAGATAAATTAACAAGTTAGTTTAGTTCGAGTATTTAATAAAAATGAGAATTCCCGTAAGTAGAAAGTCTTTGGAGTATAGGCCCGATTCATCCCGGGTGGTGGCCAGATATTTTATGAGCGGAGAAGAAAGGGCAGCGCAAATGATCAACCGGATCATGGAAGTACCTGATAAAGATGTACACCTCATGCTTATTAAAACCTTACG
>CAZOJZ010000157.1:0-1625 GCA_964580205.1 uncultured Roseivirgaceae bacterium
AGTTTCCCCATACAACTTATTGAGCATATGAGGCTTAGTGCCTATAGCATATGTGGGTGTGGAACATTGATCCGTTGGTTCGATTGTTGTGAACGCATAATATTGTTGATTGTTTGTAGACGCATACGGCGTGTTGACTGCAGGCTAAATTCATCGGAACGTAATTCTGCGGTTACCTCATCACCGACATTGAAAAGAGAACCTTTTTCAAGTTTTCTTGCCTCTTCCCCAGCGCTTTGTGCCCAAGCTGTTCCCTCCATTTCTTCCACATGGGTAACTGTATCTGCAGCAAGTGCTACGCCTGGATTGATAAAAAACAGAATAAATCCAAGTGCAAAAACATATTTTCTAGTAAGGTCAATTTTTATCTTCATAATGTCGCTTCTCTAGTGATATTTACTAAGTTGGCAGTAACAGCTAAATAAAATTCCCGCCGGTGATATATTTGACATTATAAACCACAATTCGCTATGTAAGAATGTGAACCGGTTCACAAAATTCATTAATATTTATTATTGCGTTGTCTATCATAAATTGCATCTGAACGTCCGCTTTCAGTATTAAGCGGTCATTCATCGACGGCTGCTTTCCAGCGTAAGCGGACATTCAACAGATGTCATCTATACTATGTTATGCGACAAACTGTCGCTTAAAATATAGTTAGGTTGCAAAGAAGGAGGTTTCTATGCGCTGTTTTTTTGTTGGATTTTTTGGCTTCTTCATAGCAGCCATTGTGGCAACTGTCGCACTAGCGTCATATGCCGACTATAGAGCACGCGCGAGTCTGTCAGAAACAATGGCATCGATAATTCCATTACGCAATGATATTGAGGAGAATATATTCAAGCAAGGCGCCATTACGAACGCAGGAGCCTCACTCAATCCACCTATAGATAAACGATCTTTCCCAACTACAGACTATTTAGATGTCACGACTGACGGAACCATCATTTTCCGCAGTTTGGCACATGGTCAAATCATCGTACTCGAGCCATCTTTTCGTGCGTATGTTGTGGCCTGGAAATGTGTGGGATCAAAGCCCGAAAAGAATATGCAGCCGGACTGTCGATAATCAACAACCTAACAAATCACTCCACACGGACGCTCGCAAAGCTCACGCCCATGAGTTCAATCGTTAATCTGACCGTCCGCTTTCAGTATAAAGCGGACATTAGAGTTGAGTATTTTGAACGTCTGCTTTCCAGCGAAAGCGGACATTAGGCAGTACCTTTTCTGCACCACCTAAACTTGGCATTCCTGTCCCTTTTACCCAGAGTTTCTAGCAAGATATATAGGATGTTTCGCCTATACTTACCAGAAGATTGTTTCGCTGTTATTGATACCAGGAGCAATACCTAGGAGATCTAAATGTATTTTCTTAGATTGATGGTTATTTTCATGACACTTTTCCTCTTAAGTGGTTGTTCTTTATATGTTAAATCAAATGTTTCAGTGTTCCATATTCTTCCGGAAAAGCCTGAACCGACAAAATATGCATTTCTACCGGTCGAGGGTCAAAAAGGCAGTTTGGAATATGAAAGCTACAAAGGACTTGTACGTAGTGAATTATTCAGATACCAGTATGAAGAAGCTCCAATATCCGAGGCAACAGTAATTATTGCATT
>CAZOJZ010000158.1:0-9912 GCA_964580205.1 uncultured Roseivirgaceae bacterium
GTGCTTAACGGTATCACCAGAAGAAGTGTACTGCATCTGGCCAGAGAGTGGGGATATACAGTGGAAGAGCGAGATGTAAGTGTAAGTGAAATAATAGAAGCCATCGAAAATGGCAGCTTGAATGAAGCGTTTGGTACCGGAACTGCTGCCACCATAGCGCAAATAGCAGTAATAAATAACGAAGGAACCGACTATGAACTTCCGGCAATTGAAAGTAGAAAGTTCTCTAACAGGGTCCTAAAGGAACTAAACGATATAAAAACAGGCCGCATAGAAGACCGGTTTAATTGGAATGTGAAGGTCCAATAGCTTCCGGGTATTTAGCCGTCCCATAGGAAATATTTTTCAATTCATTTTCCATCAACATATGACAACAGATCAATTGAAAGATCTGAAGGCCAGAGTAGAGGCCTTGAGGGGGTATCTTTGACTACGATAATAAACTAGCCAGAATTCAGGAGGAGGAACAAATCACAGTTCAACCTGATTTTTGGGAAGATCCTAAATCCGCTGAGACTTTTTTAAAAGGAATACAGTCCAAAAAAATATGGACCGACAGCTTTGAAAAAGTCAATGGACTGTATCAAGACCTTGATACGCTTCAGGAATTCTTCGAAGCCGGTGAAGTAGAAAGTGAGGAATTGGACTCAGAGTTTCAAAAGACTCTTTCAGCTGTCGAAGACCTGGAGTTTAAGAAGATGCTGAGTGGTGAGGAAGATCAACTAAGCGCCATGCTGGAGATCAACCCCGGCGCCGGTGGTACTGAAAGCCAGGATTGGGCTGAGATGCTCATGCGCATGTACATCATGTGGGGGGAAAGTAAAGGCTACACTGTTCGACAAGTGAACTACCGGCCCGGAGATACCGCAGGAATTAAGTCGGTAACCCTGGAAATTGATGGCAATATGGCCTACGGGTATTTGAAAGCGGAGATTGGTGTTCACCGCTTGGTCCGTATTTCTCCCTTTGACAGCGGTGCCAGGCGTCATACTTCTTTTGCCTCCGTTTATGTTTACCCTGTAGTTGATGATAGTATCAAGATCGACATCAATCCCGCAGACATCAAATGGGATACCTTTCGTTCCGGTGGTGCAGGGGGACAGAATGTAAACAAAGTGGAAACTGCTGTCCGGCTTCACCACGCTCCTTCAGGTATTGTACTGGAGTGCCAACAAGAACGCTCACAGCTTCAAAACAAGGACAAAGCCATGAACATGCTTCGCTCCAGGTTATATCAGCTGGAGGTTGAAAAGCGCAATGAAGAGCGTGATGAGATCGAGAGCAACAAGATGAAGATTGATTTTGGTTCTCAAATCCGCAATTACGTGCTGCATCCTTATAAACTTGTAAAAGACAATCGCACCGGAGTAGAACGATCTGATGTGCAGAATGTGTTGGATGGAGATTTGGATGAATTTATTAAGGCATATTTGATGCAGACACCTCCCAAGGAATCCTTTGGGTAAATCCCCAATGCAAGCATCTAATGGTAAGATAAAAGCAATCCCGCTGCACAAATTAGGAGGTAATCTAAAAAATATGATCTGCTTATTCTAAATTTGAATCCATATCTGAATTTTATAGCACATCTTGAAGGGCTTACATATTTTTCTTATATGCCTGGTTTTGGCGGTAGGTGCCGGGGGTATTTTCTTCTACAAATATTGGTATTCTGATCAACAACTCAATGTATGGGACCTGGTTCCGGAATCAGCAATATTGGTTTATGAAAGTACGAATACAGTGGAGAACTGGAATGAGATTCAGAGCAAGCCGGTTTGGGTAAACCTCCAACAAATCCCCTTCTATGCCAGCATTGGCAATAAAGTGGAGCTTCTGGATAGCCTGTCAGGTAGTGAAGGAAAATTACATCAATTGCTGCAAGCAAAGCCCTTTGTGTTTTCATTACATAGAATTTCACGGGTAGCGCTGGGTTTCCTTTTTTTTATCCCACTGGATGATTACTCGGATTATGAGTTGATTAATACCCTGATGGACCAATATAAGGCCAGGGATGATTTCAGATTCCAGACCAGAACCTATCAGGATATAGTGATTCATGAAGCGGTAAATCTGGAATACGAAGAAGTATTCAGTTATCTGGTACACCAAAACTACTTTGTTGGCAGTTTTACCCCTTTTCTGGTTGAAGATGTAATTCGTAATTTATCAGGGCAAACCAAGAACAGCTTTGCCTTGGCAAATCCGATGTTGTTTGAACTAGCAAAACTGGATAACGATCAGGGTAATATCTACATCAATAATCAGAAATTACCACAATTATTATCTGCCTTTACCGAGGAACATATATCACCTGAACTCTCCCCTCTGAGTCACCTGGTACAATCTACATTTTTTGATATCAAAGTCACCGACGTTCAGATATTATTCAATGGATTTAGCGTAGCCGATAAACTCAGCGTCCCATATCTTTCCTGCCTGGAGGGGACCCAGGGAAAATCCCTGGGATTTGAGTCGCTGCTTTCCAATGAAGTAGCTGTTCTTTATCATTTCACTTTTCATGACGCCGTTTTCTGGCATCAAAGACTCCAGTCTTATTGGAGTGAGCACGATCAGGAACAGTTGGAGGCCTGGACCCAACTAAGTAATCAATTTGATTGGGACCCGTCAGAATTAATTTCAACACAGGATCAGGAACTGGGCCTGGCAGTTATCGGTACGGTAAATGATGAAAAGCCGGATAAATTAATATATCTGCATTTTTCAGACTTTAACCAGGGGTTATTTCAACTCAATACCTTGTCTGAAAAGTCAGCGCAGTCAACCGAAGACAGCTTATACATAGAGTCATTCGCCGGGAATGAAATACGACAAATCGAGGTTGAGGAGTTTCCCTCTAAACTATGGGGCAAGCTGTTTGGAGGCTTTGAACAATGCTTTTTCATGCCCTTGGAAGATTATATGGTGCTTTCCAATAGTATTGCAGGCTTGAAAGAATTGATCAACGCGATTGAAAGAGAAGAGACCTGGGGGAAATCTATCGTGAAGAGTCAATTCATTGAGAATTCCTTACAGGAGGCCAATTTGAGTTATTATGTGGATTTAGCAAAAGCATGGAATATCCTGGAACAGAATCTTTCGCCACCGTGGAAAACGTTCTTTGACCTGCATGGGAGCACTTTGAAAAAATTCGAATTATTGGCCTTTCAATTTAGTGATATAGGAGACAAATTCTATACCAGTGGAGTATTGACCTACAGCACTCAGGACAGTAACCCAAGAAAAATTACCAGATTTCAAAATAAACAGCAGGTACTTACTGAATCGCCAATTACATCAAAACCATTTGTAGTCAAAAATCACAACAACGGCGGGCGGGAGGTCCTTTTTCAGGACAGTTTGCAATCGCTCTATTTGATAAGCAGTCAGGGACGTAAGTTATGGCAGGATTCCCTATCCGGCGTTATTTGTGGTGAAGTAAGTCAGATCGACTACTATTCAAATAATAAATTACAATACTTGCTGGCCACCGAGCGAGAGATTCACATTATTGACAGAAATGGCAAGCCCATCGATGGTTACCCAATCGGCGTACCTACCAAAACCGGATTGCGAAATGTCCGGGCGATTGACTACGACAATAGTAAGCGTTACCGATTGATTGCCAGCGATGAAAGTGGACAAGTCTTTATGTTCGATAAAGAAGGGAGGCTTTTAGAAGGCTGGAATCCAAAGGTTTTGCAGGATCAATTGCTATATGCTCCGCAGCACATAAGGATCAGAGGTAAAGATTGCATCATTGCTGTTCAGGAAAATGGAATAATTCACATTATGAATAGACGAGGAGAATCCTATCCAGGATTTCCATTGGACTTAAAAGGCCCGACCAAAGGACCATTATTTATTGAGGGGGGCGCAGATTTTAGCAAAACCCAATTTACAGCAATCACTACTCAGGGTCTGATAGTAAAATTTAATTTGAATGGTGTAGTTCAAGAAAAACAACAACTGGTAAAACCCAGCAAAGACACTCAATACCAACTTTGTGTAGATCCCTTGAAAAGGCATTTTGTGATTAAACGACAAAATGCTAACCGGCTGGGAATTCTCAATAATAAAGGTGAGGTAATATTTGAGAAAGATTACCTAAGTTCAGCAAATTTAGTGGTTCAGTACTATCTGTTTGGAAATGATCATAGTATCTATGCAGTAACCGATCCAGTACAGCAGTTCACTTATTTCTACCACCAGGAAGGGGTATTGATTACTTCATCCCCAATAGAGAGCTCCAGTGAGATAGCCTTACTGTATTTTGAAAACCAAAAACAACACCATATTTATAGCGTTTATGACAGTCAATATGCGCTCCTTTCTTTTTAGATCTAAACAACACTTATGAAATTTGCAACCAAAACCATACATGCAGGGATTACACCCGATCCTACCACTGGAGCCATAATGACTCCTATTTATCAAACAACCACCTACGTACAACAAGCTCCGGGAGAGCACAAAGGTTATGAATACAGCCGTTCACAAAATCCTACCAGAGAAGCGCTTCAAAAGAACCTGGCGGCTTTGGAAAACGGGGAATATGGGTTGTGTTTTGCTTCTGGACTAGCTGCCACCGACGCTATTCTCAAATCACTTAAACCAGGCGATGAGGTGCTGAGCACTAATGACCTGTATGGAGGCACATACCGGATTTTCACCAAGATCTTTAAGCAGTATGGTCTGAAATTTCGCTTTGTCACCATGACCGATGCTAGCCGGCTGGAGGAGCACATAAATGAGAATACCAAGTTGATATGGACTGAAACGCCTACCAATCCCATGATGCACATCATAGATATCAGGGCGGTAGTAAACCTGGCCAAAAATAGGAACATTAAAGTGGTTGTGGACAATACGTTTGCTACACCCTATTTACAACGGCCTCTGGATCTTGGAGCAGACCTGGCGATGCATTCGGTGACCAAATACCTTGGAGGCCATTCGGATGTGATTATGGGGGCCTTGGTGCTGAATGATGAAGAATGGGCGCAGCAACTGGAATTTATACAAAATGCTTCCGGGGCGGTACCGGGTCCTCAGGATTGTTTTTTAGCCCTGAGAGGCATTAAAACGCTGCATCTACGCATGCAGCGACATTCTGAAAATGCCGCAGCGGTTGCGCATGCATTGCGAGAGCATCCACGGGTAGATAAAGTGTATTGGCCTGGTTTTGCTGATCATCCAAATCATGAAATTGCCAAACAACAGATGGATGCTTTTGGGGGCATGATCTCATTCACTTTGAAAGGCGATGATGTAGAAGAGGCCAAGAAATTAATGCAGAAGTTTCAATATTTTCAATTGGCAGAATCCCTGGGTGGAGTAGAGTCATTGTGCGGTCATCCTGCTTCTATGACCCATGCCAGCATTCCCCGTGAAGAAAGGATCAAATCAGGACTTTTGGATTCATTGATCCGTCTTAGCGTGGGTATCGAAGATAAAGAGGATTTGATCGATGATCTGGAGCAGGCTCTTAGGGAACCATAGAACATTAGATTAACGATTTTTGAAGGGGAACTGGTCGTAGGATATCCTACGACTAGAATTCTGCAATTAGTTTTTTATAACCTTTCGGGTAGCATTGGTTCTCCTGCCTTGGATTACCAATATGTACATTTGTTTGTCTAATTCGTGAACATCGAACTTCCAGGAATAGGATCGATTAGCTTTCAGATCTCCACGAAATAGCTTTTTGACTTTTACCCCAATAAGATTATATAAATTAAGTGTTACATGATCATCAACATACGCAGTAAAATTGACCCCCAGTGTAGAGTTAAAGGGGTTTGGGTAGGGGTTTATGCTACTTTTCAAATCATCCTCAGAGGAGTTACCTGATCCCGATTGTTGCACTCTTTCTGAACTTGGCTTACATCCCTGTACTGTATATTCCGGACCATCATCCACAGCGTTACTGTTTTTACCCTGATCATGAGGAATCTTCGCCTTGATTTTAGCTTTGGTAACGTTCCCATTTACATCGGAAACTGCAAAATGAACCGTGTAAACCCGCCCATTACTATTCCCTTTTCTTTCGGCTAATAGCTTTACCGATCTGCAATCATCTGATATGACAATATCATTGGTGGTATTACCGTCCCCAGTGCCATTTTTTTTCTCATCGCTACTCACCTTTTCAATAATAACATGGTCCACAGAGGTCCCTGGACAATTATCAGATACTGATTTAACATAGTCTTCAACCCGTATTTTGAACGGCTTGTGATTTGGTGGCCACTTTTTCGTCACATTTTTAGCAAGTGAAATCACCGGAGGTTCCACGTCTGTTACCGTGATGGTAAACTGACAACCAACCGTATTACCTGCTTCGTCTGTAGCTGTATATTCCTCAGTGGTGGTACCAACAGGAAAGAATGACCCACTTCCTAAGCCCTGAGTGGCTTCTATTGTTACATCACTACAGTTGTCTTCTGCAGTTGGCATTTTGTAGGTCACCACCGCACCGCACTTTCCGGGTTCGTTTTTAACTTCAATATTATTTGGGCAGTAGATGCTTGGCGCTTCAACATCTTCCACTGTAATATAGAAACTACAACTATGAACGACACCATCCTTATCTGTGGCAGAATAAGTTTCGATTGTGGTACCCACTGGGAAAAACGCACCGGGGCCCAAACCATCTTTTAATTCAACCTGAAGGTTATCGATTGCTGTAGGTAATTTGTAGTCAACGGTTGCGCCACATTTTCCCTGTTCTGCTTTCACGGTAATATTCTCAGGACAGGTAATTACCGGAGCAGTTCCCGACTCCACGGTAACATTAAAACTACAGGTAGTCGAATTGCCCTTGGCATCAGTAAACCGATAGGTAACGGGGGTAATACCTAATAGAAAGGTGCCTCCAGTTCTATTACCTTCAATTAGCTCAATTTTTACTCCACCCGGACAATTATCCTTTGCACTTGGAACCATATAGTTAACCACAGTCTCTGTTTCTCCTTCCCCTATCATAACAGTGATATCACCCGAACAACTGGGTACCGGTGGTTGGTTATCCATGTCGCAGTTGTCCTGACTTATCAGAGAAACTGGAAACAACAGAAGTGCAAAAAATAGCTTGTAGAATATGCTCATAGTGCAATTTATGGACCCAAAAAAATCATACTCAATTGTTTAAAATAAAGAAAATATTGCATTAAAACAAGAGACCCTAAGTGCCTGCACCAAAAAGACCTATTGTTAATCCATGAAGGATTTATAAATCCAGAATTACCACTATTAACTAAAAAAGTCCACTTCTGGCGGCCACAAATTACCCTTTGTTGCTTCAGGAAAAAATACAAAAATAACCCAATGGCCGACTATTGAGAAGAGTGTCTGGTCGTCAACAAACTACCTGTCTCTACAGGTGGGTAGATCTGGTCGTATTTAAGCACAGTATTCAAATTCACTCTCTTGTTGATATGCGATCGGTTCAATTCACTCACATTGGTGATACCTGCCGCTGCAATTAATTCCAAGAAGCTTTTGACGGTGGCGCTATGGAAATTGGCCACTCGTGCAGTTTTGTCAGATACCACCAATCCTTTGGTCAAAACGCTGTCCTGGGTAGCCACTCCCACCGGACAAGTATTTAAATTGCACTGCAAAGACTGAATACATCCCAATGCCAACATCATGCCCCGTGCACTATTGCATAAATCAGCGCCTAGCGCCAGGGCCCGGGCCATGTGATAGCCGCTAAATATTTTTCCCGCAGCAATGAGCTTTATGTGCTTCTTCAGGTCGTATCCCACCAGCGTATCATGAACAAAGGCCAACCCGTCCAGCAATGGCATGCCTAAAATATTGGTAAACTCCACCGGCGCCGCGCCGGTCCCGCCTTCACCGCCATCTACCGAAATGAAATCCGGGGAAATGCCTGTTGAGACCATCGCCTTGCATAATTCCGTGAATTCATCTTTTATACCGACGCACAATTTAAATCCTATAGGCTTACCGCCGGATAACTCACGTAACTGCTTAATAAAGTGCATTAATCCCTCGGAATCTTCAAAAGCAGTGTGGCTTGGCGGAGATAATACATCAGTATGAGGTTCGACCAACCGCATGGCAGCTATTTCCTTGGTATTTTTCCTTGCCGGTAAAATTCCACCATGACCCGGTTTTGCGCCTTGCGAAATTTTTATTTCGATCATTTTTACATTTTCGATGGTGGCCTGTTCCTTAAAGGATTCCGGGTTAAAATTTCCTTCCTTGGTTCTGCACCCGAAGTAACCTGTACCCACTTGCCAGATTAGATCTCCGCCCGGCTGGATATGATAGGGACTGATGCCTCCCTCGCCGGTATTGTGCGCAAAGCCTCCCTGCTTAGCCCCTCCATTAAGGGCCATAATCGCATTTTTACTCAATGACCCAAAACTCATCGCCGAAATATTTAAGATGCTTGCGGAATAGGGTTGAGTGCAATCGGGCCCTCCAATCATTACCCTGTCTAGTCCCTGAAAATCAAGGTGGTTCTTTGCATGCATGGAATGCTCCATCCATTCATACCCGGTAGCATATACATCCAGTTGGGTGCCAAAAGGTTCTGTATCAATCGCTTTCTTAGACCGTCGGTAAATGAGTGAACGCATGATTTTGGGAATGGGCCGCCCCTCAATATCCGTTTCAACAAAATACTGCATGATCTCCGGCCTGATGGCTTCCAGCATATATCTGAGGTTCCCCAAGACAGGATAATTACGCCGAATGGCTTGTTTTTTTTGGACAATGTCCAGGTATCCAATTAGAATAATCGGACCAAAAAAGAGGAGAGACCAAATGATGGGTTGCCAAATGGTATAGAGGACTGCTATTACTACAAGGACTAATATAGATGATACAATAAATATGTTTCTGGGTTTCATAGGTTATAGGTTAAAACTTTTAATCACCATTAATTTTTCACGGGTCATTTCATGTATTGTGTATGGAATACCTCCCATACCGATTCCCGAAGAATCCCTTCCACCGAAAGGCATCCAATCAACCCGAAATGCTGTGTGGTCATTGACCATCACTGCGGTGGCATTCAATTTTTTTACCGTGTCCAAAGCAACATTGATATCATTTGTAAAAACTGCCGCCTGAAAATGGACACTCAGTGAATTTGCGATAGTGATGGCTTCATCCCGGTCTATATAAGAATAAATACAGACTACCGGCCCGAAAATCTCAAGAGTAGAAACACGTGCATCCAGTGGTGGGTTCAACAAAACCGTAGGTGCATAACAGGTATCTGATATCCGCTGACCTCCACACAACAGTTTGGCTCCATCCTTGATCGCCTCGTTGACCCAATTTTCTATCCGGTCCACCTCCCTGGGCAATATCAATGGACCGACATCGGTTTTCTCATCCAATGGATCACCAACAATTAGCTTTTTCCCCCCTTCTGCCAGTTCACTGGCTAATGAATCACAAATGCTTTCATGTACAAAAATCCTTTGGACAGACACACAGACCTGTCCTGCATGGTAAAATCCACCTTGCAAAAGCGCCGGTAACATGGAACTAAAATCTGCATCCGGTTCCACAATTACCGGAGCTGCTCCTCCATGCTCTAATGCACATCTGGTGCCGGGAGCAAGTTTGGAACGTAAGTACCAACCAACTTTTGAAGATCCGATAAATGAAAAATAGTTGACGCGTTCATCCACAACCAAGAGCTCTGATGCCTCATTTTCACATATTAGTGCCTGGCACCAACCCTTTGGAATACCTGCTTCCTCAAGGATATCCACAAAAGCCAGGCAAGACAGCGGGGTGGTTAATGCCGGTTTAATGATCACCGGGCATCCGGCTGCAAATGCTGTAACCGTTTGATGAATGATTAAGTTCAATGGGTGGTTAAATGCACTAATTGAAGCCACTACCCCAATCGGTTCCCGGGTA
>CAZOJZ010000159.1:0-23303 GCA_964580205.1 uncultured Roseivirgaceae bacterium
GGCAACTCCACCCTTAGCCGTATTAACGGTTTGAAGATTTACTGTATTGTTTCCCGAAAACGTACCATCGCCATTGTTAATAAATATATCTATTTCATTATTAGAACTAGTAGTACCCTGTCGCCGTGCCACAATATCTACCTGGCCGTCATTGTCCAGGTCTGCGGTGACAGAATAATCTCCGGAGGTGCCAGTGGTGGGAAAACCCCGGGAATTCCCATTGGGTGTGTAATGAGTAAAGGTGCCAGTACCATCGTTTTGTAGAATGTCCATTCCGTACTGGTGATTTTCCATAAAAACATCCAGATCGCCATCACCATCAAAGTCCATCCAGGCCAGCCCTTCGTTGTTTATTACCGCAGGGCTGAAAAATGCAGCTTGAATTAATTGACTAAGAGTAAATGTTGGGTTCGCCGGTGGGCCATTATTGGTATAAATTTCGATGCGGCTGCTGGTACTACGCATAAAATCCAAATCTCCGTCACCATCTATATCGCCGGCCATAACAGACCTTTCAGTGGTATTTAATAACAAAGAAGGGGCATTAGCGGCAGTAATATCTGTCCAGGTAGCAGCACCATTAGAAATAAATATTCTGGTATATCCGTTAGTGGCGTTTGCGTTGTTGGTATTTATAATAAGATCGAGAAAACCATCAGCATTGAAGTCTGCCCAGGCAACCCCTCCGTCCTTAGCCACCGCTTTATTAATTGGTGCCACAGCCACGTTGGTAAATTGGGCCACCAATTCCGTCGAGAAAAAAATCCAGCCAATGATAAGGGCCGCAACCCCAAATCTTCGATACGAATGCAAATGCCTCAGGTTTAAATTCTAAAAATAGAGGCGGCTGAGAATGTCTAAATATAGTTAATAATTATATACTTTGGATGGAATTAATAATCATCAATTTATATCATATAAAAGCGAATTCATGAAATGATTTCTAACTGATTGCTTTTCTGAGAACTAAATCGATAATCCTTAAGTTAAACCTTAATATATGCCAGACAAATATGACATGATAGTAATTGGTGCAGGATCGGGCGGTCTAAGCATGGCCCTGGCTTTGCACGAATTGGATTTCAAGATACTATTAATCGATAAGTCAAATCAGTCCATCGGCGGGGAGTGTCTGAATAGTGGTTGCGTACCAAGTAAAGCCTTCATCCATGTCAGTAAAACCATTATAAAGGCATTTGAGAGCAAACAATTTGGGTTAAAGATTGATGGCCAGGTTTCATTACCAAAAGTATGGGAATATGTACAAAGGGCCCAGGATAAGATCAGGGCTCACGAAAATGCAGGATTTTTTCAAAACCAGGGCCTCGATGTGGTAATTGGGACCGCCAGATTTGCCGGAAAGAACAAAGTAGAAGTAAACGGCCAGACCTATAGGGGTAAAAGGATCACCATTGCCACAGGGTCAAAGCCCAGAAAACTAAAAGTACCTGGTATAGATTTGGTAAATTGTTACGACAATGAAAACCTATGGAACCTTCCCTCCCTCCCATCTAAAATACTGTTTATAGGAGCAGGTCCTATAAATATGGAGTTGGGCCAGGCATTTACTCGTCTGGGAAGTCAGGTTACCATGGTTGAAATGGCCAACCGTATTTTAATCAAGGAAGCGCCTGAGATATCAGAAATACTTTTTAGTCAGTCTGTTGAGTTGGGCATGGAGTTCCACATGAATACGCACATATCACATTTTCTTGATGCCAATTCAGCCCTATTGGAAAACCAACACAAACAGACTAAAGTATCATTTGATGCAGTGATGGTAGGAATAGGCAGAGAAATTGACCATTCAGGATTAAATCTTGAAACAGCAAATATTGAAATTGATGAAAAAAGAAGAATCATTGTTGACCCTTATTTACGAACCAGTAACAGGAAGGTGTATGTAATTGGAGATGCTGCGGGCGGGCCGCAGTTTTCTCATGGCGCGGAGTTACAAGCAACGATTTTAATTAAAAACTTTCTCTCTCCTTTCAAATCCAAGGTTAAGTACGATCATTTTAGCTGGGTTACGTTTACCGAACCGGAAGTAGCAACATTTGGATGGTCGGAAGAGCAACTCCGCCAGAGTGGAAAATCATTTGAAAAGCTGGTGTTGGATTTCGAGGAAGACGACCGGGCCATTACCAGTGACTATCAATACGGAAAACTTATATTGTTTATCACCAAGGGGTTGTTTCAGTTCAGTGACGCCAAATTGCTAGGAGGTAGTATTATTGCACCAAATGCAGGTGAAATATTTCAGGAACTTATTTTAGCTCGCTCAGCCGGGTTGGGCATAAAAAGCCTTTTCAATAAAATATACCCCTATCCTACAGGAGCCAGAGTAAATAAAACTATAGTGCTTAATAAATATTCTCAATCTATTAGGCCCTGGATGACTAAAATAATGAAACTAATTTATTAATTTTCGACTATGGAATGGTGGTTGTCTTTTAAGGATTGGTTCCTGGGTCTCGGTGAAGTGTATGGTGTCAACCCGGTAATCTTTGGTTCGCTATATGTTGGCTCAATTCCCTTTTTTACGTTGTCGCTAGGATGGGTAATTAAGAATATACGACAAAAAAAACCAATTGCCATTCCCATTCTGCTTACCGGGATCTTCTTCATTTCTGCCTATTTGTACTTAATAATTGCTGGAAGGAACATTCCTTTTTGGGTGTATCTTTTTATTATGGCAATGGTGGCTTTCGGTGTTATTTCTACTTTGAATAAGCTTCGCAATTCCGGCGGCTAGATGACTTTTCTTTTACACGCCTCCTTTTGGTGGTATTTCTACGTCTTGTTTGTAGTAAAAGTTAGGAAAGCTGTGATGAAGTTGAGACACTATATTGAAAAAAGCCGGAATATTATGTTGGTTACATTACCTGCGGTGGAAACCAATGGTAGGAAACTGGATGGATTTTCCTTTCCATTGGTATTCTATATCTATTGGAATTAATTACGAATTACGAAAGACGAATTACGAATTGTCTTAATGCTGTCTAAAGAATAATTCTACTGGTCCTATGAAGATTATACCAGAGATTCTATCTTTAACCCGGATTATGCACTAGAAATATGCCCATCTACCATTCCTTGGGAGAAATACCGGCTAAACGTCATACAGTTTTCGAAAAACCCAGTGGAGGTTTGTACTACGAACAACTATTTGGGACAGTGGGGTTTGAGGGGATGTCATCATTGTTGTATCACATTCACAGGCCCACACAAGTAAAAGAGGTAATAAGTTCACGGGACGTTGCACCGAAGATAGCAGTAACCAAGAATATTACAGCACGCCTCCTAAAAGGATTTGATGTAGCTCCAGCGGATGACTATTTAGAGAGTAGACAACCCTTATTGGTGAATTCTGATGTACACCTGGGCCTGGCTGCACCCAGGAAATCCTTTTCCGAATATTACTACAAAAATGCTGATGCTGATGAGCTGCTGTTTATTCATGAAGGATCGGGCAAGCTACGCACACTTCTTGGTAACATTTCATTTGAACCAGGAGATTATCTGATCATTCCCAGGGGGATAATTTATCAGATTGACTTCAACTCTTCTCACAACAGGTTATTGTATCTTGAGTCCTTCCACCCTATTTACACCCCTAAACGATACAGAAACTGGTTCGGTCAACTATTAGAGCATGCTCCCTATTGCGAACGTGACTATAAACTACCTACGGAGCTTGAATCAAATGACCAGAGTGGCGAGTACCTAATGAAAATCAAGAAGCAAGGAGTTCTTCATGAATTGGTTTATGCTACCCATCCTTTTGATGTGGTGGGTTGGGACGGATACAATTTTCCATATGGATTTTCTATTCACAACTTTGAGCCGATCACCGGAAGAGTGCACCAACCACCACCGGTACATCAAACTTTTGAATCGTCCGCATTTGTGGTTTGTTCATTCTGTCCTCGTTTGTACGACTACCACCCCAAAGCAATACCAGCTCCTTACAACCACTCCAATATTGATTCTGATGAAATACTCTATTATGTAGAAGGTGATTTCATGAGCAGAAACAACGTCAAGAAAGGTAATATCACCTTACACCCTGCAGGAATACCTCACGGACCTCATCCAGGTCTGTATGAAGCAAGTATCGGTCAAAAGGAAACCAAAGAATTGGCAGTAATGGTAGATACCTTCAAGCCGATGATGGTCACCGAAAATGCCATACTAATCGATGACGGAAAATATTTTAAGTCTTGGATTGAATAATCATGGGAACTATGAATAGCTGGGTTCCCGGATCCGAAAAATCCCATTTTAGCCTCCAAAACTTACCCTTTGGCATTTTTTCTGTTGGTAGCAACCAAAAGAGGGTAGGAATTGCCATTGGTGAGCAGATTGTGGATATGGCTGTGGTTAGTGCACTGGACTTAATCAATGATCTATCTATTGATCGACAGGTGTTCCAGGAAGACACCCTTAATAGCTTTATTGCTTTGGGAAAAACCACCACCAATGAAATCCGGTTAAGGGTTCAGAGCTGGCTTTCAGAAAACCAATCCCCTTTTAAGGAGCATGACCATATCCTGGTCGATCAGGCGGAAGCTACTTTATATTTACCCTTGCAAATTGGTGATTACACAGATTTTTATAGCAGTCTGGAACACGCCACCAACCTTGGTAAAATGTTTAGAGGCCCGGAGAACCCACTTCTTCCTAATTGGAAGCATATTCCGGTGGCATACCACGGACGAGCATCCTCAATAGTTGAAAGCGGTATACCGGTACATCGACCAACCGGTCAGGTTATGCCAACAGGGGCAGACAGTCCGGTATTACGGGCTTCCACACGACTGGATTTTGAATTGGAAATGGCCTTGGTTATTGGGAAGGAAAACCGACTTAGCCAACCTATTCCCCTGGCACATGCTGAAGATTATATTTTTGGTATGGTTCTTTTTAACGACTGGTCTGCCAGGGACATTCAGAAATGGGAATATGTTCCTCTAGGACCTTTCCTGGGGAAAAATTTTGCTTCATCCATATCCCCCTGGGTGGTTACCTTGGAAGCTTTGGAACCTTTTAGAACTCAGGGCCCCGCACAGGACCCTCAGGTCCTTCCGTATCTTGAATTTGAAGGCCCTCATAACTTCGACATTAACCTGGAGGTGAGTCTTTCACCATCAAACGGTGAGCAAAATATAATATGCCAGTCTAATTTCAAGTATATGTATTGGAATATGGCCCAGCAGTTAACCCATCATACTATAAACGGATGCAATGTGCGCGTAGGAGATTTGATGGCCTCCGGGACCATCAGCGGCCCTGAGCCCACCAGTTTTGGCTCAATGTTGGAATTGTCGTGGGGCGGTACCAAACCCTTGAACTTAAACGACGGTTCCCAGCGTACTTTTATTGAAGACTACGATACCATAACCATGCGTGGTTGGGCGGAAAAACCCGGAATAAAAGTTGGCTTTGGCGAGGTACAAACAAAAATCCTTCCCTCCATTTATGAATAGTACCACCACATTTGACCCGCATCAACTATCGGTACCAGCACTGCACGGACATTTGCTGTCTGCTGTAGCCCCCAGACCAATCGCATTAGCAAGCACAATTGACAAGCAAGGTAATGTAAACCTCAGCCCGTTTAGCTACTTCAATGTATTTAGTGCAAACCCTCCGGTAATGATCTTTTCGCCGGCGCGCAGGGGCAAAGACAATACTACCAAACACACCTATGAGAATGTACTTGAAGTACCCGAGGTGGTTATAAATATGGTTAACTATTCCATAGTTGAACAGGTTTCATTGGCCAGCACTGAGTACCCGAAAGATGTCAATGAATTCCATAAAGCAGGTTTGACGGAAATTGCATCTGAAAAAGTGAAACCTCCAAGAGTGGGTGAATCACCAGTATCATTTGAGTGTACTGTAGAAAAGGTCATTCCCTTGGGTTCTGCAGGAGGCGCAGGAAATCTGGTAATGGCCCGGGTAGAACTAATCCATATCCATTCTCAGTATTTGAATAAAGAAGGAAATTTAGATACTACCAAGTTGGATCTGGTAGGTCGTATGGGTGGTAGTTGGTATATACGGGCATCTGGGGATGCCTTATTTCAGGTTCCCAAACCAATGCAATCCTCCAGCTTGGGGGTGGACCAGTTGCCCGCATCTATCAGAAATTCAAAAGTCCTTACCGGCAATAATCTTGGAAGATTGGGAAATTCAGATCAATTACCTGATGATAATACAATTCTGAAATGGAAAGAAAATGCTAAGATTAATCATTTACTAAAGCATACGGATGCCATAAAGCAATTACATATGCTGGCACAGAAAATGTTGGAAACGGGCCAAATTGAACCCGCGTTTTTAACGCTAATGGTAGCTGACGAATTAGAATGACTCCAAAAGATAAGCAAACCAAATATGAATAAAGATAAATCCAAGGAAAAGAAACTAGCTTCCCTGGGGTATGTTTTCCGCGATATTATCTTACCCAGAAAATGGTTGCTATTATTAGGCCTGGTGCTAATAATCTTTAATAGATTATCAGGTCTGGTACTACCTGGGTCCACCAAATATTTGGTGGATGAAGTAATAGCAAAAAGCAATCTGGATTTACTTTACGTGATTTTATCGGCCGTAGGCGCTGCTGTAACTGTTCAAGCAGTCACTTCTTTTTTTTTAACCAAGCTTCTCAGTGTGGAAGCCCAACATTTGATTGCACAACTTAGGGTGCAGGTGCAGAAACAGGTAATTCATTTACCAATTAAGTTTTTCGACAACCACAAATCGGGTGAGTTGGTTTCACGTATCATGTCAGACGTAGAAGGTGTACGTAATTTGGTGGGCACCGGCTTGGTGCAGCTGTTTGGCGGTGTTCTTACCTCTATTGTGGCGTTAGTAATATTGATGAATATTAATGCAGAAATGACCTTGTACGCAATTGTACCGATGATCATATTTGCATTAATTTCCATAAAGGCATTTTCATATATACGTCCTATATTCAGAAAACGCAGCATTATCAACGCCGAGGTAACAGGCAGGCTCACAGAGTCACTGGGTGGCATTAGAGTGATCAAAGGATTTCATGCTGAACCCCAGGAAGTGAAAGTTTTTGAAGCCGGAGTGATGCGCCTGTTTAATAATGTAAAAAAATCCTTAACCTCCACCAGCTTGATTACCAGTTCTGCTTCATTATTACTAGGAATAGCCAGCATTGCCATTATGGGGGTGGGTGGGCACAAGATTGTAGGGGGTGAGATGACTGTGGGGGATTTCTTCGCCTTTACCCTGTATCTGGGTTTTATGGTGGCTCCCATTATTCAAATGAGCAACATAGGAAGCCAAATAACCGAGGCCTTTGCCGGCCTGGATCGTACCGAAGAGATCCTCAATTTATCCAGGGAAGATGACAGTGAACAAAGGACCATTGTATTGCCTGATATCGTGGGAAAAGTTGTGTTCGAGCATGTATCATTTGCCTACGATGAGGGTAAGGAAGTTATACAGGGCATTAGTTTTGAAGCTCCACCCGGTAGTATTACGGCTTTAGTGGGCAGTTCAGGTTCCGGTAAAACTACCATTGCGGGCCTGGCAGCTTCATATCTGGATCCCAGTAATGGGAAAATAACAATTGACGGAGTAGATATTAGTACCGTCACACTGGAAAGTTATCGCAGCCAGTTGGGAGTAGTATTACAGGACGATTTCCTTTTTGAAGGTACCATTAGGGAAAACATACTTTTTCCCAGGCCCAATGCTTCTGTGGAGCGACTAAATGAGGCGGTGGATGCAGCTTATGTGAGCGAATTTTCCGTACGCTTTGAAAACGGACTGGACACATTGATTGGAGAAAGAGGGGTAAAACTAAGTGGAGGACAGCGACAGCGTATTTCCATTGCCAGGGCCATATTAGCTAATCCAAGGATACTGATACTGGATGAGGCCACCTCCAACCTGGATACTGAAAGCGAATCTTTTATTCAAGAAAGTCTTATGCGACTTATGAAAGGCCGAACTACCTTTGTCATAGCCCACAGGCTTAGCACTATTCGACAGGCACACCAAATCCTAGTGATTGAGGAAGGACAAATAGTGGAACGAGGTACACACCAGGACCTGCTGGAAAAGGAAGGGCGTTACCACACACTTTATACTTACCAGAGCAGGATATAAATCAATTAACAATTATCGATTGAGAATTAACAATTGATAGGATGACCTAGGCCTAAAAAGTGAACCATGGTCGCTGCAAATAGTGGTGAAACTAAAATATTAAAAGTGCAATCATTTTTCAAGATTATACCTACTTTTAATGTCACGTGAAATTGAACTTTAAGTTTTAAGAATATGCCAAATAAAGTATTAGTTGTTACCGGTGGAGGAGATTGTCCGGGGCTGAACGCAGTGATACGCGCTATTGTAAAGAGGGCCTCACAGGAGAATAATTGGGAAGTCATTGGCAGTATCGAATCTTTTAACGGTTTACTTAATGACCCAATGGAAATTGTGGTGCTCAACGAATATGCAGTAGCCGGAATTCATGTGCGGGGCGGCACCATCATAGGCACTACCAACAAAGGTGGGCCTTTTGCCTGGCCCGTAAAGAGTCCAGATGGCAGCTGGACATCGGTAGACCGGTCCGAAGAACTGCTTCAAAAAATTCAAGATCTTTCGATTGACGCGGTAATAAGTATTGGCGGTGACGGATCCCAGAAAATAAGTCAGAAGTTATTCGAAATGGGATGTAATATCATTGGTGTTCCTAAAACCATCGACAACGATCTCTCAGCTACAGACTTCACTTTTGGATTTCGAACAGCAGTTCAAATAGCCACAGAGTCGGTAGATAAGTTAGTTACCACAGCGGCCAGCCACAATCGTATTATGATCCTGGAAGTTATGGGCAGGGAAGCCGGCTGGATTGCCCTTCACTCAGCTATTGCAGGAGGAGCTGAGGTATGCCTGATACCAGAAATTCCCTACGATATTGACCTGGTTATGCAAAAAGTAAATAGTCGTTTCTCCAATGAGAAAGGATTTGTGGTGATTGTAATAGCCGAAGGCGCCAAACCCAAAGGGGGCGCTGTAACCGGAACCGCCAGTCAGGAAGCCGGTTATCAAAACATTCGTTTGGGAGGTATTGCTTACAAATTAGAACAGGAAATCAGGGACACGGGATGTGATTTCGGCATCCGGGTGACGGTACTGGGGCATTTACAACGTGGCGGAATCCCCATTGCTTTAGACCGGATATTAGCTACAGAATTCGGCGTAAAGGCATTTGAGATGGTACTTGATAGAAACTTCGGAAAAATGGCGTCATATCACCATCCCAATATTATTGCAGTTCCGTTGAGTGAAGCGACTAAGGAATATAACTTTATCCAAAAAGATTCTTACTTATTACAAACGGCCCGAGGGATCGGAATGAGCCTGGGGGACTAATAATCAGTCTAAAATATTATTTTATGCTTACCAAAAAAAGATACTCAGTTAGGGACATGGTGCTGTGGACCCGATGGGAAATAATTGGTTTCCTCTTGTTATCATTGGCGATCACAGTACTTTACAAAGTCTTCGGTTTTACCTTCTTCAAAGTACCCTGGACTCCGGTAGCATTGATTGGTACAGCAGTAGCCTTTATAGTTGGTTTTCAAAATAATTCCGCTTATGGCCGAATCTGGGAAGCAAGAAAGATCTGGGGAGGGATCGTAAATGCTTCAAGAACCTGGGCAATGAAAACCAAAGATATGATTTCAGCAGAATATGCTAATGATCCCGTTAGCTCAGAAGAGTTAGGTGCCTGTAAAAAGGCAGTAGTGTACCGACATATTGCCTGGTTAACGGCCTTAAGGTACGCCATGCGTCAGCCCCGTAAATGGGAAGTATTTGAAGAACATCACACCAACCGTGAATGGTCTAACATGATTCACATTCCGGAGCGAGCTGTTGAATTAAAGGACGAACTAGCACGCTACCTGAACTCTGGAGACCTGGAATATACTATGGGTAAAGACAACAAAGCAGCAGCCATATTGTTTTTACAATCCGGGTATATCAGGGGTCTGAAAGAGCGAGGGATAATATGGGAATTTTCGTTTTTGGAGTTGGAAAACATTTTACAAGAGCTCTTTACACTACAGGGGAAAACAGAAAGGATAAAGAATTTTCCATACCCCCGACAATATGCCACCTTATCCTACTTCTTTGTACGGATCTTTCTGATACTCCTACCTTTGGCGATAATCCCAGAGTTTTCCAGACTTGGGGAAACTATTGTTGACAATTTTCCTGTCATAGGTTCCTACTTTGTATGGGTAGGGGTGCCTTTTTGCGCAGCGGTTTCCTGGGTGTTCCATACTATGGAAAGAATCGGGCGAGTAGGCGAGAACCCGTTCGAAGGATCTGCTAACGATGTACCTATTTCCACCATATCCAGAGGAATTGAAATCGACTTGCGTCAGCTGTTGGACGAGGATGCTGAGCGTATACCTGAACAGTTTCCAGAGCAGTATCACGTACAGATGTAAAAATATATTAAACTAAAAAGTTCAAGTCCAAAGATCCTGTCCCAAAACAGGGCTTTGTAGCATTTTTCTGGTTTGAATCAGGTGTTTAATTTGTTAACTTAGAATAAATTGTAATATTTTCTTGAAAATGGCCAGAATAAAACTCCTTGTTAACGGGCAAAAAAGAGAACTGGAGATAGATCCTACAATGCCTTTATTGTGGGTATTAAGGGATTACCTGGGCCTCACTGGCACAAAATATGCCTGCGGAATTGCACAATGCGGCGCCTGTATAGTACATGTGGAAGGAGAGCCGATAAGGTCATGCGTGTTTCCTGTTTCAGCAGCACAAGGGAAGGAAATTATTACCATTGAGGGTTTATCGAAGAACAATGACCACCCCATACAAATAGCCTGGATTGAGGAGCAGGTTCCACAATGTGGGTATTGTCAGTCTGGTCAGATTATGGCAGCTGCGTGGTTACTTAAAAGAAATTCTTCCCCCACCGATAAAGAAATCGATAACGCTATGAGTCCGGTACTGTGTCGCTGCGGCACCTACCCAAGGATTAAAAAAGCTATTCAGAAAGTTTCAGGAAAATAGATATGAGAAACATTCCAAGGCGTAAATTTATTCAATTGTCTTCCGTTTCAGGGGCGTTTCTGATTGTAGGGTGTATTCCCAGTACCGAGGGTAAAGAAAAGTTAATTAGCAAAATCACCTCCAACCTTCCCAGTATAGACCTAAATCAATTTATATCAATAGGTAAGGATGGAAGTATCATCCTTTTCAATCACCGACCAGAAATGGGCCAGGGAACTTATCAGTCTATTCCTATGATCCTGGCTGAAGAATTGGAAGTTGATATTGACCTGGTGGAAATCAGACAATCGCAAGCCAGTCGTGAATTATATGGTAGTCAGATGGTGGTGGGAAGTCGTAGTATTCAGACAGAGTTCGATAAAATGAGAACTATGGGGGCTGCTGTCAGGGAAATGCTAAAGCTGGCTGCTGCTAATAGGTGGGAAGTTGACGTCAGTAATTGTACGGCTTCTAACGCAAGTATAACCGGTAACAACGGACAAGTACTTACTTATGGAGAATTAGTAGAAGATGCCAGTAAAATAAAGGTCCCACAAAATCCACCATTAAAGGACCCCAGCGAATTCAAAGTCATCGGAAAGCCATTACACAGAAGAGACATCCCTTTAAAAACCAATGGAGAAGCTCAATTTGGAATTGACATATCTGTTCCTGGCATGCTATACGCATCAGTTGAACGATCTCCGGTTTTTTTGGGTAAGATTAAAAGTTTTAATGAGAGCGAAGCATTGAAAGTACAGGGGGTCAAACAAGTGATTGCTACCTCCCGTACTGTCTATGGTCGTTCCCGATTTGGCGTAGCCGTTTTAGCCGAATCTTATTGGGCAGCGGTGCAGGGGAGAAAAGTATTACTGATTGATTGGGACAATCAAAATCTTGAAGAGGTTTCCGATCTTACCATTGAGAATGAGTCGCTGGAGGCTTCTAATTCTAAAGGAGACGAATTGTTCGGAAGAGGTAATACAGATGAGATTTTAGACGACAGCAAAGAAGTCATCGAGGCGGCGTATCAAACACCCTATCAGGCACACGTGCCCATGGAACCGATGAATGCGATTGTAAGCATCAAAGAAAACAGTGCGGAATTCTGGGGGTCAACGCAAAACCCAAATGGTATTAGGTCTTTTATTGCCAGGAAATATGGAATTTCCGAAAATGCCATAATAATCAACTACACTTTTATGGGTGGTGGTTTTGGTCGTCGATCTATGACAGATGTAGTTGAGGAGGCCGCAGATCTATCTAAGAAGTCCGGGGTTCCAGTAAAGGTAATCTGGTCTCGTGAGGATGATCAAACCCAAGGACCATTTCGTGCTTGTAGTCTCAACGTTTGTAGGGCAGTTATTAACAAAGAGAGGAAAGTCCAAGCCCTGGAGCATAAAGTAGTGGCTCAGGAGATTAGAAATCAGACTGGAGAAAATATGAAAGCTGGCCGGCAGCTAATGGGTGGTATTAATACAGACTATATTATTCCACATCTGTCAGTTAAGGGCGTTCTTCGAAAAAGGCATATTCCTATATCCTACTGGAGGTCGGTATATCATTCCACCAATGTCTTCGCTCACGAAAGTTTCATAGATGAACTAGCTCATCGGGTTGAAAAAGACCCAATTACATTTAGGCTAGAAATGTTGGATCAACCAAGATATCGAAGAGTATTAGAGGAAGTGGCCGTTAGATCCAACTGGGCAGCGCCCAAACCAGGCAAAGTAGGGAAAGGGGTAGCGACCGCGGAGCGATCCGGTGCATATTTCGCTATGGTTGTTGAAGTACAAGAAATAAAAGGGCGCATAGTAATTTCCCGGATCACAACGGCTTTAGACTTGGGAATATGCATTAACCCGGACACCGTAAAAGCACAGACTGAAGGATCAATTGTAATGGGGTTGGGCGCTGTATATAGTGGGCTAACCATAAAAAATGGAGCAGTCAACGAACAGAATTTCAATACCTACCCCATGTTGAGGATGGACCAATGCCCTCAAATTGAGACCTATATCATCAAGAGCAACGCACCTCCTGACGGTGCTGGGGAATCGGGTTTACCCACGGTAGCACCGGCACTTGCTAATGCAATTTTTGATTTGACAGGAAAGAGAATCAGGAAGCTCCCAATTGATATGGACGGAATCATTTAGTCAAACTGATATTTACACCGTCAAGCCATTACCGAGACCATTTCCAGGACTTTATTTCCCAATTTTTGATCTCCAGTAATTTTAACTAGATTTTTGACCTCGGCAGGGCTAACGCTTTTTGAAAAAAGTTTCCACGACAGATGATCCGGAATATCCACCATGACCGTTGCACTATCGTCAGTCTCGGAAATAACGATCCACCGATCTTCTTCCTTTAAAAGGTACCACTCTCCACCTACTTCGCCAGTTACCTTGACCCTAACAATGGTACCCAATGGAGCCTTTACCTTGCTAAATGTATGAGGAAGAGCAAGAAAAAAGGTGTTAATAAATGGGTCAAAGAACTGTGGAATGATAATGCCGGCCCGGTCTGTAGCATCCCTGATCTGTTGCTGATGGTGCCACTTTTCAGTATATTCCCTTGCCAGATGCATCCAATTATAGCTGGTAGCCTCCCCTGCCCAATCTACAGCGAATACCGCTTCGTCCCAAGGATCCAGGGATGCATAGTATTCTGAAACCAGATTGCCAGTGGCTTTATGCAATTGAATTAAAACTCCCGGACTGATTCGGTGAGTAGCTTTAACCCAGTCGGCATTTAAGCGGTTAAGCCAATTTACAAGTTGCTGAAAATCGTGAACACCTAGCGGCTTTTCACCAAAATATCCATCTCTTTGCATTGATAGTGTTCGTAGATTTCCATCAAGCAAGTGACTAACTACATCTTTTACTTTCCACTTAATGGCAATTGTCTGAAGGTCCCATTCATCGTCTGTTAAAGATTCCAGTAGTTCCACCAACAATTCATCCAGTGATTTAAAAAGATGGCGCACATCTATTGGAATGTGTTCTGGTGTTTGCATTGATTCCTAGGACTCCTGTGACTTTATCAAAGATATAAAGTTGGTTCCTAAAGTCCCACAGACCACTGAAGTTTCCTGTAAAGGTCAATCCTACCTTGACGAACCCGCACGCTCATTACAGATCAAGGCATATAATAATATTGTCTTTAGTTTTGGAGATCAGATTTTCAGGTAATTTACCCATCTTTTTGATCAGTCTTTGGTTATCGATGGCTCTGATTTGATCAATCATTATGTCGTAATCCTTATTTTTTACCAGATGTTTTGAATCTGATTAAACATATCGATGTGCAAAGTGTATATTATCTTGACTTTTATCACCGAATCTATGTACCAACCAAAGCAACTGCTACCATTAGTAATAGTCTTGTGCATGTGCAACCAGTGTACTTCCCCAGTTCCCAATGATCATTCAAAACCCAACATTCTTTTCATTGCCGTTGATGACATGAATGATTGGGTGGGCTTCATGAATGGTCACCCCGGCATGAAGATCCATACTCCCAACCTTGACCGCTTTGCCGCTGCCTCCATGATATTTACCAATGCCCACACCCCGGCACCGGCTTGTGCTCCAGCCCGGGCAGCGATCCTTACCGGAGTTCATCACATTCGTTCAGGCGCTGAAAATGTCTATTGGGGAGATGGCCCCAAATGGCGTGAATTTGAGGCGCTAAAAAACGTTGAAACCATGGAGCAATTTTTCAAGAACAGGGGGTATAAAACACTGGGTGCGGGAAAAATTTATCACAGCCAGGCGCCACCCTGGACTCCTACCAGCCAGGTGGAGCCTGACAACTGGGACTATTATTATCCCAGCAAATACATCTCCCATCCCTATCAGATTCGTGCTCCAAAAGAGATCCGATACCCCTCGGAGGTAGATAATGATACTAGGCCAGGTGGCGAAGAAGATGGCTGGTGGACTTGGGGACCGATACCCGTGCCTGATGAAAAAATGGCGGACTACCATGTGGTGGACTGGGCAAAATATCAGCTTAGTCAAAAACATGATAAACCCTTCTTCCTGGCAGCAGGTGTGTGGAAACCACATGACCCCTGGGAGGTACCACAGAAATACTTTGACATGTATCCATTGGAAGATATTGTTTTGCCAGAGGTTAAAGAGAACGACCTGGAGGATGCGTTCGACCATGGGCGCCGATGGATCCAAAAGTGGGTAAATGATAACCAACAGTGGGAGAAGGTGGTACAGTCATACGCTGCTTCTATCACCTTTGCTGATGCCATGTTAGGGAGGCTACTGGATGCATTTTATAAATCCGGGTACGCTGATAATACCATAGTGGTCTTATGGTCGGACCATGGTATGCATATGGGTGAAAAAGAGAATATTGAAAAGTTTACTTTATGGGAAAGATCCACCCGGGTACCCCTGATCATATCTGTTCCGGGGCTAACCAAAGCCGGTACTCAATGCAATCAACCGGTTAGTTTGATGGACCTGTATCCTACCCTGGTTGGACTCACAGGATTTGAAGCACCCGCTCACCTGGATGGAAACAGCCTGGTGTCCCAGATAAAGGACCCGGAGCTTGAGACTGAACCTGTAGTCAGCAGCTATATGTTCACCTGGACCAAAGAACCTGTCATTGGGCATGCGGTCAGAAGTTTGCGATATCGGTATATTTATTACCCTGAGATCAATCTGGAAGAGCTATATGACCATCGGGTTGACCCTAAAGAATGGGACAATATTGCTTATAGGAAAGAAAACCGAAAAATAATAGAGGAACATCGAAAAGTTTTACAAGAGATGCTCCCTGAACTTTCATGGAATGAAGAAACTCCGGAAGGATATTCTATTGATGTGTCCGGCAATATATCCAAAGATGATTTTGTGAGGCTTGGAGATATACAGTATTAGTAGCTTTGGACAATGCCGGCGAGGCAACTCACACTCCCGTCGTCGCCCAAGGGCTAGGACGGGCGAAGCACACTCACACTCACACTCAATCTATGGATACGTATACGCCGCTTGCAGTCCCAACGGCAGTCCAAAAAGCCAATACAACAATAGGAAGGCGGTCCAAATAATTAGGAATGTGACACTATAGGGCAGCATCATGGAGGTGAGGGTCCCGATACCGGTGCTTTTCACATACCTCTGACAGTACACTACCACCAATGGAAAATATGGCATAAGTGGGGTAATAATATTTGAAGATGAGTCCCCTACCCTATATGCCGCCTGGGTAAGCTCAGCTGATATTCCTACTTGCATCAACATGGGAACAAATATAGGAGCCAAAAGCGCCCATTTTGCTGATGCAGAACCAACAAACAGGTTTACAAAAGCCGTTAAGAAAATGATGCCAACAATGGTCATCTGACCGGGTAGAGCAAGGGCACGCAGCACTCCAGCACCTTTAAGCGCGAGCAAGGCTCCTATATTTGAACGATCAAAGGCGTCGATAAAGAGCGCGCAGAAAAATGCCATTACGATGTAGTATGCCATTCCTTCCATAGATTTGGTCATGGCATTGATCATGTCTTTACTGGTACCGAAAGTCCCTGACATAAATCCATACACAACACCGGGAATCCAGAATAGCAGAAAGATCAAAGGAACAATTGAACGCATGATGGGCGCGGAAAATGAGCTGAGTTCTCCATTGGGGCCCCGCAGTGGTGAGGTTTCAGGAAGCAGCACTAAAAACAACATCAATAACCCTAAAATCGCCACACTGGTAGCTGCAAGAAATGACTTACGTTCTTTTTTGGTCAATGAATCCATCTGGGGAGCGGCCTCAGCATTTTCGTCTACAGGAGTTTTTGACAAACGGGGTTCGATAATTTTGTCCGTTAGGAACCATCCCAACCCCACAATCAACAAGCTTGATGCCGCAGTAAAATACCAATTACATAAGGGATTGACTTCTACTGCAGGATCCAATATTTGAGCTGCGGGTTGGGTAAAACCCTGTAACAAAGGGTCAAGTGCGGATGGAAATGGATTAGCGCTAAACCCGCCAGATACTCCTGCAAATGCTGCTGCAATTCCAGCTAACGGATGCCTTCCTGCAGCATGGAAGATAATTCCGCCTAAGGGTATGACCAGTACATAGCCTGCATCAACTGCTGAATGGCTTAAGATACCCACAAAAATGACCATGGGTGTCAATAGAGATTTGGGAGTTATGGTCAGTAACAATTTTAATCCGCTATTGATATAGCCAGAGTGTTCGGCCACTCCTACTCCCAACATAGCCACCAATACTACCCCTAACGGGGCGAAACTGGTGAAAGTAGTTACCATACTGGAAAGAAAGTTGGCTAAGGCTGTCCCGGTAAGTAAGTTGTTCACAGTAATGGGTTCACCGGACCGGGGATCGATTTCTGTAAATGAAACAGGCGCCAATAACAAAGATAAAAACCAAATGGTAACCAATGAGATCAAAAACAAGATAGCCGGGTCTGGCAGACGATTCCCTATCCTTTCAATGGCATTTAATAATCGATCGATCAATGGAGATGATTTACTATTACCGGCATTTTCCATGGTTTCTTTTCTTTAATTGCGTGAAAGTCTACGAAAATGATGGCAGATTTAAAAATCTCAAACCTAAAATATCAGATCTCAGATCTCAGATCTTAGATTTCAAATGGTATGCTTTTGGCTTAGTAAAAGCACGGATACCAGCTTCCGAAAGTGTGACTCCTATCCCAGATTGTTTGCGCCCTGACCAGGGAAGTCGTGGACTGACCCGATCACTGCAATTCCAATAAACCGTACCCGTATCCATTTCATTCATTATACTGAGTGCTTGTTGTTGGTCATCTGAAAAAACTGATGCGGCGAGGCCATACTCAGTATCCTTCATTAAACCAATAGCCTCCTGGTCATCATCAACCATTTGAATTCCTATTATTGGCCCAAATGATTCTTCGATCATGATTTTCATTTCATGGCTGGTATTAATTATTACCGTGGGCTGAAAGTAATATCCCTGACGGGTTTCTGCCTTCCCCCCCGACAGCACTTTACCCCCATTTGCCACCGCATCATCAACTTGATCTTGCAAATATTCAACCTGTTCTTTCCGGGCAAGGGGACCAATAAATACTTCCTCATTCATGGGGTCTCCCATTTTTAATTGTTTGACCTCCTTCACAAATACATTGATAAAATCGTGGTATACATCCTTATGGACATATATCCTTTCAACCGCACAACAACTTTGTCCATTATTGTAAAAAACACCCTCAACTACTGCACTTGCCACCTGCCCTAAATTGTGGTTTTTGGCAGTTACATACAACGGGTCCTTTCCACCCAGTTCCATCTGGCAAGGCACCATTTTTTTGGCAACCTTCTGATAAATGGCATTTCCTGTAGCATGCGAACCTGTAAAATAATATCCATCCAATGGCAACTCAAGCAGCATCTCTCCTACCTCACCCCCACCGGATACTGTTTGAAACAAACCTTGCTTAAGGCCGGATTGCAACCAAAGCTTTTGCAGTTCCAAACCGGTAAGCACTGTGTATTCTGAAGGTTTATATAAAACAGCATTACCGGCGATCAAAGCAGGAATAAATACGTTCACACCAATCAGATACGGGTAATTCCAGGCCGATATGTTGGCGATCACACCGAGAGGTTCATGGACGATGAACTCTCGAATGTCTTCATGGTCCAACACAACTTCATCCGATAAAATGCGTTGGCTATTTTCTAAAAAATAGACAATCCGTGACCGGGCGCCTCTGATCTCACCTCTGGCCTGGGTTATGGGCTTACCCATTTCACTGGTAAGTAAACCGGCCAGCTTTGTCTCCTGCTTTAGCAAAAGAGCGCTAAAGTTTTTCACAATTTCCAGTCTTTCTTGTATGTCCATTCGGGCAAAAGATTGCTGGGCTTGAACCGCCAGTTGATATTTCTCCTTAATACTGTAGTGGTCATCAGTATTTATATTCTTTATTACTCTTTCGGTGGCTGGATTTACGACCTTCATACTTCAGTGGTCCTTATATTGAACTATCGCTTCCATGCTAGTCTATACAATTTAACAAAAACTAAGAAAGTGTTGATAAACCTTGTCCCCATCAATCAGTCCTTTGGGATGGTTCTTGAAAAATTCCGGATGCCATTGAACCCCCATCACTTTGCCGGGAGCTTCTTGAGTCCAATGAAACGCCTCCACCAGTTGATCCTCTTTACTATAGGCGCTTACTTCCAGGTCACCTGCTAACTCTTTGATTCCCTGGTGATGCACACTGTTTACCCAATATTCCTCGGATGGACCGTGTATTTGGCTCATTAATCCTTCCTTGGGGAAAACCACCTGATGTCTTACTTTATCATAGTCTATTGCATCTCTGTGTCGGACCTGATCAGAAAACTGAGTTTCCAGGTCTTGAAACAAAGAACCTCCAAAATATACATTCAACAGCTGCAGGCCCCGGCAAATACCCAATACCGGTTTCTCTTTTTTAATGGCATAATCCAGTACTTTCATTTCATAATCATCTCTTAACGGATCCCCTGGCCACTTACTGTTAGGTATCGGCCCTTCTCCATAGGTAAATGGAGAAATATCTGTCCCCCCCTGAAAAACAAAGCCATCAAAATCAGCCAGGAATTGTGGTAACTCTTTTGTTCCCAGATTGGGGATCAGCACCGGATAGGCCCCGAACCGGTAAAGGTATTGGGCCATATCCTGTTCTAAGTAATTCAGTGTTTTTGGACCGAAAACCTGCCGTTTGAGGTCCGGATAGATAAAACAGGCAGATACTCCAATTTTTTTCATCCCAAAGCCTTTTGATAAATTGCTTTTATATCATCTACACTGGCTTCTCTGGGATTTGATGGCAGGCAAAAATCCTCTGCAGCAAGCCTGGAAAGTTCAGCAATATGGCCTGGCTTAACCCCACACTGTTTCAAATTCAGGGGTAAATCCAGGCGACAGTTCATTTCTATCAAAGCCTTAGGCAACTCATCCCCTCTCCTAATGTCCATCTGCAAAGCCATCTTATCAAATCGATCTTTACATTCAGGATAGTTAAATTCCAGTCCGAATGGTAAGTTAACAGCATTAGCCAGGCCATGATGTAAATCCAACAAAGTGGATAACGGGTGGGACAAGGAATGTACGATTCCCAGGCCTTTCTGAAACGCCACTGCCCCCATTAGCGATGCCATCATCATTTGGCTACGCGAATGTTCATCGGGGCGAATTACTGCCTGCTCCAATGAACTCCAGATAAGTTGTATGCCCTCTAGCGCAATTCCATCACACATGGGATTATATCCTTTGGCAAGAAATGCTTCCATATGATGGGTAAGTGCGTCCATACCAGTGGCGGCAGTAATTTGTGGCGGCAGATCATAAGTTAATTCAGGGTCTGCAAAAACCTGCTTCGCCATTAAACTTGGATGAAACAGTATCCGTTTTCTTTTCGATTCATCTTCGGAAATAATGGCGGCCCGTCCTACTTCACTACCGGTACCTGAAGTAGTAGGGACGGTAACAAAATGGGGAATTGGTTCGGTGATAAGGCTACTTCCTCCGGTCAGGTCATCATAGTCGAACAGGTCCCGGTTATGATTGATGCTAAGGGCGATGGCCCTGGCTACGTCCAAGGCCGCTCCTCCACCCAGTCCTACCAGACAATCTCTTTCATGTCCATAGGCCTGTTTTCCTTTCAACACGTCAGACTTTACCGGATTTTTATGAATTTCCGAATAAACTTGAGGGTCCAGTCCAGTTTGCTTCAGTTGATCGATGATCTTTTTGAAAAACGGCAATTCTTTTACCACCTCATCAGTAACTACCATAGGTCTTTTGAAAGAATGCTCTTTGAGGTATGCTGGTAATAGGGAAATCGCTCCGGGCCCAAAACTTATGTTAGTGGGGAAACTAAAGTTATCCATCGTTAGATGATCTCAAAATACCGTTTTAACTCCCAGTCGGTTACTGCCGGTGCAAATTGACGGCATTCCCAAATCCTTGACTGAACAAAATGCTCGACAAACCCGGATCCAAACAATTCCTTAGCAATATCAGACTCCTGCATCAATTTAGTAGCTTCAAGCAATGAGGAAGGCAGTTTTCCATGCCGGGTTTCCTCATATCCATTGCCAACTGTGGGTTCCTGTTCCAAACTTAACTGCTTACTTATTCCGTACAACCCGGAAGCCAATGCAGCAGACATGGCCAGATATGGATTGACATCTGAGCCACATACCCTGGTTTCAAGCCGGGTTGAATCTGGGCTTCCGGCCATCACCCGTAAAGCAGTGGTCCGGTTGTCCAGTCCCCAGGTCAGAGTAGTGGGCGCCCAGGCCCCTGCCACCAGCCGCTTGTAGCTGTTTATGTTGGGTGCGTACATAGGCAGGATATGAGGCATACAATGCAATTGACCAGCGATGTAGTGTTCCATTAAAGGGCTTATCTTATACTCCCGGCCCTGATGGTAAAATAGATTTTTCTTAAAATCCATATCCCACAAACTTTGATGAATATGACCACTGCATCCCGGATAGTTTTCATTCCATTTAGCCATGAAACTAGCCATAATACCATGTCTATAGGCGATCTCCTTAACACTATTTTTAAATAAAGTGGCTCGATCAGCCGCTTCCACCACCTCAGAATAGGAAATTGCTGCTTCATAAACGCCAGGCCCGGTCTCCGTATGGAGACCTTCCAGCGTGATATCAAACTTATTCAGAAGGTCAAAAAGATCATTGAAGTAGTCACTATTCATGGAGCTTCGAAGCATACTATAGCCAAACATCCCCGGAGTGAGTGGCCGGATGTTGGTAAACTGTTTATCATATAATTCCTGCGGCGTTTCCTGAAAATTGAACCACTCAAATTCTTGAGAAAACACCGGTTGGAATCCGGAAACCAAACAGGCCTCTCTAATATTTTTAAGCAGACCTCGAGGGCATACATCCAGCGGACCGCCGGAATCATCACAAAAATCTGCCAGCACTAAGGGCAATTCCTTTTCCCAGGGTATTTCCCTATAAGTCAAAAGATCCAAACAGGCCTGTGCATCAGGATACCCGGTGTGCCAACCGGTGAACCTTGAATTATCGTAAGCTTTATCGCCGGAATCCCATCCAAATACTACGTCGCAAAATCCAAATCCACCTTCAGCTATTGATAAGAACTTTTCTTTACTCACCACCTTACCCCTTAGGATGCCATCAATGTCCGTAACAGCAATTTTTACCTTTATGGAGGGGTTTTCTTTAATGGAATTAATTGCGTCCTTCACTGACTTTTTGGAGTTGTTCTTCATGGGTTGCTTAATATAGAGGTTCTTTTTTACTTAATATTACCAAAATTTCACATCCTGACCCTACTCAAGATTGTTTTCAGGCTCAACAAAAAAAAGAAAATATAAGTAAGACAAAATTAGCATTCCCACATATATAAGAGCCAACCAAGGGTTATAAACGGTCATGGCTATCAGAGCAATGGAAGCAATAACCAAGGCTATTATAGGAAACCATGGATAGAACGGAACTTTAAATGGTCGTTCCAGTTCCGGTGATTTCCTGCGTAAAGCGAAAAGAGACAACATTGCCACAATATATAATGTCAGCGCACCAAAGCACGCAATGGTAATAATTTCTCCTGTCTTTGTAGTGGTCAATGCAATAATTCCAATAGCCATGTTGAAGATAAGGGCGTTAGCAGGAGTTCTAAACTTTGGATGTACTTTCCCCAGACCTTTGGGGGCGAAACCAACCCGCCCAAACTCAAAGGTGGCCCTGCCAGCTGCCAAAATAATACCGTGAAAAGATGCCAGTAAACCTACCAAACCAATGGTAATCAGTAGATGAAACAGGAAATGACTTTCACCAACCACCTGTCTTAATGCCATGGGCAAAGGGCTATCGGATGCTTCGGCTCCCGGCTCGGGATATACCACGGCCTCCCACCCGCCTACTCCGACGGATGAAAGGAAGGTAAGAATGCACAGCACTACCAGGGTAAGAATTGCTGAACCAAAGCCGATCAGCACATTCCGCTGCGGGTTAATGGTTTCTTCTGCCACGTTGGCCACCCCTTCAATGGCCAGAAAGAACCAAATAGCAAAAGGAATGGCCGCAAAAACGCCTTGATAGCCATTAGGTAAAGCGTTCAAGGTTAGGTTTTTATATTCAAAATGGGGTAAGGTGACACCGGCAAATATCAGTAATTCCATCACTGCCAATACAGTA